>JBHHWM010000029.1:0-30731 GCA_046756545.1 Rhodothermales bacterium | reverse complement strand
GAACCGAATTAATAATCTTGAGAGCGTTCCTTTTCTACACCTCCGAGGGGCTGAAAGGAGGTATGTCGGGAGGATAACCTGACAGGCGTTGTGGGGGGATCCCTTACTTGAGGATAAGTTTATCCCCTACAGCATCGATAGGGATATTATTCCCTAATTGAAAAGGGAAGGTCAAACGCATTTCGGGCACAAAGAACCTGTTGAGTAATGCACGAGCTTTCCATTGCGCAGTCCATTCTGGATGCGGTGCAGCGAGAGATGACGGAAAAAAACCTCCCGGTCGTCAGCGAAGTTGGCGTGCAGGTGGGCGCGTTGAGTGGCGTGCTGCCCAATGCCCTGCAATTCTGCTTCGAGGCGATCATCAAAGAAACCCCCCTGGCTGATTGCAGGCTGATCATCGAACACATCCCGGTGCGTGGGCGGTGCAAGGCGTGCGGTAGGAGCTTCGAGGTGGAGCATTTCTTCTTTTGCTGTCCCACGTGCCAGTCCGGACAGATTGACGTGACCCACGGATACGAACTGGACATCGCCTACCTGGAAATAGAAGACGAAGACGTGGTCACCAACGAACCGTAGCAACGAACACGAAGAGTTATGGCGCTGAAAATAGACCTCAAGAAGAAGATCCTTTCTGAAAACGACCGGCTGGCTGCAGAGCTTCGCACCCGGCTCAAACAACAGCACATCGTCGCGCTCAACTTTGTGAGTTCGCCGGGGTCGGGGAAGACCAGCCTGCTCGAACGAACACTGGAGGCCCTGAAAGACGAGCTGTGCATCGGGCTGATCGCCGGCGACGTGCAGACGGAGAACGACGCCGACCGCCTGCAACGTGCCGGGGGGGAGATGGTGCATGCCCTCGTAACGGGCGGTACCTGCCACCTCGATGCCCGGATGATCGCGGGGGTCCTTCCTAAGATGGACTTAGGCCGATTGGATCTGCTGTTCATCGAAAATGTGGGCAATCTGGTGTGCCCATCGAGCTACGATCTGGGGGAAGACATGAAGATCGTTCTCATCAGCACCACGGAAGGCGACGACAAACCGCTGAAATATCCCGGCATGTTTCGGCGTTCCTCGATCATGGTGATCAACAAGATCGACCTGCTGGGCACCTCCGATTTCGACATCGAACGGGTGAAGAAGCATGCGCTCAGTATCAACGCCGACCTGCGCATCTTCGAGGTGTCCTGTCGAACAGGAGAAGGACTGGCGGCGTGGTATGACTGGCTGAAAAGCCTCGTGGCGAAAGAAACGGCCCTTATATCCTGAGCATGGTACCCTGATCGCGGACATGATAGAGATCGACCACATAGCCGTTCGGCGTCGGCGGATTGACATCAACGGGATCGTTCAAGGGGTCGGCTTTCGGCCCTTTGTGTACCGTCTGGCCCGGCAATGTGGACTGGCCGGTTTCGTCAACAACAGCGGCGACGGCGTATGTGTTGAAGTCGAAGGGCTGTCCGAAGACATCGAACGGTTTTGTGCCCGGTTGCGGGAGGAAGCCCCGCCCTTGTCTCGCATCGTCGATGTTTGTTTCAAGGATGTGGTGCCGGACGGGGTCCGTGAGTTTGTGATCCGGGCCAGTCAGCGGGACGCTCTGCCCGTGACACTGATCTCCCCCGATGTAGGTATTTGTGAGGACTGTCTTAAGGAACTCTTCGATCCCTGCGACCGCCGCTATCGGTATCCCTTCATCAATTGCACCAACTGTGGTCCGCGCTATACCATCGTGGAGGGCATCCCGTACGACCGCCCCTACACCTCGATGCGCGTGTTCGAGATGTGCCCTGATTGCGACCGTGAGTACCACAATCCGGAAAACCGTCGCTTCCACGCACAGCCCAACGCCTGCCCGGTTTGTGGTCCTCAGGTGGCTCTTCATGACAACGCCGGCCGTCGCTTGGACGTGGAGGATCCTATCGAAGAGGTGGTCGCAATGCTTCGGAAGGGAGCTGTGGTCGCCATCCGTGGGATGGGTGGATTCCACCTGGTTGTAGATACTCGCAATGACGAGGCCGTGCAGACATTGCGCCGCCGCAAGGGCCGGGCGCAAAAGCCGTTCGCGTTGATGGCCCCGGATGTGGAAAGCGTCCGCAGCTTTTGCAAGGTGAGTCCCGAGGAAGAGAAACTACTGGAGCAGCACACGCGGCCCATCGTATTGCTTGAGGCCCTCGCAGGGCACGGCCTCGCGCCGTCCGTGGCTCCAGGCCAACGGTACCTTGGATTCATGCTGCCCTACACGCCGTTGCACTACCTCCTGGTGCAGGGGCGGTTCGATGCGCTGGTGATGACGAGCGGCAACTTCACTGAGGAACCCATCGCCATCGGAAACGACGAAGCGCTGGAACGGCTGGCATCGCTGGCCGACTATTTTCTGCTGCACGACCGCGACATTCTCCAGCGCTGCGACGACTCCATCGTGCGCCAGGGGCTCGGGAAACCGCGCCTGCTCCGGCGGTCTCGGGGCTACGTCCCGGCCCCGATCTTTCTCGCAAAACCGACGCGGAAGCGTATCCTGGCGTGCGGGGGCGAATTGAAGAATACCGTCGCGCTTTCACGCGGAAAAGAGGTGTTCTTGAGCCAGCACATCGGCGACCTCGATAACCCGTCTGCGCTTGCGTTTTTCGAAAACAGCGTGGATCATCTGGAACGTATACTCCGGATTAAGCCGGAGATCATAGCGTACGACTTGCACCCGGAATACCTCTCGACCAAGTGGGCGATGAAGCAAGAAGGGATGCCGCGTATCGGGGTGCAGCATCACCATGCCCACATGGCCTCTGTGATGGCCGAGCACGGCTGCTACGATCCGATCATCGGCATCATCCTCGACGGCACCGGCTACGGCCTCGACGGCACGATCTGGGGCGGCGAAGTGCTGGTCGGCGACGCGAGCGGTTTTGAACGTCATGCCTGGCTGAAGCCGGTGCCTATGCCCGGCGGGACCGCTGCTATCAAACAGCCCTGGCGGATGGCGCTGGCTGTGCTCTACACGGCCTATGGCGTGGAGATGACCACCCTGGATTTGCCCTTCCTGGAATCATACCGTCGCGGAGAAGTCGCGCTCATTCAGCGCATGATTGATCGCCGGATAAACAGCCCGCTAACCTCAAGTTGCGGTCGGCTGTTCGATGCGGCGTCGGCACTCGTAGGGCTTTGTTCCGAGATCAACTACGAAGCCCAGGCGGCCATCGCGCTGGAGATGGCGGTAGATGTCTCGGTCGAAGAACATTATTCGGCGGCGCTCGCGAACGTCGTCGGGTCCGGGGCGCTGCCGGTGGTACCCTTGATTCAGGCCATGGTTGCCGACATCAGGAGGGGGGTGCCCGTTGGTGCCGTCGCAGCGCGGTTTCATCGAAGCGTGGCGGAGATTTTCCTCCGGGCTGCCGAGGCCGCTCGTGAGCAACATCGTCTCCATCGTGTGGGGTTGAGCGGAGGAGTCTTCCAAAACATGCAGCTTTTCACCATGCTGGTGAGACGGCTTCAGGATAGAGGATTTGAGGTACTGGCGCATTCGAACGTACCCACCAACGACGGCGGCCTGGCGCTCGGACAGGTGGTCGTGGCCGACGCCATGCTGGCGAACCGATGAGCGATCATCGTGAGGACGAGACATCCATAACAAGCTGAAAGAGGGACGCTGCCATGTGCTTGGCGATTCCAGGAAAACTAATCGAAGTGTACGACGATCACGGCTTGAAGATGGGCCGGGTCGATTATTCCGGCACGGTGAATATGGCCTGCCTGGAGTACGTGCCGGACGCACAGTTGGGCGAGTACGTGCTTGTGCATGCCGGCTTTGCCATCAACGTACTCGATGAGGAAGAGGCGCAAAAAACGCTGGACCTGTGGGACGAAATGGTGCAGGCCGCCGCCGAAGAAGGCACCGACATCTTCGGCATGCCTCTCGACGATCAACACAACGGCCGAACGGAGACGGAGGGGAAGCCATGAAATATCTCGACGAATTCCGCAATCCCGCCATCGCCCGGCGCATCCTGGACGAGATCAGGAAGGTCACCACCCGCCCCTGGGTGATCATGGAAATCTGCGGGGGACAAACCCACTCGATCATCAAGAACGGTATTCACCAGCTTCTGCCGAAGGAGATTGAACTGGTGCATGGGCCGGGATGCCCAGTCTGCGTGACCCCCCTCGAACTCATCGATAGAGCCATCGCTATCGCCTCTAGACCTGACGTCATCTTCACGTCGTTCGGAGACATGTTGCGCGTGCCCGGTTCAGAGAAGGATCTGTTCATGGTCAAGTCGGAAGGCGGCGATGTGCGGATTGTGTATTCGCCGCTGGACGCGGTGAAGATGGCGCGTGAGAATCCGGATAAAGAAGTGGTCTTTTTTGCTGTCGGATTCGAAACCACGGCTCCAAACAATGCAATGGCGGTCTGGCAGGCTCACCGCGAGGGACTCACCAACTTCTCGGTGCTCGTCTCGCACGTACTGGTGCCTCCGGCCATGACGGCCCTCCTGCGTTCGGAGCAGAACAGGGTGCAGGGCTACCTGGCCGCCGGGCATGTTTGCACGGTGATGGGGTGGGAGGAATATGAACCCATAGCGAAGCAATACAATGTGCCCATCGTGGCGACGGGCTTCGAGCCTGTCGACATACTGGAAGGGGTGCTGATGGTAGTGCAATTGCTGGAACGGGGGGAGGCCCGTGTAGAAAATCAGTATTCGCGAGCCGTCCGGCGGGAGGGCAACCGGGCCGCCAAAGACCTCATCGGGCGCGTGTTCCAGGTGTCGGATCGAAAATGGCGCGGCATCGGGGAAATCCCGGCCAGCGGTTTTTGTCTGCGACCAGAGTTCCGGGCCCACGACGCCGAGCACAAGTTTGATCTGGGCCGCATCGACGTTGACGAGCCGGACATATGCATCAGCGGGGAGGTCTTGCAAGGCTTGAAAAAGCCCTACGAATGCCCCGCCTTCGGCAAGCAATGCACACCGCAGACGCCGCTGGGCGCGACGATGGTTTCGACGGAAGGGGCCTGTTCGGCCTACCATGCCTATCATCGGCACCAGATGCTGGCGGTTTAGAGAGGAGAAACAGCCATGAACAACACCATCGCTACGGAAGCATTCGGACAGTGCCCGCTGCCCATCACCGCGCACGACACCGTTCAACTGGGGCACGGAAGCGGCGGCAAGATGATGAATGATCTCATCGGCAAGCTGTTCGTGTGGGCCTTCGACAATCCCCATCTCAACCGTTTGGAGGACTGCGCAACGCTTTCGCTCAATGGCAGCCAACTCTCGTTCAGCACCGATTCTTTCGTGGTCGATCCCCTGTTTTTTCCGGGCGGTAATATCGGAGAATTGGCGGTCTACGGCACGGTCAACGACGTGGCGATGAGCGGTGCGCGGCCTCTGTTCCTAAGCGTCGGGATGATCCTGGAAGAAGGCTTTTCGCTGGACGAGTTGCGCCGGATCGTCGAGTCGATGCGGGCAGCAGCCGACCGGGCCGGAGTGACCATCGTCACCGGTGACACCAAGGTGCTCAACAAGGGCAAAGGCGACAAAGTGTTTATCAACACGACCGGCATAGGCATCGTGGAGCATGATTTCGTGGTGTCGTCCCACAACCTGCAACCCGGCGACCAGGTGCTTTTGAGCGGGGGTATTGCCGAACACGGGATGGCGATTCTTTCGCGCCGGGAAGGACTGGCCTTCGAAACCTCCATCCAGAGTGACACGGCTCCGCTCAACGGGCTCATCGCCGACATCCTGGACATTGGAGGGAGTGACGTACACGCCCTGCGAGATCCAACGCGTGGGGGAGTGGCGGCAGCGTTGAATGAGTTCGCTTCTGCCTCCAAGGTAGGCATCCGCATCAAGGAAGATCGGATTCCGGTCCAGCCGGCGGTGGCGGGAGCGTGTGCGTTTCTGGGGCTGGACCCCCTGTACGTAGCAAACGAAGGTAAGCTGCTGGCGGTCGTTGCACCGGAGCAGGCCGAGGCAGTGCTACACGCCATGTGGGCGCATCCACTGGGCCGCGACGCCGTCATCATCGGCGATGTCGTTGCCGACCATCCGGGCATGGTGTCGATGCGGACGGCCATCGGTGGCTGGCGGATCGTGGACATGCTCGTCGGTGAGCAATTACCCAGAATATGTTAGGCTCAAACAAACGAAGAATATGGGGGACGTAACATCATTGTCCGTGCTGATCGTGTCGACGGTAACCATCGGGGTCGTCCACGCGCTTGCTCCAGATCACTGGGTGCCGTTCGTGAGCATTGGCCGTGCCCAGCAGTGGTCAAAGACAAAGCTCGTGGGCGTCACGCTGGTTTCCGGGATTGCGCATGTGGGATCCTCAGTATTCATCGGGGCCATCGGCTTGCTCCTGGGATTCAGTTTGACCGGCCTGGAAGCAGTGGAGTCCCAGCGTGCGGAAGTGGCCGGATTGCTGCTCATCGGGTTTGGCCTGGCGTATGCCGTCTGGGGACTGAAGCACATGCGCCGGCATCGCCATCGCCCCGTCGATCCCAAACGGGCCGTGACCATCTGGGCGCTCGTCGCCATCTTCGTGCTTGGGCCGTGTGAACCGTTGATTCCGCTCATGTTCGTCTCGGCGGCGCACGGATGGGAGGCGGTGTTCGTAGTGTCTGGCCTGTTCGGTCTCATCACCCTGGGCATGATGGTGGGACAGGCGCTGCTCGTCTACATCGGCATCGACTTTTTCAAAATAACGCGCATCAACCATCACGTCGGCCATGTCATCGCCGGGCTGGTAATCGCAGGGACGGGCTTGATGGTTATGTTTCTGGGCATTTGATGAAAAGAGACGCCGGGGATCGAATTCAAGCTGTGGGGTTTTTCCCCACAAGATATACAGTGATTCCTTTACAGGATCGTAAGGTCCTTTCACGCTACATTCATCTACCCAGGTCTACTTAGTCCGGCATGTGATGCGAGTTCCTGTAGCTCGAAGCACCTTCCATGTCGGATTCCCACCACACCCCCTTATTCTCGACGAGGCGCTTTATGGAAGAGATGTTTGGTTTTCCAACACTCCCAGAGTTGGCTAAAAAAGAGCAGCCTACCTACTGGGAAAAGATGCAGCAGCGAGGGTATTCGCGCAGGGATTTTATGAAGTTCTGCTCGTATATGGCCGCCTTCATCGGGCTGGAGGCCGCCAGCATACCGAAGGTGGTCCATGCGATGCAGACGACGCCGCGGCAGCCTGTGATCTGGTTCCACTTTCAGGAATGTACGTGCTGTAGCGAGTCCTTCATCCGCACGTCGCACCCCATCGTTGCCGATATCATCCTGGACAACGTCTCACTGGATTACACGGAGACCTTACAGGCGGCAGCGGGGCACCAGGCCCACGAAGCCCTGCGTGCCACGATGGAAAACCACTACGGCAATTACATCCTCTGCGTTGAAGGCTCCGTGCCAACGGCGGCAGACGGCGTGTACTGCTGCATCGGGGGCCGGACGGCGCTGGACATTGTCACGGAAGCGGCGGAAGGAGCCATGGCCGTCATCGCCTGGGGTAGCTGCGCCTCGAACGGGTGCGTGCAATCGGCCAAACCCAATCCCACCAAGGCGACCCCCATTCACAAGGTGCTCTCGGGCAAGCCCATCATTAAGGTGCCGGGGTGCCCCCCCATCGGCGAGGTCATGGCGGGAGTGCTGGTGCACGTTCTCACCTTCGGTCGCTTGCCGCAACTGGATGGTCTGGGCCGCCCCAAGGCATTTTATGCTAAGCGTGTGCACGATTCCTGCTACCGCCGTCCCTATTACGACGCCGGGTTGTTTGCAGAGTCGTTCGATGATGAGAATGCCCGCAAAGGCTACTGCCTCTACAAGCTTGGCTGCCGGGGACCGGTCACCTACAATTCGTGTGGGATCATGCGCTGGAATAACGGCACCAGCTACCCGATTCAGTCCGGGCATCCTTGCATCGGATGTAGTGAGGAGGCGTTCTGGGATAAGGGACCGTTTTATCAGCACCTTGCTTCGTTCCCTGGGTTCGGCATCGAGAGCAACGCCGACAAGATCGGCCTGGCTGTTGGAGCGGTTACGGTGGGCGGCATCGCGGCACACGCCATCGCAACGAACGTCCGCAAACGCAAGCTGATCAAGGAAGAGATCACGAAGAGCGCCTCGGAAGAGGATTTGAACCAAAAGACCGACTAGGAGGAGTTTCATGGCTAGAATCGTTGTCGATCCCGTCACGCGTATTGAGGGGCACCTCCGGGTCGAAGCCGAGGTTTCCAACGGGAGGGTTACCGATGCGTATTCCTCCGGTACGATGGTGCGGGGCATCGAAATCATTTTGCGCGGCAGAGACCCGCGCGACGCGTGGGCTTTTACCGAGCGTGTTTGCGGCGTGTGCACCACGGTGCATGCCCTCGCTTCGGTACGAGCCGTCGAGAATGCGCTGGACATCACCGTTCCGCCCAACGCGGAATTGATCCGAAATCTGATGTTCTGCTCGCAATACGTCCATGACCACGTCGTGCATTTTTATCATTTGCACGCACTCGACTGGGTGGATGTCGTCAGCGCGTTAAACGCCGATGCCGATGAGGCGGCTCGCATTGCACAGAGCCTCTCTCCCTGGCCGAAAAACTCGGCCTCTCACTTCCGTGCCATTCAAACCCGGCTGAAGAACTTTGTCGGGAGCGGCCAGCTAGGCATTTTTGCCAACGGGTACTGGGGGCATCCGGCCTACAAGTTGCCGCCGGAAGTAAACCTGATCGGGGTGGCCCACTACCTGGATGCGCTGGAATGGCAGAAGGAAATCGTCAAGATCCACACGATCCTCGGCGGGAAGAACCCGCACCCCAACTATCTGGTCGGCGGGGTACCCTGCGCCATCAACATCGAAGATTCCAATGCGTTGAACGCCGAGCGGCTGGCCTACATCGGCTCGCTCATCAATGAGGGCATCGCTTTTGTTGAGCAGGTCTATTTGCCCGATCTGCTGGCGGTGGCTTCGTTCTATCCGGAGTGGTTCAGCATCGGCGGTGGCCTCGAGAACTACCTCGCCTACGGCGACTTGCCCACCAATGGCTACAACGACCCTGAGCGGTTCAAATTCCCTCGCGGGGCCATTCTGGGACGGAATCTCAACGAAGTCCACGAAGTGCTGGGAGAGGATGCCGATCAGGTGCAGGAGTACATCGCGCATTCCTGGTATCAGTACCAGAACGGGGACGATCAATCGTTGCATCCGTGGGAAGGCGAGACCGAACTCAATTACACCGGCCCTCAGCCGCCGTACGACCAACTCAACGTCGAGAGTAAGTATAGCTGGCTGAAGACGCCTCGTTGGAAAGACAACCCGATGGAAGTCGGGCCGCTAGCGCGCATGCTGGTGGGGTATGCGTCGGGGCGCGAAGACGTGCAGGAAGTCGTCAACGAAGCGCTGGGACGCTTGAATGCTCCGGTCACGGCCCTCTTCTCCACGCTGGGGCGTACCGCAGCCCGAGGTCTTGAGACCCGGCTGACCGCCCACTGGATGAAGGAGTTTTACGACACGCTACTGCAGAACATCAAGAACGGGGATACCCGAACTGCCGACAAGCAGAAATGGGAGCCCAAAACCTGGCCGCAAGAGGCACGAGGGGTCGGTATGACCGAAGCGCCACGCGGCGCTCTGGCACACTGGATCGTCATCAAAGACCGGAAGATCGACAATTACCAGTTAGTCGTTCCGACGACCTGGAACGCTTCGCCACGCGATGCGATGGGCCAGCGTTCTTCCTATGAAGCCTCCCTGCTGGACACACCGATGGCCGACGCAGATCAGCCTCTGGAGATTCTTCGCACGCTCCATTCGTTCGATCCGTGCCTGGCCTGTGCCGTCCACTTGTATGACCCGGAGGGCAAACATCTCAACCAGATCAAAGTAGTCTAGGAGGGTCGGACATGGATAAGCTGGAACAAGCGGCCCACCGCTACCACCTGCGGTTTTACGTCTACGTATGGGAGTTTCCGGTGCGTCTTTTTCACTGGGTCAACGCGCTGTGCGTAGTCGTCCTGGCTGTTACAGGGTATTTAATGGGGAATCCGCTGGCCATCAGTAGTGCGGCCGAGGCGTCGCAGCAATACTGGTTCGGCACGGTGCGGTTTATCCACTTTCTCACCGCATACGTCTGGGTTGCTGTTGCCATCCTCCGTCTGTATTGGGGGTTCGCAGGCAATGAGCATGTGCGGTTCAAGAATTTTCTGCCTCTGAAGAAAGAACAGTGGCGGGAGATCCGGGATGTCCTGCGAATGGATGTCCTGCAAATCTGGAAAGGTGCCACGTTTTCCATTGGGCATAATGCCCTGGCCGGGCTGACGTATGCCATTGTCTTCCTGGCCTTCTTATTCCAGGTGATTACCGGATTCGGAATGTACACGGCCATGAGTAGTAACTGGTTAGTGGATCTGTTCACCTGGGTGGTGCCGTTGTTTGGCGGCGATCACATCGTCCGCTTATGGCATCACATGATGCTGTGGTTCTTCGCGATGTTTTTCGTGGTTCACGTATATCTGGCCGCGTTTCACGATTATGTGGAGGCAACAGGCACCATATCGTCGATGGTTGGCGGGTGGAAGTTTGTCAGGCAAAAGCCAAAAGAGGAGCCGGGAGGTAAGGTAGTTCCCCCCGTGGATCACCTCTCGGAACCTACGAGTGAGCCCACTTCCCCAGCCTGATATAGCCCTAAAAAGCTGTTCCAGGAGTTCCGCTAATGGAAGGCATGGCACCGTGGGCGGAACGTGTAATGGGTAGTTGCACGTTCCGCCCACGATTTTCCGGGGGTGTCCAAGCGGATGATTCTCGCAGGGGGAGCGCTTGGACAGAATTACTCACCGGGAGCCCCGGCATCAATCCAGTCCCTGATAACATGGATGATGCTATCTGGAAGCGCGGCTTTTCCCAGCGGCATGCGTTCACCGACGATTTCAATCCCTTTCAATTTGCGGATCAAGTAGCTCCGCTCCGCATGGCCGGGATCGACGCGAAGCAGGTCGGGAAAGCCGATACTGGGCGCACTAACCAGGTTTGCATAGGCATTGCCCGTTTCCAGGTTGAGTTGGGATTCGGGCGTGCTACCAGCGTGGCACCCAGAGAGGGCGCAATGCACGCTGAACACATTACGCTGAATACTACGCAGCGTGGGTTCTAATGACTCGTTGTCATTGCGAGGGGTGCATGCGGGAAATCCCCAGGCGAGCGTCGCTGAAAGGAACAGCAGGACCGTTGCGGACCGGAACGACATGATTCGACGGTTCGATCAACTTAGACGGTGGATTCCAGATAGTTTACAACAGCCTGTGCTGCTTTCGGAACGGCGGCTAGAACCTCCGGCGACAGTTCCAGGCTCATCTCGCTAAACGCTCCAATCGTGATCGTAAAGAGCACGATTGGAGGTTGTGTATCGAGCATATAGAGGGCCTCCAATAAATCCCGTAGCCCGATTTCGTGGGCTGTCAGGGTGGGAGGATAATCATTGAGAAACTTCGGATGGACCCGTCGAATGGTGCCGAGTGGATGCTCGTCCATCGTGGCATCCACCAGTATAACCCGTTCATAGTTTTGAAAGAATCCCAACAGATGGAATCCGCCGGTGCCTCCGTCGACGATGTCCACGTTGTGCATGGGCGCGCTTTCTTCCAGTCGGCGAACGACGTGGATGCCTACTCCTTCATCACCCATTAACAGGTTACCAATGCCTAAGATCAGCGTATTCATCATGGTTGGCTGTCGAAATGAGAGAAAACCCCGGAGGCAAAATGCATCCGAAGTTAGTTGTTCTCGAACCGTTCTACAACATTCCTGCAACTTTCAGCAAAAAGAGATGTCGTTCCTGAAAAGTCCTCTCAGTTGGGTTTGAATTGCACGTTCGGCTGGTATTTCGCCTGTCTATTTCCGATAATCGTAATGCTCCATTACGTCATTTTTCAGGATACTTTCAAGCCAAGGAGAACGCCATGATTCACCATAGCCCTCTGCCCGACATAGTCATCCCGGAGATGTCGTTGCCGTCGTTCGTTTTTCGGAATGCTGATCAATGGCTGGACAAGCCCGCTCTCATTGACGGCCCAAGTGGACGCACGCTCACGTTTAGACAGCTTCAGGACGCATATGGCAAGGTTGCGGCTTCTCTGGCAGCTCGCGGCTTTCGTAAGGGCGACGTCTTTGATATCTATAGCCCGAACATACCGGAGTATGCGATCATCTTTTATGCCGTGATCTCACTCGGCGGTGTGGTTACCACGACCAACCCGCTCTACACGGTGGATGAACTGACCCACCAGTTGAAGGATTCCGGGGCGAAATATCTCATCACGATCCCGACGTTTATTGAGAACGCTCACCAGGCAGCCGAAGCCTCCGGTATCGAGGAGGTTTTTGTATTTGGGGAGGCGGAGGGTGCCACTCCGCTGGCCGCTTTGTTAGAGGGCGGCGGTGAAGCACCCGAAGTGGACATCGATCCCCGCGAAGATCTGGTAGCGTTGCCCTATTCGAGCGGGACGACCGGCCTGCCCAAAGGCGTGATGTTAACCCACTACAACCTCGTGGCGAACATCTCGCAGACACTGGCTGTGGAAGAGATGAAAGGGGATGACGTGCTGATAGGTATCCTGCCGTTCTATCACATCTACGGCATGGTAGTCATCATGAGCATGGCCCTCAGTACGGGGAATACCATCGTCACGATGCCGCGCTTCGACCTGGAGCAATTCCTCGGTTTGATGCAAGATTATGCTGTGACAACCGCCTTCCTCGTCCCCCCGATCATACTGGCGTTGGCCAAACACCCGATCATCGATCAGTACGACTTGTCGGCCCTCGGCAACATTGTGTCCGGAGCGGCTCCGTTGCCGGAGGCGGTGGCCCAGGGCTGTGCCGACCGGCTAGGGTGCATCGTGCGGCAAGGGTATGGACTTACCGAGACGAGCCCGGTGACCCACCTCATGCCCAAAGATGCAACGATCAAGAACACATCCATCGGGTATCCCATTCCCAACACCGAAGTCCGAGTGGTCAACGTAGCAACGCATGAAGACGTGCCGCCCGGCGAACCCGGCGAAGTGTGGATCCGTGGCCCTCAGATCATGAAAGGCTATCATAACAAACCTGACGCCACGCGGGATATGATCGACGATGAGGGTTGGCTCCACACCGGCGACGTGGGGTACATCGATGAGGACGGCTATTTCTTCATCATCGACCGGGTGAAAGAACTCATAAAATACAAGGGACTCCAGGTAGCCCCTGCCGAACTTGAGTCGGTGGTCCAGTCGCATCCTGCCGTGGCTGATGCTGCCGTCATACCGAGCCCCGACGACGAAGCCGGCGAGGTCCCCAAGGCGTTTATCGTGCTCAAGCCGGGCATGCAGACGACCGAGGAAGAGATCATGGCGTTCGTTGCCGACCATGTGGCTCCATACAAGAAGGTGCGGCGGGTTGAGTTCATCGATCAGATTCCCAAAGTACCTTCGGGCAAGATTCTTCGCCGCGAACTCGTCCGGCGCGAACGGGAAGCCCTCTCTAGTGCCGGATAGGTCCCGTTCAAAGGCGCGGCCTCATCCTAAAGGATAATGGCTTTTACACACATATACTTGATCTGAAAGCGCTGCTATTGGATATTCGAAGCATGAGTTTGCGGATCTACAATCTCTCCATCCCACCAAAGGAGGTTCCTTATGAAACGAACGCTATTCCTTGCAGCTTGTCTGGGCATGTTGTGGTGCGGTGCTGCCATCGCCCAACAGACAGCCTCGATTCAGGGCACGGTCGTCGAAGCCGATTCGAACGAACCCTTGATCGGTGCCAATGTCGTGGTGCGCATGACCAACTCACTGACTATGGTCGCCGGTGCGGCCAGCGGATCCGACGGGGGGTTTGTGATTGATGGCCTGCTGCCCGGGACGTATGATGTCGTGGCGCGATTCGTCGGGTTTCAGGACCAGGAAATGAACGATGTGGTTCTGGCCGCAGGCGAGCAACGCACGGTAAACTTCGTGCTGGAAGCGGGCCTGACGCTGAACCCGGTAGTGATCACCGCGTCGCGGCAGAATGAGAAAGTGCTGGATGCGCCGGCGTCCATTTCGGTAGTGGAGGCTGCTGAACTGGAGAAAGACCCGGTGCCGTCGCCGGTGATGTCGCTGCGCAATATGACGGGTGTGGATATCGCCCAGCCGGGTGTCGACCGGTATCAGGTCACCCTGCGGGGCTTCAACGAGGTGTTCGTGACGCGGACCTACGCCCTGGTCGATTATCGGCAAACCGTTACGCCCAGCCTGGGCATCAATCAGTTTTCCGGGATGCCGATTTCTCCCATCGATCTGGCGCAGGTCGAGGTGGTGCGAGGCCCCGGCTCGGCCCTGTACGGCCCGGGCGTGGAGCAGGGCGTCATCCACTTCATCACAAAGGATGCCCTTACCTACCCCGGAACGACCGTGATGATCGGCGGTGGGCAGCAGACGACCTTCCAGGGATCGATTCGTCACGCCGGTATCGTCAACGACAAGTTGGGTTACAAGGTCGTCGCCTACTATAGCCAGGCCAAAGACTGGGAACTCGATCCTAATGACGAGGATGATGCGGTGATTCTGAACGCCATCGCCCCGTCACGCCTGGATGAAGATGGTAACGTGATCGGGGCGATAGAAGGGCGCGACGACGACACGTGGAAAGCCTACGGAACGGCCACGCTTCAGTACCGCTTCTCTCCCTCGACCACCCTCACGGCCATGGGAGGCTACTCGGCGATCAAGCAGATCAACCAGGCCAACACGGGCGAGAATCAGATCGATAATTTCGGGAACATGTTCGGGCAGGTTCGTCTCCAGTCAGGATCGCTTTTCCTCCAGGCGTATCTGAACAAAAACGATGCAGGCGATACGTTCGTCTATCGCTCCGGTGCGGCCATCGTCGATGAGTCGACGCAGTTCACCGGCCAGGGGCAGTACGACCTGACACTGCTGGACGGGCGGCAATCGTTCATCATCGGGGCCGATTACAAAGTCACAACGCCCAAAACAAAGGGAACCATCCACGGCCTGAATGAGGACCTGGATCAACTCACGGAGATCGGGGCCTATATTCAATCCGACACCCGCCTCTCCGATCAATTCGACCTGGTTCTGACAGGGCGGATCGACCGTGACGACGTGATCGAGAAGGTGCAATTCTCGCCGCGTGTGGGTCTCGTTTTCAAACCCGATGCGCGTAACAGCTTCCGTGCCACGTACAATCGTGCCTTCACCACGCCGGCGGGCGTCAACCTGTTTCTGGACTTGCTCGTATCGCCGCCCTCATCCAATAGTGGCTTGTTCGGCGTGCGGGGCCGGGGTGCCTGGCAACCGTTCACGTTCAGCCCAAATACGCTGGTCAGCCTGACGCCGCCTCTGGCCGGGGCCCTGAGCCAGCTTGGCGTTCCGTCGCGGGTGCCGCTGGGGCAGCTTCCGCTGGCAGGGCTATACGGATACGGCCTGGGTATCGCCAATGCAACTGGTACCCTGGATCAGGTGCTTTCCCAGTTGGGCATCACGGGCACTCAGGCACTTCAGGTGAAGGGGGCCTTATCGGCAGCGGCTCTGAAGATTCCGGGTGTCGTTGGAGGATCTTTGATCAGCACGAGCGGTCAGTCCGTCCAGGCCGTAAGTACACCTTCCATCGAGCAAACGATCACCAACACGTTCGAGGTCGGGTACAAAGGGTTGATCCAGGATCAGTTCGTCGTGGGCATCGATCTCTATTACACGAGGAAGAATAACTTCCTCAGCGGGTTGCAGATTATCACGCCCCTCGTCGTTGGAGGGGCAGATGCAGCAGGCCAGCTCGGCGCGGCACTTCCCGGTATCCTGGGGGCGGACCTCGCAGCGCTCGGGCTCAATGCGCAACAGATCGGTGGAATCGTAGAGACGGTCGTGACGACCTCGGCCACAACCCCCTACGGCGTCGTCGAGCCGGAGGAAAATGTGCAGCGCAGTGCCGGCGGTGCGCCGGAACTCATGCTCACCTACCTCAACTTCGGCGAAGTCAATTATTACGGAGCCGACGTGGCGGTCGAATGGATCCCGAACAGGAAATTCCGTGTGTTTGGTAACTTCTCGTGGGTCAGCGACGATTTCTTCGACGATGAGGATCTTGACGAAGCGGGTACCGGTCGCTTCGTATCCCTCAATGCACCGACGAATAAGTTCCGGGGCGGATTCTCGTACAACGATCCTTCGGGCTTTTCCGTGAATGTGGCAGGACGCTACAATAAGGATTTCCAGGTGCGGTCGGGCGTCTACTCGGGGGAAGTCGAGAGCTACTTCTTGCTCGACGTCGGCGCGGGATATGACTTTTCGAGGACGATGCCGGGCCTCCGCCTCGACGTGTTGGCTCAGAACGTGTTGAACGAAGAACACCGCGAGTACATCGGTTCGCCGCAACTCGGACGGCTCGTTACGGCACGCCTGACCTACACGGTTCGGTAAAAAATAGGGGTAGCAGTTTACGGATTGCGACCTATCAACAGGTTCAACGGGCACCTCGCTTTGGAACAGCGAGGTGCCTTTTTTTGCTTTATAAAGGAGGGAACAAACATGTCGTTGAAAAATTCGAACACATGTTTGAAAAACAAGAACCAGTGTTTTTATGTCGAGAGAGGCGAGAGAAGCGGCGATCTATCAGGCAGCGGCGAGGGTTTTCCGGGCAAAAGGCTATCATGCTGCGCGGATCCAGGACGTGGCTGAAGAACTGGGGATGCATAAGGGCAGCCTCTACTATTACATCTCTTCGAAAGAAGATCTGCTTCGCGGCCTCGTCGAAGGACCCTTGCAGCGTGTCGTAGAAGCGACCCGTGGTGTACTGGCAACACGGCATGCAGCAGCTCAAAAGCTAGCGCTAATTATCGAGTTGCATCTGCGTCACTTTCAGGAGCATAGTGATTTCTTCGGCATCTTCCTGCACGAAGACCTCGACTTTCTCAACCAGAACGCCGAGAGCGACATCCGGGCACTTGTTAAAGAGTACGACGCGCTCTGGGACGCCCTTTTGGAGGAGGGCAAAAAACGTGGAGAGTTCCATGCCGACCTGGAAGTGGCTGTGGTCCGTAAGGCCATCATCTACATGTGTAACGGGGTGTTTGTCTGGTTCAAACCTCATGGGGCGTATCCCCTCCAGGAGATTGCTCGCCTCTTCGCTGAATTCGCGCTCAATGGGGTTTTGGCTCCCGAAGCCCGACACAAAGCGTATACCGGCGAGAACTGATCCTCAAGCGCTATTCGCCTCTAGGCTCCTCGATTACATCCCACGAAGTGAAATACCATGAAAACGCCCGTACCTCATCCAGCGTCTTCTGCCGTTCGTACCGTCGTAGAGCCGGTGGCAGAGGATATATACAAAGT
Source organism: Rhodothermales bacterium (assembly GCA_046756545.1). Classification (GTDB taxonomy): domain Bacteria; phylum Bacteroidota; class Rhodothermia; order Rhodothermales; family JBHHWM01; genus JBHHWM01. The sequence goes on along the minus strand of JBHHWM010000029.1, from coordinate 13,368 downwards.
AGTGATCCCCGTACCGTTTCGAGGGTTGGGCCACATCAACTGCTACCTCTTGCGGGGGCCGGACGGCTGGGATATCGTCGATACCGGCATGGCGACCCCGGAGGCTCTGGCAGCCTGGGATGCAGCCTGGACACAGCTACACATCACTCCTGCCGACATTCATCAGATCATACTGACGCATCATCATCCCGACCACCTGGGGTTGGCGGGGCGCTTTCAGCAGGCGGCCCAAGAAGCCGGAAGCCGGACGGTGCCGGTCCGGATGTCGGCCCGCGAAAATGAGATCGTCGAGATTATCTGGACGGATCGAGAGGAACGGAACGGGATGATGGAGGACTTTTTTGTCCAATGCGGGTTTCCCGAACCGGCCGACATCAACTTTTCGGCGCGAGAAGTCGAATGGATGCGGCACATGTTGACGCCTTTTGCAGAGATGGTGGACGTACTGGTGCCGGGCGAGGTCGTAGGCATCGGGGCGCGTCAGTTCGAAGTGCACCTCACGCCAGGGCATAGCGACGGCCACCTCATCTTTCTGGATCGGGCGGATCGACTGCTGCTGGTAGGAGACCACGTGTTGCCTCATATCACGCCTAACATCGCGTACTGGCCCGGCACGGAGCACGATCCGCTGGGGCGATATATGCTTTCCCTTGATACGCTGAAGAAGCTGGGGGTGGAACGGGCATTGCCGGGGCATGGCCCCGAGTTCCACACCTGGCAGGATCGCCTGGTGGAACTGGATGGGCATCATGCCGAGCGCCTGGACGCGATGGAGTACAAGGTTGAGAAAGGGGCCACGGTTTTTGACGTCACGCAGCGTGTGTTCAACGTGACGACGTTGGATCGGCACCAGGCGCGCATGGCCGTTGCCGAGACGCTGGCGCATCTGGAGCATCTGGTAGATCGCGGTCGGCTCCGACGGGTGGAGGACGAAGCCTGGTGGTATGAGCGTTTATGAGGATCACGGATGCGGAAGGACCGGGGCGCTTCGATATAAACAAAAGAACAGAAAATAAGAGTACGAGGAAATAAGTATGTCTTTTCTACTCTATGGGGCCACTGGCTACACGGGTACGCTTATTGCCGAGATGGCCGTTGAGTGCGGGGTACGGCCCATCCTGGCAGGTCGCAACGAAGAGAAGCTAGCGCCGTTGGCATCACGGCTCAATCTCCAATATCAGGCGTTTCTGCTCGAAGACAGGGCGTCGCTCGATGCTGCGCTCGGAGAGGTTCCGCTCGTATTGCATTGTGCCGGACCTTTTATCCGCACGGCCCGGCCCATGGTCGAGGCGTGTCTACGCATGGGGACGCACTACCTCGATGTGACCGGAGAAGTCGAGGTATTCGAGCAACTCGCTGCTCTCGACTCGCAGGCCCGTGAGGCCGGCGTCATGGTGATGCCGGGTGTTGGCTTCGACGTCGTTACTTCCGATTGCCTGGCCGTCTATCTCAAAAACCAGTTGCCGGCTGCAACGAGTCTGGAAATGGCCATTATGTTGATCGGACCCATCTCTCATGGGACGGCAACGACAATGGTTGAGAATATCGGAAATGGGGGGGCGGTGCGAAAAGCTGGACAGCTTATCCGGGTGCCCGCCGGTTGGAAAACGCGTGAAGTAGATTTCGGCCGAGGAATGGTGGAGGTGGTCTCTGTTCCGTGGGGGGATATCGCAACGGCGTATCGCAGTACAGGGATTCCCAACATTGTTGTCTACGCGGCGATGGGGAAGAACGGGCCGCGGATGCTCCGGTGGAGTCGGCCCTTGAGTGGGCTGCTGGCATCGCGCCCGGTGCAGGCGTTCTTCAAGCGGATGATCCGGCGTCAGCCACCGGGTCCGAACGCAGAGCAGCGAGCCCGGGGCCGTAGTTTTGTATGGGGGCAGGTACGGGATGATTCGGGCCGGGAGGTGACGGCGTTGCTGCGATGCCCCGAGGCGTACACCCTGACGGCGTTGACGGCCCTGGCGTCGGTAGAAAAAGTGATCGCCGGGCAGGCCGTTAGCGGATTTCAGACACCCGCCCAGGCGTTCGGTCACGACTTTATCTTGTCGTTCGACGGCGTGACGAGGGAGGATCGCAATTGATGCCCAGGTCGGGCGCGTATGCATTGGCAACCTTCAACTCTGTATTTCATGGAGATACCAGCCTTGGACCCTACAATCGCATTCATAGATGTAGAATACCTGGACACGGCGGGGCTCATAGCCTGCGGAATTCTGGAGACAGAAGCCGGGCTGCTCCTCGTAGACCCAGGACCTGCGACCGCACTGGAAACGCTAGGGAAGAAGCTGACAGCCAGAGGAACACCATTCGACGATGTTCACGCGTTGCTCCTGACACACATTCACCTCGATCATGCCGGGGCAACCGGGTTGATCGTGGACAGGTACCCCCATATCCAGGTGTATGTACACCGGATCGGTGCGCTGCATCTGATTCGCCCGGAGAAGTTGCTCAGCAGCGTAAAAAGGCTCTATGGTGATGACATGGACCGGCTCTGGGGGACGTTCTTAGCCGTACCGGACGAGAACGTACATCCGTTGGAGGGGGGCGAGAACCTGGACTTCGGCGGACACCCCATCGAGGTGGCCTACACGCCGGGACATGCCATCCATCACGTCAGCTATCTTGATCGAGAAACCGGAACGGCATTCGTCGGCGACGTGGCGGGGATGCGTATCCCCGGCGTCGATTCCATCGTTCCGATAACCCCCCCGCCCGATATCGACCTGGAACGGTGGCACGAGAGCTTCGAAGTGCTTCGTGCCTGGCAGCCGGAACGCCTCTTTTTGACTCACTTCGGACCCTCGAAAGATGTAACCGGGCACCTGGAGGAGATGAGGTGTGTGCTGGGTGCCTGGAGCGAGCAGGTCCGGGACTCCCTCGACGATGATCGAGAAGACAGCGAGCGAGCCGATGCGTTCCATGATGCCCAGATAACCAGGTTTCGGCTGGCGATGTCCGAGCAGGTGCTCCCGCCGTATGAAAAGTTTGGACGGCCCGAGAATAGCTGGTACGGCCTTGCGCGATACTGGCGTAAGAGGAACCGGAAAGAGCCGCATCAACCGCCTCGGGAGGCATAATAAGCAGATCCTTCGACGACCGTGTTCGTCGAAGCAGAGATGTGCGGCGGAGCAGACCCCTTCACGACAAAACAAGCCTATTCGATACATGCCCATCCACGAGCAACAAACCAAAACTAACATTCTCCGATTCGCGGCCCAGTTTCCCTTCTTCAACCTGATCGGGCTGAAGGTGCTCGACATTGAACCGGGGTGGTCGAAAACGCGTGTCACCTGGCGGGACGACCTGGCCCAACCCTTCGGGGTGATGCACGGCGGGGTTATCGCCTCTCTCATCGATACCGGCATTGCCCATGCACTGCTATTGACGGAGGCTTTCGACAGGCTACGGCGGGAAAAGGGGGCGTTGGTCTCCATCGATCTGCGCGTAAAGTATTTCCGTCCCGTATCCGAGGGTTCGCTGATCTGCGAATCTACAATCCCGCGTATGGGCCGTCAGATCATCCACGCAGAGAGCATCGTAACGAACGACGGGGGCAAAGAAGTAGCGCGGGGGGATTCGATCTATATGATCGTTCCTGGAAACCAACTGCAGAAGCGTAGAAATGCCGGAGGTAATACGGATTCTTAAGGATGAGGGTGGCTACGCGCTCGCACAACCTTGGAATTCACTTGAGTAGAAGCATCGGGCGCACGGCGTGGAAGGTGCCTGCTTCGAGCCGGTAGAAATAGACGCCGCTCGGCAGGGTCCCCGCCTCGAACGTCGCTTCATGCCGGCCTGCAGGCTCCATTCCTTCGACGAGCACGGCCACGATTCGTCCCCGTAGGTCGTAGATGCTCAGGTGCACGGAGGCCGATTGGGACAGGGCGTAGCGGATGTGGGTGATGGGGTTGAAGGGGTTCGGATAGTTTTGTGCCAGGGCGAAGTCTCGCGGCCTCTCGTCAATATCTTCGGTTGCCACGCTTACACAACCTGTGCTCTGCACGCGGGAGATGCCCTGGAGCCAGGCCTGGAAAACTGGATCTACAGGCTCGCAAAGGCCCGTGTTATCGAAATAGAAGGTATCCAGGTTCGACAGATTGATCAGGCTCAGAGGGAGGATCCCGCTAAACAGATTATCTGCGAGGTACAGGTGTGTGAGGTTTCCAAGATTGCCCAATTCTGTAGGGAGCGCCCCCGTGAGTTGGTTAGAGCTTAGACTTAAAGAGGTGAGATTCGTAAGGTTACCCAGTTCCGAAGGAATCTCTCCGGTAAGCTGGTTGAAGCTCAGGCTTAACGTGATGAGGTTGGCGAGGGAGCCGAGTTCCGATGGGATTCCTCCGGTGAGCTGGTTGCCGTCCAGGGTCAGGCGTGTGAGGTTGGTCAGAGAGCCGAGTTCCGGGGGAATCACGCCGGTAAATCCGGGGACGTTTCCACCCAGGTCCAGAAACACCAGGCTGGAGAGGTTGCCGAGTTCGGAGGGGAGCTCCCCGTTGAATTGATTGCCGACGATATTCAGGATGATTAAGGAAGTAAGGTTGCCGAATTCGGGCGGGAGGCCCCCGGTAAGTTGGTTACCTTCCAGACGCAAGACTTGCAGGTTGGTTAAGTTGCCGAGTTCGGGAGGGAGGTCCCCGCTGAGTTGGTTGCCGGTGAGAACCAGGCGGGAGAGGGTAGCGAGATTCCCGAACTCCGGGGGAATGGCCCCACTGAATTGATTTCCTCTGCTGTAGAAGGAGAAGAGGTTCGTGAGGTTGCCGAGTTCGGGAGGGAGGGCTCCGCTGAGTTGATTTTCGTGGATATCCAGGCGGGAGAGGTTGGTAAGATTGCTGAGTTCCGAAGGGAGTTCCCCGGTGAGTTGATTGAGTTGAATGTCGAGGATCTCCAGGTTGCTGAGGTTGCCGAGTTCAGACGGAATCGCTCCGCTGAGTTGATTGGCACCCAGGTCCAGATGCGTGAGGAAAGCGAGGGTACCCAGTTCCGGTGGGATCGTGCCCCTAAGTTGATTAATTCCCAGGGCGAGCTTCGTCACGCGGACCTGGTCAACTGTGACGCCGTACCACGTCGAGACGGGTCCGGTCAACCAGTTGGTGTTGTCGATCCAGTTCGGTCCGTCGGTGGCGTTGAAGAGTGTTACCAGCGCCAGAGAGTCCTGTTCATTGATCTGCGCCCGGGTCGGGCCGGCTGTTCCGAACAGAAAGAGAGCCAGCAGGATGGTCGCCCATCGTCTCATCGGGGTACCTCGGCACGATCATCGGGTTGAAACGTGGAGGTCGGGCAGCGAGTCGGCCTGCTGCCGTATGGTCAAAACATTGAAACAATGGGGGCATCAACGATAAAGACGTGAAGCGTAGCGACAATAACAACCCTCTACACAGAAGGATTTTGCACATACTTGTGGAGCATGACCGAGTTTTCCAGTGACTTCACCAGGTAATACATGGTTTGTGTCACGGGTACCGGCAATCCCTTCTTTTCGGCATACTCGAAGAGCTTACCAGCGAGGTGGCGTATTTCCGTTACTCGTTCTTGCTCGATGTCGATCAGCATGGAGGGTTTATGGTGTCCTCCTTTTTTCAGATAGGCGATGGCTTCCTCCATAAAGTGCTCGCCGAGGTCGATTTCCAGCACTTTGCAGATCCATATATTTTCCCTCAACAACTCTTTGACCATCCTGAAAAGCTCCGGGTTTTCCATAACCTCGGCCATGGTCATACGGGTAAGCGTGCAGATGCTGCTGAGCGTGCAATTCAGAATGGCCTTCCTGAACGACTCCTTCCGGATATCTTCCACGTACTTGACGCCCATGCCGACGGCGTTCAATTCCTCGACGATGCTACGTGCAACATCGGCCTTGGACGGACTGACGCTGGAGAGGTAATGCGGCTCGTTTAGAAAGTTGATGCTCACCTCGCTCTTTCCTGCGTAACTCACTCCGAAGTTGAGGACCATCCGGTAGGCGTATTCTTCGCCCAGGGCCTCGGCAATCTCCTTTTCCGTGTCAATTCCGTTCTGGCAGCTCACCACCGGTTTGGTGCAAAGGTTCGGGTAGGTGCGGATCCGTTCCAGGATGTCCTGCAACCCGTAGGTTTTTATGGAGATCAGGATGACATCGGGGTCGCTTGCGGAAAAGTCGTTGAAGGATGAGAAAACGTGGTCGAGTTCCACCTCGCCCTGGTAGTGCCCCGTCACCTTCAGGGGGTTATTTCGAAGCACTTCGGTGCGGTGCAGGTTGTTGTCGAGGGACGAGACCTTGTGCCCGCCGGCGCTGAGCAGGCATGCGAACGTTGCTCCGACGGGACCCAATCCAATGATTCCGTAATGCATAATCGTAGCGTTTCTTCAAACAGGTTTAGTGTGAAATGGGGAGTTGGCTAATAGCAATCGCCCAGGCAAATGATAGCTTTCGTCGGTGGGGGGCAACTGGGAGTATACATGGCATCGACGAGCATCTCATTATTCGATGCGACTTTGTGTCGAACGATTTTCGAGGTTGGAGTGAGTTCGCCGGCCTCCAGCGTGAGAGGGCTGCTCATAATCACAAACTTGCGAATGCGCTGGTAGCGTTCTGCGATCTCATTGTTGATACGCTGAAGCTCGTGAGCAAAAAGCCGCCTGATGTCTGAAATATTTCCCAGGTCTTGTTCTTCGGCAATCGAGATGCCGTACGCCTTTCCCCATTCTTCCAGCGCGTAGCGGTCGGGATAAATGAGCGTGGTGACATAACTGCGCCCGCTCCCGACAACGACGGCCTGCTCGATGAAATCGCTCCCGCCGACGAGCGCCATCTCGATCTGGACGGCAAAGACTTTCTCTGCATTGGATAGTTTAAACACGCCGTCCCGTCGTCCCAGGATGCGAAGGCCCCCGTCGGTCACCATGCCCAGGTCACCCGTTCTGAACCATCCATCTTCGGTAAACGCTTCCCTGTTTTCGGTATCGGCGTTGTAATACTGTTTCATCACATTGGGGCCGGATACCAGGATCTCGCCATCGACAGCGAGCTTTACCCGAACGCCGGGAATGGGCCACCCAACCACACCTGAGACGCGCTCGCGTTTCGGATCGGTGAGGGTGACGCACGGCGACGTTTCCGTCAGGCCCCATCCTTCGAGAACCGGGATACCGGCGTTCGTAAACAGCGTGGACACGTCGTGAGGCAACGGGGCGGCGGCGGTGAAGACGAAGCGGAGTTCTGGATGAAAGACTCTTTTACGTACCACCTCGCTGGCCTTGATCTCGCCGGCAAGCCGCTGATACACGCTCGGCACGCTAAAGAACACCGTGGGGCGTACCTGTTCCCAGTTGGAAAGAAGCACGTGAACATGCTTCCCGCCGCTCTCATCGAGCGAAAGGCAGGCGCCCGAGTAGAGGGCCATGAAGCGTTCGAACAACCCCCCGAACGAGTGATGCCAGGGGAGGTAGGACAGAAACCGGTCGTCCGGCCCGATCTTCCAGAGTTGCTGTATGGCCTGTTGTTGAGAGAGGAGGTTGCTATGTTTTAGCTCGACGCCTTTAGGGTTGCCCGTGGTGCCGGAGGTGTACATAATCAGGCACGAGTCTTCACTCCGCACGGCGTCCACGGCGGCAGCGAACGCCTCAATCTCGATGTCACCGGGCGGCTCCAGCAGCGTCGCAAAAGACACGACCGGAATACCGCGCACCGAGTCGAAGCAAATCTCCTCGGGATCATAGTCGAACAGGATGATGGATTCGAGCCGCGAGATGTCCTGGCATTTAGGGAGCTTCATCAACTGGGCCAGGGTGCTCACGGCGAGACGTTTGGCCCCGGAGTGGTTGACGATATACTCGATCTGGTGCGGGAAATACCCGGCGAAAATCGGCACAGAGAGCGCCCCGATAGACATGACGGCGAGTTCGTGGATCAGCATATCCACGCGATTCTCCGACAAGATGGCGATCCGGTCGCCGGGCTCTACGCCGGACGCGAGCAGGTGGGCTCCTACGTTCGTTATCCTGTGAAAGAGTGCATCCCAGGTAAGGGGCTGATAGGTGCCCTCCGGGGATTTTTCCTGCACGATGGGCCGGGATGGGAAGCGGGCTGTTCGTTCCCGGAGCATGAGGCCGATGGACTGGTCGAAAGGACCGAGTGCTTCGCCGGACAGGATTCCTTCGTCAAGTTGATTATACCTAACAGCCGCGTCTACCGTTGCTTTCACGATCACTTACCTCGACGGACTTTTGCGGTTAATGCAGGATCTAGTTTTTTTGCGCGTCTGGTAACGGCTTGGGGCTCGTCGAATGTGGGGGCTTCCCCGTTCTCTATCTTCTTCAAGGCATCTAATGCGTAAAGTGCGGCACCCAGGGCACCGGCGGTCTGGGGGTGGGGAGGGATGGTCACCGGACACCCGCTGAGGGTTTTAAGCTCCTCGGCCACGAGGGGGAAATGTTCGGCGACGCCGCCCGTCATCACGATCTCGCCCGACCACCGGCCCATTTCAAACACGCGCAGCGCCACGGCCCGCAAAACGCCGCGCGCAATGTTCTCTTTGGTACTGCCCTTCCGAAGGTGTTCGATGATTTCTGTACCGGCAAACACGGTGCAGAAACTCCCGATTTCGACAGGCGCGTCGGCTGCTTCGGCAAAGGCCTGAAGCTCGGAACACGAGATACCAAGTTGGCGGGCTGCATTCTCGATAAAGGCCCCTGTACCCGCCGCACATTTCCGGTTCATCTTCGAACGACCCCTGCGGCCCTGCGCATCGACCGAAAGAAATTTGTTGTCCTGCCCCCCGATGTCGATCACGGTCATCTTTCTGGGCACGAGGAAGTATGCCCCCCTGGCATGGCACGAAAGCTCAGTCAGCGTTTGATGAGCATCTGGAACACGCAGGCGTCCATATCCGGTTGCCGTGATCAGGCGAACCTGGGTGCGGGAACACCCGGCGCTTGCCAGGGCCTGTTCCAGGGCGGCCTGGGCACGGTCTTCGAAGTAGCCGCCCGTGTTCTGTACGGCCTGTCCCAGCACCTGACCCTCAGGATTCATCACCACCACTTTGGTCGTGGTGGAGCCGACATCCAGGCCGACGACGACACCGGTAGCACGCATCCTATACCTCGCCTAGTTGTTCGATGAATCCTTCGAGCGATGTCCTGACCTGATCGATACTGAACAGCCGCAGGTCCGTCATGTCGCCCCCGATGACGACGGAAGGCATGCCTCGTTCATCGGCGATTCGTTCGGGCATCCCGTACCGGCAGTTGGTATTGTTGGGGCACGTCTTGCAATCGTGAAACACGATGCCGTCCACTGAAAAGTCGGTGAGGATCTTGTCCAACATCTTGAGCTTCGCGCCTTCCGACCGGTTTATAAAAATCTCGGTATAGACCAGCGCCATGCTCTCGTCGATGTGGTCCGGGTCCAGTTTGTCGAAGGCCCAGGTGTTGCAGTAGGTAGACGCCACGACGGCGGTCTTCTGGTCGAAAAAGAGCGTGGATAGATCGCGCAGAGCGCCCCAGACGGGCATGCCTTCCCAGTACAGCCGGAAGCGTTCATGCGGTACAGCCGCAACGCCGTCTTCGATGCGCCTGCTTAATTCCTGTTTCAGACCTTCGTAGTAATCGATGGCCGTTCGGGTTCCCCGCATCACCACGATGGGTGCCATGTGGATCGCTCCGTCGAAAAAGGTGAGGGGGGAGGGTTTGTGCTGCGCGAGGTTCAAGACGTCACGCCACAGGATGGAAGCCCGTTGAGACAGTGCTACGATCTCCCGAAGATACTCACGATCCAGAGCGACGCCGTTCAGTTCTTCGAGTGTGTGGGCAAGGTTCGTGTGGTCGGATACGACAACGCGTAGGTGATCGGACGTAATGGTTTCGGGAAGGTGGGGAGGGGGGTGAATGCCGATGCAGGGCACGTTGAACTCCCGCGCATAGAAGTTCCACCAGTCGCCCACGTCGCGGCACTGATTGGTAGAGTAGACCAGAAGATCAGGTTTCGGAGGCGAGGGAATGCCGTAGGCGTCCTGGAGGGGGGTCTTTCCGGCGATGTAAGACCCGATGTCGGACGTGAGGTAACTGCAAATGTCGGGTGAATAGCCACGTGAAACGGCATAAGGAATAAGTTGGGAGGCGGACCGTGTCGCTCCCAGCAGGGCTCCGTGGTTTTCGGGATAATACACCTCGTATCCCATCGCACGAACCAATTCCGTAGGGCCCACACTCGATAGCCATGCCACCTTGCGTCCGGGATCGTTGGCAGCTTCGTTGAGATCCAGAAAGTAATCGCGAAGGAGCGTACGTAGGATTTTGGCAGCCTCGATGGGAACGCGGCCCTGTGCTTTACGGGGTGCGGATGTGGTTTGAGTAGCCATCTATCGTACTGCCGGGGTGATGGTGTCTAGCGATGTTGCCAAACGGGGGGGCGCTTTTCAAGGAACGCGGCGATACCTTCCCTGGCGTCGTGCGTTTCCATTAAGCGCTCAAGATAGCGTTCTTCGACGACCTGCAGGGCGCGTTCAGGATCGGTCACGGTTAATGCCTCTCGGAAGGCGGCTTTTGTCTCAATCAGGCTGGCACGGCTCATCGTGGAGAACCGTTGGAGGAACACGTCAGCTTGCTCTGCAAACGTCTCTGCGGGAAACACCGCGTTCACCAGCCCGATGCGCTCGGCTTCCTCCGCAGATATCGTCTCGCCGGTGAAGATCAACTGGGCTGCTTTTCTGACGCCGACGGACCCTGGAAGGTTCACCATCGCAACGGGGGGGAAGACGCCGAGCAGGATTTCCGGCTGGCCGAATTTGGCTTTCTCACCGGCGAGCACCAGGTCGCAACTTGTTGCCAGTTCGGCACCTCCACCTAACGCCGCTCTTTCAACCAGCGCGACCGTTGGAACCGGGCAGGCCTTCACGCGCGAGATCACGGAGTGAAAGATGGTCAGCATCTCTTCGGTCCGTTCGGGCGTATGATCGGCCACGTCCACCCCGGCAGAAAAGGCTTTTCCCTGCGCCTGGAGCACCACCACACGCGCGTCTTCCGTCAACGCGTCGCACTTCAGCGCGTCGTCCAACTCGCGCATCATCGCGATGTTGAGCACATTCACCGGAGGCCGTTGCAGCGTAATCCGGGTGATGCCGTCTTGATGGGTTGTCTCTATCGTGCGTTGTTCGAGCTGCGGCTCAGTCATCCTTCCGGTTCTTTTTGAAAAGTGCGAATATCCTGTTGACGTCGAGGGGAGGGGGGTCTTGCCTTGGCTTCTTGCTTATGGTAGCGGAAGGCACCCCAGAGTGCGGCCCCGATGGCCCCTGCATAAGGCGAAAGCTCGTGCGTCTTGATGACGGGGTCCATGTTTTTCTTCTTAAACTCTTCTTCCAGCGTCTTCGCCAGCCCGACATCCAACGCCAGGCCGCCTGTCAGGACCAGGGGAAACTCTCCGCCTGCGGACCGGAAGAGCTTGGCCATCCGTCCGGTGAGCGACAGGTGAATCCCTTTCAGGATATCCTCGTTGGTGATACCCCGAGAAACCATGTTGATCACGTCGGTTTCGGCCAGGACGGCACAGATACCGCTTACCTTTTCGGGGCTCGTCGATTTCAGGGAAAGCTCTCCAATTTCCTCGGTGGTTACTCCCAGGTAACGAGAGATGTTTTCGAGGAACTGCCCGGAGCCCGAGGCGCATTGTCCGGTCATCCTGTATTTGAGCACCTTCGACCGTTCGTCGATGACCATGGCTCGTTGATGGAGCGCCCCGATGTCGAGCACGGAACGAGCCTCGGGAAAGAGAAAGTTGGCCCCGCGACCGTGCGCCGTCATCCCGAAGAAATAGCCCGTCTTGTGAACAAAGGTGTCTCCTTCTCCGGTGGCGGCTATATAGGCCAGGTCTTTGCTTTCCATCCCGGCTGCTTCGAGCACGCGGTGGAAGCAGAGTTCGGCGACGGCGTGAGGATCACGTTTCCGGATGCGTTCCATGTCCACGTTCACGACGCGCGAGCGCTGTCCGTCGTTTGGATTGGGAACGGCTCCTGCTGCTATCCTTTCTTCGATGAAAGGATGTTCGAGCAGGGCAACTTTGATGGCGCTGGAGCCGATGTCGATGCCGATGGTGTTAAGCAAGGTTCGTTTCCTCCAAGTCAATCGCGCGGTGTGCGTACAGGGCGGCACCAATAGCGCCGGTATAGATCGAGTCGGTGTGTATGTTCAGCGTCTTCTGGCCGTAGTTCTGGTCGATTAGCTCCCGGAGGGCCTTGACGACGGCGGCGTTTTTGGCGACGCCTCCCGTGAAGGTAAACTCGTCTTCCACGCCTCCCGAACGAGCCAGCAGAGACATCGCCCGCAGGATGATGGCGTGATGCAGCCCGGCCAGGATGTTCTCGCGCTTTTCGCCGAGGCTGAGCAGGTTGCGGAGCTCGGTACCGGCGAACACCGTGCAGGTGCTGCATATCTGGCACGTCCGGTCTGCTTGCAGGGACAGCGGCCCCAGTTCGTGCAGGCCCAGGTTCAGTTCGTCGGCGATGTAACCCAGGTACCGGCCGCACCCGGCGGCGCACCGATCGTTCATCTGGAAGTTCGTCACGACGCCCTTATCGTCTACCTGGATCGCTTTCGTGTCCTGCCCGCCGATGTCGAGGACCGTACGGGTGTTGGGAAACATAAAGTGCGCTCCGAGCCCGTGGCACAGGATCTCTGAGCGAACCTGGTGTTTCTCGAAGGGCAGGCGCTGGCGTCCGTAGCCGGTACCTACCATTTCTGTAATATCGAGGGGGTTGGTGCTGGCTTCTTCGATTGCCCCGGCAAATGCAGCAAGAATTTCTGAGGAGAGAAAACCGGGCTGGTTGTTCCGGCCCCCGTTCTGCCTCGTTTTCTCGGTGACGAGGGCGTCGAAGGCCTGTCGTGTGGTTTCCCCGAAGTTGATATCGAGCGTCTGGTTTTCCACCATGAGGATGGCCTTGTCGTAGACGGCGGCCAGCGCTTCGAACGAGAGGCTTCTGGTGTTCGCCAGTTCTTCGGCCAGAGAAAAGTACCGACTGCCGGCCAGGTCACGGAAGAACCGAGAGCGGTCGGTCTTAACGGCCTCGAAAAGCGAATCAGCCTCATCGTTTAACCGGGCAAAGATGTCCTTGACCACCGGTTTTATCTGTTCATGCGCGATGTCCAGGCAGGTGTTTTCGAGGCGTTCGAGTTGAACAAACTGGTTTTCAACCCGAAAATAGCCGTCCAATTCTTCGAGCAGTTGCTTCGGCACACGTTCTTCTCCGAGCGTCGTGTCGAGGGCGCGATCTATCAAGAAGAAACGGGCGTTGTTCAGAGCCTCGGTCTTAGCCACTTCCGTCGCCACAAAATAGTTGCAACGCGTGTTGGTGAGTCCTCGTCCGATGACTTCTTCGTTTTCGTCTATCAAAACGGCCT
>JBHHWM010000028.1:0-30941 GCA_046756545.1 Rhodothermales bacterium | reverse complement strand
CGGGCGACAAGGGGAAAGACGGGCTCGGCCCCGGCGATACCGGCTACACCGGTCCCGACGAAGGAGAAGGCAACGGCGTGACCATGGAGGTCTTCGAGGCCGGCACACCCAACACGACCAACGTCTTTCCGCAGGACTACTACGGCCGGATCGTCTCCCAGATCGCCGAAGCGTTCATCTACGACGCCTCGTACGTCAAGCTACGCCAGGTGCAGGTGAGTTACCGGCTGCCCTCGCGCTGGCTCCGACGCTCGCCGATCAAGCTGGCGACGATCTCGCTGGTGGGGCGCAACCTGTGGATCATCCACAAGAATACGCCCAACATCGACCCCGAATCGAACCTGAACGTCGGGAATGCTCAGGGAACGGAGCTGGCCGGGGTGCCGCAGACCAGGAGCATTGGTTTCAACTTGAATCTGAGGTTCTGATCGTAGGCGACGGACGCACGTTTCTCGCACTACGGTAGAACGCAAACGGATTTCGACCATGACTAGCATAAAAACAGCACTGAGACGCGCAACCCTACTTGCCCTTGCCGTTCTGTTGCTGCCGGCCTGTGACCAGGATGCCCGCTTTGAAGAGTTGAACACGAATCCCACGCAGGCGAGCAGTATCCCGCCGGAATTTCTCTTCACGACGGCTCAGTTGGCAACCGCAGGCACGCGCTACGAGCAATGGCGCTCGAACCTGATCTACCCGGAGGCCATGATCCAACACCTGGCCGAGACGTGGTACACCGGGGATAAATACACGACCAATGCCGACTGGCTGTCGGCGCTGTGGACCGTCTCGTACAACGGAAATGGAGACGGGCAACGGGCCCCCATCAAACTGCTCGTCGATCTGATCTATAACAACGTAGATCCGGATTGCCGGGCGAACCAGGAGGTCTTCACCGAATGCCCGGCCTTCCCCTCCACCAACGTCAACAAGGTGGCCGCCGCCCGGATACTCCGCGTCTTGGTGTTTCACCGGCTGACGGACATGTATGGCGACCTCCCGTACTTCGAGGCGGGCCTCGGTGCGGTCAAAGATATCGTCACCCCGAGGTTCGACACGCAGCAAGCCATCTACACCGACATGCTGAAAGAGTTGGAGCAGGCCGTCGCCTCTATCGATCCCTCGTTCCCGACCTATGGGTCGGCGGATATCGTCTATGAAGGCGACCCCCTCCGGTGGAAGCGTTTCGGCAACGCGCTGATGCTGCGCCTGGCCATGCGCCTGGTGAAGCGCGATCCGGGGATGGCCCAGCAGTGGGCGCAGAAGGCCATTGAGGGAGGCGTGATGAACGGCAATGAGGACAGCTTCTACGTGCGCCATGAGCGAGGCGGAAGCGAAGGTCCCAACGGCCTCAACACCAATGGCGTGGGCGAAGTGCTCACCGACTTCGGACGCCCCAAATGCACCAAGGTGTTCGTCGGCCACCTGAAAGATACCGCCGACCCCCGCTTGAGAGCCTACTGCGGCGTCGGCGGTGGAGAGACGGACATGGCCTTACAGAAGGGCATGCCGGGAGGCAATAGCGCCAGTACGATCAGCGATGCGAGCTGGCCCTGGTACGACCCGGACTTCACCAGCTTCGCCGACTACTCCGTCCCGACGGACTGGGTCAGCAGCAAGACGGCCCCGACGCTCCTGGTGACGTATGCGGAAACCGAGTTTTTGCTGGCCGAAGCCGGGGTCAGGTGGGGGATCGGCGGCGATCCTGCCACGCACTATGCCAACGGCGTTCGGGCCGCCATGGAACAGCTTGGCCTGTACGCCGGAGCCCCGTCGATCTCCAGCGCCGACATCGACGCCTACTTGGCGGCCAACCCCTTCGACCAGGCCAATGCGCTGGAACAAATCAACACCCAGATCTGGGTGGAGACGTTTCTGCAAGGCCACGAAGCCTGGTCGAACTGGAGACGGAGTGGCTTCCCGGTGCTGGATCCTGTCGATTGGCCCGGTAACGTCACGAACGGCCAGATCCCTCGACGGCTCGGTTTCTGGGGCAATACCGTCTTAAATCCTAACGCGCAACAGGCCATGTCGCAGCAAGGGCTGACCGGCACGTTCGATCTATCCACACCGGTCTGGTGGGATGCCCAATAAAACGCACCCCATAGCGTGTATCTGCGGGTAATCAGTGTCTTGGTGGGTAGGATCTGATGAGGATCCCGCTACGCGAAGCGCCTGCCACCTTTCGGCGGGCGCTTCGTGTATCGCACCGGGGAGCCCGGCGCATCGACCGGCGTTTGTAGAGACGTCCAAAAAGATGGTGACGTGATGCCGAGAGCGACCATGCCCCCACCGTTTTCCTGCCAAGCCACGGTCCGTTCGCTGAGGGCCTCTTTCCGATTTCGGAGCGCGTATGGCCTATCGTTCTTTCTGGGGCTTCTTGCAGCGTGCAGCCCCTCAGACCAAGGCGCTCCCCTCTTCTCGTTACTGCCACCGGACTCCACAGGCATTGTCTTTCAGAACAAGATCGTCGAAGATGAAGGGTTCAACGTGCTGGAGTACGAGTACTTCTACAACGGCGCAGGCGTCGCCGTGGGCGACATCAATCAGGATGGCCGGCCGGATCTCTATTTCACGGCCAACATGGGGCCCGACGCGCTCTACCTCAACACGGGAAACCTGATCTTCGAAAACATCTCGGAGCAGGCGGGCCTGCACACCGGCCCAAGCTGGACCACGGGCGTCACCATGGCCGATGTGAACGACGACGGGCTGCTGGACATCTACGTGTGCAGGTCGGGCCGGGTGAGCGAAGACCGGCGGCGGAATAGGCTTTACATCAACCAGGGCGATCTGACCTTCTCGGAACAGGCCGCCGCCTATGGCCTGGACGACCCCTCCTACTCGAACCATGCCGCGTTCTTCGACTACGACCGGGACGGCGACCTGGACATGTTTTTGCTCAACCATTCGATTGAGCGCTACACCCGCTTCGCCGTGGATTATATGAAAAGCCGGCGCGACGCCCTGGCCGGCGACAAGCTCTTCCGCAACGACAACGGCCGCTTTGTGGACGTGAGCGAACAGGCCGGCATCATCGGCAATCCCCTGGGCTACGGCCTGAGCGCCGTCGTCAGCGATGTGAACAAAGACGGCTGGCCGGACCTCTACGTCGCCAACGACTACATCGAAGACGACTACCTCTACATCAACCAGCGCGACGGCACCTTCAACGAAGACAGCCGGGCGTGGCTGGCGCACACCTCCTACTCGTCGATGGGTACGGACATCGCCGACGTGAACAACGACGCCCTGCCCGACATCGTCACGCTCGACATGCTGGCCGAGGATAACCGCCGACAGAAGCTGCTGAAAGGCCCCGAAGATTTTGCCTACTACCAGCAGATGCGCGCCAATGGCTATCATGAGCAGTACATGCGCAACATGCTGCACCTCAACAACGGCAACGGCACCTTTAGCGAAATCGGGCAGCTTGCCGGGGTCTCGAATACCGATTGGAGCTGGGCGGCTCTGCTGGCCGACTTCGACAACGACGGCTTCAAAGACCTGTTCGTGACCAACGGCTACATGCGCGACTACACCAACCTGGATTTTCTGTCCTTCACACTCGTAAGCGCCTACCAGGAGGCCCAGGCCCGGGGTGAATCCCTCTCCCCCCTTCAGTTGGTCGAGCGGATGCCCTCGACGCCGGTGACGAATTACATCTACCGCTATCAAGACTCGTTGCGATTCGCGAACCGTGTTCACGACTGGGGCCTCGACCAGGCGGCCCTCTCCAACGGCGCGGCCTATGCCGACCTCGACAACGACGGCGACCTCGATCTGGTCGTCAACAACATCAATCAGGAAGCTTTTGTTTACAGAAATAATGCCGACCGCCTCACCTCAAACCACTACCTGAAGGTCAAACTGGAAGGCCCGCCGGGCAACCGCTTCGGCCTTGGTGCCCGCGTCGAACTTACCACCCCCGACGGACAACGATTCTACCAGGAGCAGGTGCCGGGCCGTGGCTATCTGTCGTCGGTCGACCCGGTGCTGGTGTTCGGGGTGGGGTCGGCGGAACACCTGACCGTGGATGTAACCTGGCCCGACCAGGCCCATCAACGGTTGGAACGCGTGGCCGCCGACGAGACCGTCGCCCTCAACCATCGCGAGGCTGTGCCCGAGCATGCGGCCCGCGAACCCCGTCACCGGAACCCTGCGTTCGCCTATCTGCCCGACCGCCAGGGACTGACATTCCGCCACCGGGAAAACGACTTCGCCGATTTTGAGCGGGAGCCCCTCCTTCCCCACATGCTCTCGCGGCTAGGTCCCGCCCTGGCCCGGGCCGACGCGAATCGCGACGGGCTGGTCGACCTGTTCGTCGGAGGGGCGCGAGGGCAACCGGGGGCGCTCTTCCTGCAACAGGCCGACGGCACCTTTAATGCAGCGCCGGTCGAAGCCTTCGTCGAGCACCGCGATTATGAAGATGTCGATGCCCTGTTCGTAGACATCGACAACGACACGGACCTGGACTTGTACGTCGTCAGCGGCGGCAACGATGAAGACAGGGACGCCTCCTTCTATCAGGATCGCCTGTATCTGAACAACGGCTTCGGACGATTTTCCTACGACGCCGATCGCCTGCCCCCCATGCCCGGCAGCGGGGCTACCGTCGCCGCCCACGATTTCGACCGTGACGGCGATGTCGATCTGTTTGTCGGCGGACGCGTGCACGCGGGGCGCTACCCCCTGGCTCCTCGAAGCTATCTGCTGGAAAACACCGGCGACCGGTTCACCGACGTCACCGCCGCCGCTTCGGATCGGCTCGTCGCTCCCGGCATGGTCACCGATGCGCTCTGGCAAGACCTGGACGGCGACGGCCAGGCCGAATTGCTGCTGGGGGGCGAGTGGATGCCGATCCGCGTCTTCCGGCACAACGGCGACCGGACGTTTACAGAAATCACGGATCGAGCCGGCTTCCGGAAGACGGACGGCTGGTGGAACTGCCTCGTCGCCCGAGACCTGGACGACGACGGCGACCTCGACCTCATCGCCGGTAACCGGGGCTTGAACGCGTCGATGCACGCCGCCAGGCAGGAGCCCGCCGCCATCCACGCCGCCGACTTCGACAAGAACGGCTCCCTCGACGCCATCATGAGCTACTACCTGCAAGGCCGTAGCTACCCGGTTCCTTCCCGCGACGAACTCCTGGCCCAATGGCCCCGGCTGGCAAAGACCTACCCGACCTATGCGGCCTATGCCGACGCGACGACGGAAGACCTCTTGTCGGACGAGCAGCGCGACGCTGCCCTCACCCTGTATGCCTATACGTTTGCGACGAGCGTGTTCGAAAATCAGGGCGACGGGACGTTTCGCATCCGGCATCTTCCCGTAGAGGCACAGTTCGCTCCTGTAAACAGCGTCCTCAGCGACGACTTCAATCATGACGGTCGGCAAGACCTGTTGCTGGCTGGTAACAACCGGAGCGTGCGCCCGCAATGGGGAGCGTACGATGCCGGGCAGGGGCTCTTATTGCTGGGCCGGGGCGACCTCTCGTTTGAGGCCGTCCGGGCGGCGGAAAGTGGGTTCTATGCTCCCGGCGACGTTCGGTATCTCGCCCTGGTGCCCACCCGGCAAGGGCCGCTCGTGGTTGTGGCCAATAACGACGCCGAGGTCACCACTTTTACCCTCTTATCCGACTCCTAGATTCTTTTGCGCGGTACAGGCATGATGCGAAAAAGCCTTCTCTACACCTCTTTGATTCTTTCCTTGCTCGCCCTGGGCTGTGGCGAACGGCCCAACCTGGAAGCCGACGCCTCTCATCCTCCCGCCGGTCAGATGGCGCTACGCTGGGAGGTATTGGATAATCATCAGGACGGCGGCCATAGCTTTTCATCCCGGCTAACCCTCATCAACAACAGCACGGTGCCGCTGGACCGTACGGGCTGGACGCTATACTTCAACTTCCTGCGAACTATCTTTCCGGAGAGCCTGCCCGACGCCGTCGAGGTTACCCACATCAACGGAGATTTTTACCAACTTACGCCCACCGATGCGTTCATTCCGCTGGCTCCCGGCGACAGCCTGGTCCTCCCGTTCGATGCCGCCAACTGGGCTATTAGTGAAAGTGATGCGCCCGCCGGGTTCTACCTCGTCTTTACGGATGATCAGGGCGTATCCGCTCCTCCAGAGCCTGTAGCAACCGTTCATGTTCAGCCCTTCCTGACCCGGCGGCAAACCGATAGACAACCAGGTGATCGCATCGTCGTCTCTACCCCGGCGATCCGATACCGGCAGAACGACGCATTGACCCTGCTTCCGGCCGACCGTGTCGACCGGATCGTTCCCTCTCCCGTACGCATCGAGACCGGTGACGGACACTGGATCCTGGATCGCTCCGTTGCCATCCATTATGAGGCTGGCCTGGAGACCGAAGCCCGATACCTTGCGAGCGTCCTGGAGCCGCTGCTCGGAACGAACCTGAATATCTTCCAGGACACCGCCCCCTCATCCCCGGCGATTGTCTTGAAAACGGGATCGGTGAGCGTCAACGGCTTCGTCAAAGCGCCGGGCGATGAAGCCTATCATCTACGGGTGGATCCCCGGCAGGGCGTGGAGATCACCGGCTCCGACCGGGCAGGCGTGTTGTACGGCATCCAGAGCCTGCGCGCGTTGCTCCCGGTAACGGCTTACCGGCAACCGCGCGAGGCGATCACCGTGGATCAGGTCCGGATCGAAGATGCTCCGCGCTTCGCCTATCGCGGTATGCACCTCGACGTGGCGCGCCATTTCCAATCGAAGGAAATCGTCAAGAAATTGTTGGATCTGATGGCGTTCTACAAGCTGAACAAATTTCACTTTCATCTGACGGACGACGAGGGGTGGCGGCTGGAGATCGACGGCTTGCCCGAACTGACGCAGGTAGGCGGCCGCCGGGGCCACACCCTCGACGAACGCGATCATCTGGTGCCGTCCTTCGGCTCCGGCCCCGATCCCGACCGCTCGTACGGCAGCGGGTATTACGCGCGCGCCGACTTCGTCGAGATCCTGCAATACGCCCGCGAACGTCACATCGAGGTTATTCCCGAAATTGATGTGCCCGGGCATGCACGGGCCGCGATCAAGGCGATGGACGCCCGCTACGCTCGGCTCATGCAAGAAGGCGACCAGGCGCAAGCCGACGCCTTCCTCCTCCGCGATCCCACCGACGCATCGACCTATCGGTCGGTGCAGGGATGGAACGACAACGTGATAAACGTGTGCCGGGCCTCCACCTACCACTTCCTGCGCACCGTCATCGACGCCGTCGCGGCGATGTACGATGAGGCGGGCGTCCCGCTGAAGACCCTGCACACCGGCGGCGACGAAGTGCCCCGGGGCGTCTGGGAAGCTTCACCGGCCTGCGCTTCCTTGATAGAAGAAAACGACGAGGTCGAAAGCCCCCAAGACCTGCCTGCCTACTTCCTGCACCACCTGATCGGCATCCTGGAGGAACGCGGCCTGGCAACCGCAGGATGGGAAGAAATAGCCCTCACCGAGCGCGATCGGGACGGGCGCACTTTCAAAGCACCCAATGAAGCCTTTCTGGACCGCCGGGTGATCCCCTATGTGTGGAACAACGTCTGGGGCTGGGGAGCTGAAGACGTCGTCTACAAACTGGCCAACGCCGGGTACGACGTGGTGATGTCCAACGCGACGAACCTTTATTTCGACCTGGCCTATGCCAAGGATCCTCAGGAACCCGGCTACTACTGGGCCGGCTTTGTAGACACCCGGAAGCCGTTTGTCTTCGCCCCCTTCGATCTCTTCAAAAGCGCCGAGATCGACCTCATGGGTAATCTGATGGACCCGGAGGCGTCCTTCGCGAATCACGTGCGCCTGATGGAATCAGGGAGGCGGCATATCCTGGGGATCCAGGGCCAACTGTGGGGAGAGAATGCGAAGGGGCGGGAGCGCATGGAATACCTTGTCTTCCCCAAACTCCTGGGCCGGGCCGAGCGCGCCTGGGCGGCACAACCGGCATGGGCCACCATCGAGGACCACGCCGAACGCAACGCGCACCTCGCCCGTGCCTGGAACCGGTTCGCTAATGCGCTGGGACAACGAGAATTGCCGCGCCTGGACTATCTCTACGGCGGCGTGCGTTACCGCCTGCCCCCTCCGGGCGCGGTGAAGGAGGGCGGCCTCTTGAAAGCCAACGTAGCCTTTCCCGGCCTGGCTATCCATTACACCACCGATGGAAGCGAGCCTACTATCCGCTCGCCCCGCTACACCGAACCCCTGGCGGTAGACGGCCCCGTGACCCTGCGTGCATTCGACATGCGTGGACGGGGCGGCCGGGCCGTCGTCGTCTCCAACTAACGGCGGCCCAGCTGCTCATAGAGTGCGGAGAGCAGGATCTGACCGGGGTCGTTGTGGTGTTCCCAGTACATCACACCCCCCAGCCCGTTTTCTTTGGCAAACGCGGCTTTTTGCTGAAGGGAGACCTCATCATCGTAGGTGATAAAGATCGCCGAATCCGGCTGCCAGAGGTACGGTGCTTTGGCCGCGTCGTCCCAATACCGAACGTATCCATTCTTGTTGATGTACCGAGCCTGGAGGGATTCGAAGGAGTAGGACCGCGCGGTGCCCGAATAGGGTTGATGTAACCCGTGGTTTTCGTCCTTGACGTCCGTCCATCCGCGCCCGTAAAACGGCACGCCCAGGACGATCTTGTGCGCGGGCACGCCGGCCTTGAGGTGCCCGGCTACGGCCTCTTCCGCCGAGGGGAGCCAGGGATGGCCGGAAGGATACAGGTTGGCGTGATGCCCGGTGCTGTCGGTCCAGGCCCCATGAAAATCGTACGTCATGATATTGATAAAATCGAGATACGGGTGCGTCTTGTCCAACTCGGTATGGTGCAGGTAGGTAGCACTCGCGCCGGTGGCAATCGTGAGCACGTAGCGATCTCCTTCGCCTCGACCATCCCGGGCGCTCTGGGCATCCAGATGCTCACGCAACGTCTTTAGCAAGAGGGTAAAATGCTCCCTGTCTTCAGGGCGATACACATTGCCCTCTCCGATCTGCCCCGGATATTCCCAATCGATGTCGATCCCGTCAAACCCATATGTCGTCAGCACGTCGATAGCGCTTTGCGCAAAGGTTTCCCGAGACGAATCCGTCAGTGCCGCGTCCGAGAAGTCGTCGGACCATACCCATCCGCCCACGGAGAGGATGATTTTGAGAGCCGGGTTCCTGTCTTTCAGGGTGCGTAGTTCGGCCACGTTGGCAGAATCCGTGTCCTGTTCCATCGTCACCTTACTCCCTACCACATTGGCAAACGCATAATTGATATGCGTCAGCTTTGTCGCGTCGATGGAGCCCGCGTCCACGCCGCGATCGCCCAGCACATACCCTACTATCTTGTGCGATGTCCCTGAGGGGTTTTGCCTGTCCTGGGTGTCGCAGGCGGCGATGAACGCGCCGAGTGCCAGGACGAACGCGAGGGGGCCTAGCTGAAGGCGGATAGACGTAGTCATAGCCGGCCGTATCAGATTTTGATCAAGATGTTTTTCCGATAGAGAATCAAAAGAATGAGCCAGAACAACACGATATGGGCAAGAGCGAACAAGAGCGATCCGTTCATCGGACCGGCCAGGGGAACGAAGATGTGCGTATAGAGCCAGGTGTAGCCGGTCGTCGTCGAGCCGTCGGGCATAGGGATTTTGACGAGGCGTATGAGCACCAGCACCCAGAAGATCGACAGGACGTAGGCAAAGAGCGAGTTCATCCCATAGACGAGCAGAGGTTGGGCCCACCGCGTTCGTCCTCTGATGTCCATGATCCACACGAACCAGGCGAGCCCTACCAGCGCGAAGCCGGCGGTAAACAAGACGTAAGAACTGGTCCAGAGGGGTTTGTTGATGGGAAAGACGACGTCCCAGAGCACGCCCCCGAGCATCGCCGCCGTGCCCCAGAGAAACATCTTCAGCACGGCCGCTTCCAGCGAAGCCGCCGTCTTGATCAACTTACCTGTGAAATATCCTGCTATGACGGTAACCACAGCGGGCAGGGTGCTCAGCAGACCTTCCGGGTCGAAGGGGATACCGAACCCTTTATAGATATGCGCCTCTCCGAACACAAACACATCGACGCGTCGGGCCAGGTTGGTCTCCAACGAAAAGGGATCCTCGCCCCCGAAGCCCCACAGGAGCAACCAGTATCCAACGAGAATAGCCGCCGCTGTTAGGAGCAGCTTCTTTTCGTCCAGAAAGAGGCATAAAAGCGAGGCAGCACCATAGGCCAGCGCAATGCGTGGGAGGACTCCCATGAAGCGAAATGATGCGTAGTCCCTGACGAAGGGAAAGGCGTGTAAGGCCCACCCGATCAAGAGGATCAACACGACGCGGCGTGCAATCTTTTTGAGGAGCGTGGGCGACGGCTTGTGATCGAACTTGCCGAAGGAGAGCCACATGGCCGTCCCCATGATGAAGAGAAAGAACGGAAAGACCAGGTCGGTGGGGGTCCAGCCGTGCCATGCCGCATGGCGCAGCGGTGGATAGACGTAGGCCCAACTCCCCGGCGTATTGACCAGGATCATCCCGGCGATGGTCAGGCCGCGAAAGGCATCCAGCGCTACAAACCGCGTTGTGTGTTTCATAGGGATGAGCGACTCGCACATGGGGAAGAGACCCTCGCCCATCCGCACCCTATCCCTCGAAACCGGCACGGCGACGGTCCGCGTGATTGTCTTAACCCACGTTGTGACCCCTTTGAGTTGAGACGACGAATCGGTGAGACGACGAATCGAGGAGGGATCTCCCGCTTATTTGTTCGTCGATTCATCGTCTCACCGTCTCCTCGTTTCTAAACAGGTGTCTCTCGAAGCGGCTTCAGACCGTTGCGTCGGGCGAGCTGAGCCCCGAGCGCCAACGCGCCAATGAGGGGGGCGTCGCCTGCCAGCCCTGCCTGCACAACGCGGGGAGGGAAGGGGAGTGTGAGGGTGACGACTTCGCGAATACGGTCGGTGAGGGCGTCCTCGTTTTGAGCAATGCTGCCCCCGAGAACCAGCACTTCGGGATCGATAATGGTACTGATGGCTACGGCGGCCTGTGCCAGGTAATCAGCCGCTCGCTCGACCATGGCTTTCGCTTCCAGGTTTCCGGCGCGCGCCGCATCAAAGACTTCGATAGCCGATACCGACGCCGTCCTTCCATTTTGCCGGTTCTGCCAGGCGCGAGCGATCCCTGTTCCACTAGCATGATGCTCCAGACACCCGTGCTGCTTCCCCGTGCGCTCAATGTAAGAAGGCTCGGGAAGCAGGAATCCAATTTCTCCCGCTGCATGTTGGTAGCCGCGCAAGACGTTCCCTTCAATCACGATGCCGGCTCCGAGCCCTGTACTAATCGTAACGTAGATGAGCGAATGGCAGCCCTGCCCGGCTCCATACGCAAACTCGGCCAACGCAGCCGCATTCACATCGTTCTCAATAGCCGCCCGGATACCGAGGTGGCGTTCAAGCACCTCCACTAACGGGAAATCGATCCACCCCAGATTGACGGAGGCGCGAACCACTCCGGACCCGGCATCCGTAATCCCGGGAGCCGTACACCCGACGGCTGCGAGGGCTTCCGGTGCAAAGCCTGCCTCGTGCAGGCAGGAGGCCAGTTCGGTGGCAATGAAGACACCGAACTGTTCCGGGTCGTTGACAAGGGGGGTTTCCGCGATCCTTCTAACCAGGATCGTTCGGGGATCGTCCACTTCGGCAAGCGCAAACCGGATATTGGTTCCCCCCGTGTCGATGCCTGCGATGAGGCGGGGGGTCACTGCTGTAGGCATATTTTCCGTCAATACAGCTTCACGTTGAGCGAGGTGCGCACAGGCGACCTCAGGGCATTTCGTAGGTGGTGACGAACGCCTCGGCGGCGTAGAATTCCGGCAGGCCCAGCTTGTTCAGGGCCTCGGCGGTCTCCCGGTTTCGATCATAGGCGCGTTCCCAGAATTCGCGTGCGTCGTAGGCACCGGGGAACATGGCGCGGTCCTTCTGGCTCTCGTGCTTGAAGATCGCCTCGATCTTACGATCCAGGTCTGCCTTGGAAAGCGGAATAAACACATCGGCCTTGTGGATTTCCCATTCTTGCCAGGCCCCCCGGTACAACCAGACCTGAGGCCGGGTATGCGGCGTATCGGTACGCGCGCTACCGGTGTCCGCCATACTACCCTCGCGGTTATATCGTTCCAGGGCCTCCTTGATAGCCTTGTAACACATCCGATGGGTTCCGTGCGGATCCGACAAGTCCCCCGCTACGAAAATATGGGCAGGTTGAATCTCGCGGAGTACGGCGAGCACGACCTCAATATCCGCCTCGCTGATGGGATCCTTCCGTACCGTCCCGGTTTTATAAAAGGGCATATCCAGAAAGCGCGCATTCTCTTCGCCCAGTCCCATGATTTCGATAGCAGCAATGGCTTCTGCATAGCGAATGTGGGCCTTGATTTGCTGCACTTCCTGAAGATCGATCTGGCCCGGCTTTTTCTTGGTCAGAAACTTCAGAATTCGATCAACGCGTGTGCGTAAGGGCTTGAAGGTCGCTTCATCCAGGCCCAACACCGTATGGCTCATCTCCACGAAGCGCAGGGTGCGTCGCACGTCCGTGTCGAAAACCGCGACCGAGCCGTTGGTCATGTAGGCGATGGTGAGGTCGTTGTGATTGGTAGCGAGTTTGTCGAGAGTCCCCCCCATGGAAATAACGTCGTCGTCGGGGTGTGGACTGAAGACAATGATCCGCTCGTTCCGGGGCAGGTCGTCGCGGTAGCGGATCAGTCGTCGGAGGTCTTCGAAGACGTTCCGGCACAGGTCGTCTACGCTGCTGTGTGCGTGCAGCAGGTCATGCAGGTCGTTTCGGTAAAAGTCGGCGGCTTCCAGGCGTAGGATCGCTTTTTCCAACCGCTCCGAGAGCCAGATGACCGCGCGTTTGGACATAGGCTCATCCCAGGTCACGCTCTTGACCAGCCAGGGCGTCTTTTCGCGGGTCAATTCGCTGGCGGCCGCGCGGTCGAGGTAGAACGTGGCATCGCGATGCAATTGGAGGTACGAGGCCGTTACCTGGCGATTGGGTTCTTTCTCTACCGCGCGCCGAATGATAGGCGCTTTATGCTCGCCGGTGGCCATCAAGATGATTTCACGGGCGTCCAGGATGGTCCCCACTCCCATCGTAATCGCCTCGCGCGGCACGTTTTCTTCCCCGAAGAAATCGCTGGCCGCATCCTTCCGCGTAATCTCATCCAGCACGATGAGCCGGGTGCGCGTTTCTTTGCCCGAACCGGGCTCGTTAAACCCGATGTGGCCGCTCCGCCCGATGCCCAACAGGAGTAAATCAATCCCCCCGGCCTTCTGAATGGCCCGTTCATAGGCCAGGCAATAGTCTTCTACCGCGTCGCGCTGGATGTCGCCTTGCGGTATGTGAATGTTCTCGCGGGGAATATTGACATGATCGAAGAAATTTTCCCGCATGAACCGGTGATAGCTTTGCAAGCTTTCCGGCTTGATCGGAAAGTATTCATCCAGGTTAAAAGTGACGACGTTCGAAAAGTCGAGCCCCTGTTCCCCGTGCATGCGGACGAGGTGGTGGTAGACGCCGATAGGCGTCGACCCGGTAGGCAAGCCGAGCACCACGTTTTTGCCTACCGCCTGGTATTCTTCGATGAGGTTGGCGATACGCCGGGCCACCTGATAGGCGATGTCCGGGGGGTTCTCAAAAATGAGCGTGGGCACGCGTTCAAGCTGTGTGCCGGTTCGAGAAGCATGGTCCACGAGATCGCCAACCGAGGTCGTAAGAGTAATACGTGACATAGAGAGTTGCTGCAGCAAAACAAGGTAAACAAAACACGAGGATCACTGAAGAAGCACCCGGCGTCTGAGGCTTCAGGATCAGGAAAACCCTGCACCGCCCAGTCTGCCGGGGCCATCGATGCGTCCAAACAGCGATCAAAAAACGATCGAAGTTTCCTCTACCGTAATGATAATAAGAATGATCCAGTGTTCAGAATCCCTGCGTCGCGCGATGTCCATTTAGGGACCGCTTCCACATGCAAAATGGAAACGGTCCCATCAGGATAGGGGTGGATGTTTCCAGCGCGTTAGGGTATGGCGTCGGGCAGCGCCCCGCACGTCGCGCGTATGACCAGCTCAGCCGGTAGATTCGCATGCACGATGTTGGAGTCTCTCTTCTCGATCTGGTTGATAATGATGTTGGCGGCTTGCTCGCCTTTCTGATAGATCGGCTGATGGACGGTGGTGAGCGGGGGGACGGTATACTGAGCGTTCGGTAGATCGTCGAAACCGACGAGGGCGACCTGTTCGGGTACGGCAATGCCGTGTTGATACAAGGCCAGCAATGCACCGAAGGCTTTCACGTCGCTCGTGCAGAACACAGCCCGGGGACACACGCCTCGTTCGATCCACCGCGTCATAAGGTCGAAGCCGCTTTTCTGCGAATAGTCTCCTTCCACGATCCATTCCTCATCGATGGATAGGTCACTCTCCTTCAGGGCCTGGGTGTAGCCTCTCAGCCGATCAATCGACTCTTGCATGTGCGGCGGTCCCAGCATGATGCCGATCTGGCGATGCCCCAGCCCGGTTAAGTGGGCCGTCGCTTTGTAGGCTCCCTCGAAGTTGTCCACGTCGATGGAGTTCAAATCAGGATAGGTGGCATCGTGGCCGATAAGGACGGTGGGTGTGTTGCTTGTTCGAAGGGCCGAGGCTACGCGTTCGGTCACTTCGCGCGCATAGAGGATGTATCCGTCAAATTTATGGCCATTCAAAATGCGGTCGTGGATTTCGGCCTCCGTGTCTTCTGCGATCATCGAAAGGGAGACGAAGAAACCTCGCTTGCTGCACTGTTCTGAAATGCCGAGCAGCAATAAGGGCAGGTACCCCGTTGCCAGCACGTCGTCCCTCCGGCGAGGTGCCAGAATACATATCTCAAAGGTCCGGTCGGTGACCAGGCTGCGCGCTACCGAGTTGGGCCTGTAATTGTACTCATTAATGACCCGCATTACGCGTTCTCTTGCCTCGTGGCTCACATTGGGATGGTTGTTCAACACCCGGGAAACGACGGACCGCGAGACGTACGCGAGCTTGGCCACTTCATCTATGGTCATCTTTTTCATAGCCACCCTTCGGGTCTATGTACGGTTTCACTGTTTGTGGCAACACGACGCCTTGCCGCACAAATTCTTTTATCTGGTTTGCCGGGATAGGTTCTTGCGCTCCTCAAGATAGCGGGGGATACTTGGCGAAACCCGGAGCCTTGCGTTGTTGCGTGCGGTTCACCGGTCCATCCCGAACGCATTTCGACATAGCCCGACGCGTCCCTTTTTCTTAGATTGCAAGCGACGAGATCCAGTATGCGCTCATGGAGCAGGCAAGACAGTGGCCGGAAAGAACCCAATACGCGGCGATGATCCTGAGATGAGGATCGGGAGCCTGCTTCGCGGGGTTGCCCTGATGGCGGCCCTTGTGTGGAGCCCGGGCACCGCCGCCGCCCAGGACGTCGCCTTCGATGTCGAGAAGCGCGTGTACTCAGAGGATACCCTCGATCAGATCAAGCCTCAGTGGGCCAATCCGTACCTCAGTTTTCTCCCCGCCGGGGCGAACCCGGACTGGGCGTACTGGCGGGCCAGGCTGAGATGGGAGGGCAAGCGCCGAGCCGCCCGGAGGGCGTCCAAAGCGCCCAGGGCCGTACCCATCGTCGATGAGGGTGAGCCGGGCGATGCCTGGGGGTGGAACGACGGCCAGGCTTCCGCCGAGTTTGTGGCCGGTTTTGGGACTCGTCCCGGCGACATGGCGGAAGTGGATGTCGCCGGGACGTTGGCCTCGCCGTCGCCGACCATGGTCGGCCCCTTTGCCGAGGATGACGGCGCCATTCCCCTGGCCAACGTCACGGGCCTCACGACGGGCAACCGGGTACGGGTCAATGCCGAGATCGGGGACGGCCCACACGGCAGCAGCGGGTCCAAATCGGGCGACTTCGATGTCTATCGCATTGCCGGTGTTCGGGCCGGTCAGATCGTCACTATCGACATCGATACGCCGGAACCGTTCGACGGGCTCGACAGCAAAGTAGCCCTCTATACCAGCACCGGCGTGACGCTCGATTCTAATGACGACGGCGATGCGTCCTCGCACGACAGCTTCCTCGAAGTCACCGTAGAGGAAGACGGTGACTATTACGTCTTTGTGCGCGGCGTCGATTCGTTCTGGCCCTCCGATCCGTTCGATTCGAGTTCGGGACCCAAGGCCGGAAGCGAGGGACCCTACGTGCTCACCCTCGGCCTCGATACCAAAGATGTGGACTTTTACAGCATCGACCTGCACGCGGGCGACGTCCTGGGAGCCGACCTGTCGGGCCATGCAAAGCACGTCACGCTGTTCGATCCGTCCGGCCTGGAGTTGATGGGGTCGGGCCTGGACCCGAGTTCCTTGTTGCCCCTGGCCTCGCCGCTGCCGCATGGGGGGAACGCCGGCCTGGCCTACGTCCTTGCTGCATCGGGGCGGTATGCCGTTTCCGTGGAGACGGGCGACGGGGCGTATACGCTGGCCCTGCGTGTTTTTCGACCGATCCTGGAGGCCGTGCCGCGTCCGCTCCAGACGCTTTTTCTCGACTTCGACGGGGCTACGCTCGATGCCGAGACCCTCTTTGGCGGCAATCCCGACGCCACGCTGTCTCCGCTGGCGTCCTTTCTGGAAAATTTTGGACTCGACTCTACGCCCGGAGGCATCGACGCGCAGGCCGTCATCGATGCGATTTTGACCACAGCCGAAGAACACCTCATTGAGGATATTCAGTCGTTGGGGCTGAACCCGGAGTATCAGGTCGAGATTCTGAACAGCCGCGACCATGCGGACCCCTTCGGGCAGCCTCACGTGAGCCGGGTCATTATTGGAGGGACGCAGGATGAGTTAGGGGAGAAAACGGTGGGTATCGCCGAAGCCGTAGACGTGGGCAACTTCGTGACCGGAGAGACGGCGGTGGTGCTGCTCGACCTGCTCAGTGAGCCGGGGGGCGCTAATTCGTTGAGCCAGTTCCCGCTGGCCCCCAGCGTTACGATGGTGGATCTACTGGGTGAAGCGCTGGGGAGCATCGTCGCTCACGAAGCCGGACATCTGTTTGCCAACTTCCACACCGGCAATCCCGACGTGCCTCCCAATATTATGGATGGAGGCACGCGGCTGGCCGATTTTCTGGGCATAGGGCCGGACGGCATTTTCGGCAGCGACGATGACGTGGACGTGGATTTCGGTCCGTCGCCCTACCGCGCCCGCGAGGGGTTTACGGGAATCCAGGATACCCGCAACGCGATTGCTTTCGGGCTTTACGGCCCGGAGACCCGGACGGCGTTCGAATTTCCCACGGCGGATGTGCCGGGCACGTTCGAGTTCAGCGCCCCGTACCCCAATCCGTTCCAATCACAGGCCCGGTTTACGTTGCGCCTGGGACGCGGTGAGTCGGTTCGGGTGGAGGTCTATGATATGCTGGGGCGGCGTGTTCGCCTGCTTTTCGAGGGGCGGCTCTCGGCGAACGCCGCGTACCTCTTCGTGCTGGATGCCGGCGATCTGCCCGGCGGCGTGTACATGATCCGGGCGATGGGACGCTCGTTCAGCGCGGTTCGTCCGGTGATGTTGGTGAAGTGAGGAAGGCGTGGGGAGACAGGGATCGGGATACTTCCTCCCTCATCGATAAAGCCAGCCTGCGCCGGTATTGAAGAGGACCACGGATTCGTCCGGGCGGATAACGCCGTCGGCGACCAGCCGTTCGAGGGCGGCCAGCGTGGCACCGCCTTCGGGGCAGGCGTCGATGCTTTCCTGTTCGGCCAGCCGGGTGCTTGCCTCGCCGAGCGCGTCGTCGGTGACGGCGAGGGCGTGGCCTCCCGTTTCGCGTATCGCTCGGAGGATGAGATGGGCACCGAGCGCGTTGGGAACGCGTAGCCCGCTGGCCCTGGTCTGCGGATTCGGCCAGGGCGTCGTCGAGGTAGCTCCTTCTTCGAAAGCCTTCACCACCGGCGCGCATCCGGTGGACTGGACGCTGAAGAGCCGGGGCAGCTTGCCTGTGATCCACCCCGCGTCGCGCAGTTCATGGAAGGCTTTCCACATGCCGATGAGGCCGGTGCCGCCGCCGGTGGGATAGATAATACAGTCGGGGAGCGTCCAGCCGAATTGCTCCGCCAGTTCAAGGCCGAGGGTTTTCTTTCCTTCGATGCGATAGGGTTCGCGGAGGGTGGAGATGTCGGAGGCTCCGGTTTCCTGGGCGAAGGCCCGGGCCGCCTGGCCGCAGTCGCCGATGTGGCCGTCGATCAGGTGGAGGTCGGCTCCGAAGAGGCGAATCTGGGCCAGAAGGGTAGCCGGCGTCGATTGGGGGGCGTACACCCGCACCGGCAGCCCGGCCCGTGTGCCGTAGGCCGCCAGCGCCACGCCCGCATTGCCGGCGGTCGGAAGCACGAAACGGGTCGCGCCGTCCAGCGAGGCGCGGGTGACGGCAGCCGACAACCCCCGCGCCTTAAACGAGCCGCACGGGTTCTGTCCCTCGTCTTTGACCCAGACCGTTTGCATCCCCAGCGCCTGTTCGACGGTGGGGACGCGAAGCAACGGGGTGATGCCTTCGCCGAGCGACACGGGGTGCTCCGCTTCGGTCAGCGGCAGCCATTCCCGGTATCGCCACAGGGTCCACGGGCGGGTGGCCAGGGCCGCGCGAAGGGTCGGAGGCGGGGTGTCGGCGTAGCGTACCAGCCACGGCAAGCCGCAGGACGGGCAGACGGTGGGCAGACCGGAAGCGTTGTGGGTGGTGGTACAGCTAGAGCAGGCAAGAGACCAGGAAGCAGCCATCGTTGAGGCGGGTTGGTTCGGGTGGCTCAAAACGGCGAGACGAGATGCAGTTACCGGACGAAAAGTACGGTTTTCCGGCGAGGGAAGGGATGAATTCTGGTCGGGGAGGCAAATTCCTGAATACTTCTGCAAGAAGTCTTATCATCCTACAGCGCGTCTTGCGTGAGAAGAAGGGAACGAGGCGTGATGGAGCCGCGCGGTTGACGACGAACGTTGGGTCATCTATAGACAGGAGGTACGACCATGGGTATTCTATCGTGGGCTCTGTTTGGGCTCCTGGCCGGGTTCATCGCCCGGTTTATCATGCCGGGGCAACATCCGGCGGCATCCTGATGACGATCCTGGTCGGGATTGCCGGGGCGGTGGTAGGCGGCTTCATCGCCTCGCAGTTCGGATGGGGAAGTGTCACCGGCTTCGACATTCGCAGCTTCGCGATTGCAACGGGCGGGGCCGTGCTGTTGCTCTGAGTGTTCGGGCGATCCAGGAAGTAGCCTCTCTGTTGTATCGCGGCGCGTCGGCCCGGACAGGCGGTAGCCGGTCTGCGTGATGACACAGGCATAATCATAGGGAGCTTTGCGGTTATGAAGAATGCGAATCTGGCGCTCGTGCTGCTGGGTGTCCTGGCGGTTTTCGTGCTGGGCGTGACGTTGCAAGAACTGCGCGCGGTGTTGCTGCCGTTCTCGGTGGCCCTGCTGCTCTCGGTCATTTTCGAGCCGGTGGTCGTGTTTTTGAAAGCGCGGAAATTTCCGACCATTCTCTCGCTCGTAATGGTCCTGCTTACGTTTGCCCTGGTCTTGTTTCTGATCGGGTTGCTGATCTACTCCAGCGTGGGCTCGTTCACCGAAGCCTGGCCCAACTACGAGACGAAGCTAGAGAGCATGGTCAGTGGGATGGAGGCGCAGTTGGAGCAATGGGCCGTGCAAGCCGGTGTCGACTGGCAGGATCTCGACGTGAGCGATCTGTTTCAGGCCTCGACCGTGACGTCGGTTGTTTCCTCGGGGGTGGGATCTTTTATCAACTTTGTGGGCAACACCTTTCTGGTCATTCTCTTCATGCTCTTCATGCTGGCCGCCACGGGCGATCTCAGTGTCAAGGTAGAGCGGGCTTTTCCATCGGAATATGCTGAGCGTATCGCCCATGTCATCCGCAACACGAGCAAACAGGTGCGGCAATACCTGGTCACGAAGACACTCGTCAGTGCGGGCACGGGGACGCTGGTCTTTTTGATTCTCTTGATCCTGGGCGTCGACTTTCCGCTGCTCTGGGGATTCCTGGCCTTCTTGCTCAATTTCATTCCGAACATCGGTTCGCTCGTGGCGGTGTTTTTCCCCTTTCTGTTGTCGCTGCTCCAGTTCGATACGCTGACCCGCCCGGTCTTCGTGATCGTGCTGCTGGTGTCGGTGCAGATGGTGATGGGCAACGTCGTCGAGCCGAGGCTGATGGCGTTCAGCCTGAACCTGAGCCCGTTGCTGGTGCTGGTATCGCTGATTTTCTGGGGCTGGCTCTGGGGGATCCTGGGCATGATCCTGGCCGTTCCGCTGACGGCCACCATCAAGATCATCTTCGAAAACATCGAGCCGCTACGCCCGGTGGCCGTGTTGATGGGCGGCCCCATCAGTCCGAGAGAGTAGGAGGCGTCGAGGCGTGCGTCGTACAACAACAGGGCTGACCCTCGGCAAGTTTGCGCCCCTGCACCGGGGGCACCAGAGCGTGATAGAAACCGCTCTAGCCGAGATGGATGAGGTGATCGTGCTCGTCTATGATTGCCCTGAAACAACCCGGTGTCCGCTGCACGTTCGCGCGCGATGGATCCGGGAACTGTATCCCGAGGTGGAGGTGATCGAAGCCTGGGACGGCCCGACCCAGGTGGGCGATACGCCCGATATTCAACGCATCCAGGAAGCCTACCTGCTCCGCGTGCTGGCCGGGCGACCCATCACGCATTTCTACTCCAGCGAATCCTACGGCGAGCATGTGAGTCGCGCCCTGGGAGCCGTTAACCGCGTGGTGGACCTCCACCGCAAACACTGTCCGGTGTCGGGAACCCTCGTACGGGAGGATCCCTATGCGTATCGGGAGTTCATCCATCCCCGCGTGTATCGCGATCTGATCGTCAACGTGGTTTTTGTGGGAGCCCCCTCCACCGGCAAGACGACGCTCGCGCAGAAACTAGCCGATGTGTATGCCACCGAATGGATGCCGGAGTATGGCCGGGAATACTGGGAGGATAATCAGGTTCAGCGTAGGCTGACCCTGGAGCAACTCGTCGAGATCGCAGAAGGGCACCTGGAACGCGAGGAACACCGTCTACGCCGGGCCAACCGGTATCTGTTCACGGACACCAATGCGATTACAACGTACATGTTTTCGCAGTACTATCACGGGACGGCGGCTCCGCGACTCGTCGAGATGGCCCATGCCGCTGCCTCCCGGTACGATCTGGTCTTCCTCTGCGACACCGACATCCCTTACGACGATACCTGGGACCGCTCCGGCGATACCAACCGGCAGGTCTTTCAGAAGCAAATCATCGCCGATTTGATCGAGCGAAAGATCCCCTATTTCGTCCTGAGCGGCTCCCTGGACGC
This sequence comes from Rhodothermales bacterium, assembly GCA_046756545.1. Lineage (GTDB taxonomy): Bacteria > Bacteroidota > Rhodothermia > Rhodothermales > JBHHWM01 > JBHHWM01. The sequence goes on along the minus strand of JBHHWM010000028.1, from coordinate 9,548 downwards.
ACGCGTCGAACGGGTACGGGCGGTACTGGAACGGTACGAGAAATACCAGAACCTGATGGATGTGATCAGCGCCTTCCCCGGAGGCGCTGATCACATCCATCAGATTGAATAGAGAGAGGCGAAACGACGCTGCTTTCCCTCGCTGTCTCCTCGGTTCCAGTGGCGACCGGAGGGCGGGGTGTGAGTTAGTCTAGTTCTTCTGGTAGACCATGCGCCCGTCCACCATTGTATAGAGCGTCTCCGTTTCGAGGATTTTTTCAGGTTCGATCTCCAACAGGTTCTGCGAAAGCACGGCAAGGTCGGCCAGCTTGCCCACCGTGATCGAGCCTTTGCTGTCCTCTTCGAAAGCGGCGTAGGCGGCGTTGTAAGTATAGGCCTTGATGGCCTCTTCGATGCTGATGCGCTCCTGGGAGAACCAGCCTGCTTCGGGTTGCCCCGTTACGGTCTGGCGAGAGACGGCGGCGAAGAGGCCCAGCATGGGGTTGATGGGATACTCGGCGGCGGAAGTGCCGGGCCAGTCCGAGCCGAAGGCGAGCATCGCGCCGTTGTCGTTGATGGTTTTGAAGGCATAGGCTCCCTTGCTGCGTTCGTGGCCGATGCGTTCTTCCATCCATCGCATATCGTCGCTCAGGTGGAACGGCTGCACCTCGGCGATGATACCCAACTCGCCCAGGCGTCTGAAGTCGTCCGGGGCGATGACCTGCGCGTGGACGAGGCGGAAGCGGCGGTCGCGTTGGCCGTTGCGCGCATTGAGTTCTTCGAGGTAATTCATCAACAGGTGATTGGCCTCGTCGCCGATGGCATGGACGGTGAGTTGCAACCCCGCGCTGTCGGCCTTGAGCATATAATCGAGGAACTGGCCCTCGACAAAGTCGCCGTTTTCATCGACCATCAGGCGACGCCAGCGCCCCCGGTTCTCCGGGTCGTGGTCATAGGGTTCGAAGAACCGCGCCGAGCTGGTGCCCATGATGCCGTCGATGTGGCCTTTGAGGCCGCCCAGTTGGATCCAGGAGTCGTCGACGGAGCCGCGCCGGATGCCCTGTTCGGCCAGCTTGTACCAGTCGTCGAGGGGATACCGGTAGTCGATGCGTGCCGTCAACTCGCCCTGGGCCAGCAGTTCGCGGTAGATCGCCAGTTGGTCCTCGTCCGACATGTCGCTGACGGCGGTGACGCCGTGACGCCGGATTTCCTCCAGGGCGTTCCGGGTTTGTGCGAGGCGCCGTTCATGCGTAAAGCGGCGCGGAACCGCGTCGGCGAAAAGATCCCTGACCCCGTCCCCGGTCATGATGCCGGTGAAGGTTCCGTTTTCATCGCGCTCGAACGTCACGCCGGGCGCTTGCGGGTCCAGCGGATCGACCCCTGCTGCTTCGAGGGCCGCCGAGTTAGCGGCGAAGGCGCTGTTGTCGAATTTGCGGATGAACATCGGGTAGTTGCTTGTGAGCGAGTCGATGCGGGAGATGTCCGGCACGAACGGTTCGCGGCCTTCCCCTCCGGCGCTGCCGACGACCCATTGGTCGTACGCGCCCCAGAACCCGCCCAGGATCCACTCGCCTTCCGGCAATCGCCGGATCACATCCTCGACGCGTTCCACAAACTCGTCCTGCGTGCCGGTCCGCATAATGTTGAACTCCAGAAACCGCGCCGCCGACGCGAAATGAACGTGCGTGTCGATAAAGCCGGGCGTGACGAAGTTTCCTTCCAGGTCGATGATGTCGGTGCCCGGCCCCGCCAGGTTCAGCACGTCGTCGTCCGTGCCCACCGCGACGAAACGGCCGTCCCGGACGGCGACGGCCTCGGCCGACGGCTGGGCGTCGTCCACGGTCCAGATGGTTCCATTATGCAGGATGAGATCCGGTGCGTCGCCGGAAGACTCGGCACAGCCGGAGAGCAAGAGCAGCACCAGGATCGGTGCGAGAGGGAGCATCTTGACGAGACGCAACATGGGGAGACCTCGTGGTAATGAAAGGAATGTAGGAAGGTCGTTGGAGGGAGGCCCTGTAAGCTATCAGGCAACGCAACGCATTGCAAGCACCCATCGCCCGGCGGTCTGGAAAAAGCACGATTCGGGTCGCCTGCGACGTGTCCATCCCGTAGATTACAGGCCACGGATTCGAGCACGGCGAAAAGGGACGAACATCATGGACATCTATCACGTCTGGTGCAACCTCAAGGACGGCGTCAGGGACGTCGCGTTTACGGAGGCTGCGCAGGCGTACTTCGAACATCTGAAAGAAGCCGGGCGGCTCCATGGGTATCGCATCACGCGGCGCAAGCTGGGGCTCGGCCCGTCGCACCTGCCGGAGTTTCACTTAATGCTGGAGTTCGAAAACCTGGCGCAGATGGATGCGGCGTTCGATCAGGTAGCATCGAGGGCCGGCCCGGTCGAGGGGTTTCATCATGCCGTCAACGCGAAAGTGCGGGATGTCTCTTTTGCGCTGTACCGGGACTTCCCCGATCCGGGCCGGGTACGAGGACAAGAAGCGTTCTAGCCCTTTCTTTTCCGATGGGTGATCCGTAGCCTTTTTCGGATCAGGCGGGTGCCCGCCCTTCATGATGCTGCAAAGAATCGGTTGAGGGAACTATGTGGATCGTTGGAGCCATCGCCGCTGTCGTGGTTGCCGTAGTGGCGTACGACGTGGTGCAGCGCAAGCATGCCATCTTGCGCAACTTTCCGATCATCGGGCATTTCCGATACCTGCTGGAGGCCGTCGGCCCGGAACTGCGGCAATACATCGTCACCAACAACGATGAAGAACGTCCCTTCAGCCGCGACCAGCGTCGCTGGGTGTACGCTTCATCCAAGCGAGAGAACAATTACTTCGGCTTCGGGACGGACAACGACATGGAGACGAAGCCGAATTACCTCATCATCAAGCACAGCGTCTTTCCGCTTCCGGATCTGCACAAGGGCCATCCCGGCTACGACCCGGCATACCGGATTCCCTGTGGCAAGGTGCTGGGAGGGCATCGGCAACGGGCCCGGTCATTTCGCCCGGCATCCGTCGTCAACATTTCGGGCATGAGCTTCGGATCGTTGAGCCGCGCGGCCGTCGAGGCGCTTAACCGGGGCGCTAAGGTTGCCGGCGTGCTGCACAACACGGGCGAAGGGGGCGTCTCGCCGCATCACCTGCATGGCGGCGACCTGATCTGGCAGATCGGGACGGGCTACTTCGGGTGCCGCGAGCCCGACGGGAGCTTCTCGATGCCCAGGCTCGTCGACACAGTGCAGCAGCACGAACAGATTCGCGCGTTGGAGATCAAGCTGAGCCAGGGCGCGAAGCCCGGCGTCGGCGGCATTTTGCCGGGGGCCAAGGTCACGCCCGAAATCGCAAAGATCCGGGGCATTGAGGTCGGGAAAGATTGCCTGAGCCCCAGCGCACATACGGCCTTCCACGATGTAGACAGCCTGCTCGATTTTGTGGAGCACCTGGCCGAGGCGACCGGCTTGCCGGTGGGTATCAAGTCGGCGGTAGGGGAGATCGCGTTCTGGGACGAACTGGCCCGGTTCATCGCCACCACCGACCGCAGCGTAGATTACATTGCCGTTGACGGAGGGGAGGGCGGTACCGGCGCAGGCCCGCTCGTCTTTACCGATCATGTGGCCTTGCCGTTTAAGATGGCCTTTTCCCGTGTCTATCGGGTGTTTGCCGAACGGGATTTGCACCGGAACATCGTCTTTATCGGTTCTGGCAAACTGGGCTTGCCGCAGGTTGCCTTGCTGGCTTTTGGGATGGGGTGCGATATGATTGCCCTGGCGCGCGAGGCGCTGCTGGCTGTAGGGTGCATCCAGGCACAGCGGTGCCACACGGGCCATTGCCCCACCGGCGTCACCACGCATAACCGCTGGCTCGTTCGCGGGCTGGACCCCACGCTCAAAGCCGCCCGGTGCGCAAACTATCTCCTGACCCTGCGCAAGGAAATCCTACGGCTCTGCCGCGCGTGCGGTGTGTCGCATCCTGCGCTCCTGACCCCCGATCATTTTGAAATCCTCGACGATCGGTTCGGCTCGGTCACCGCCACCTCGCTGTTCGGTTACCGGGACGGTATGGGGCTTCCGTCTCCGGCGGATCAGCAAACCATTCGCGACCTCATGGCGCATCACCATGCCGAGGGTTGAGCGCCGAAGTTCGGGGCTTTAGATTGTGGGAGAAAAGACGTAACATGGGGCGTCAACGCATGGACAGGAGGTGACGCTGTGGTGATTCGAAGGATACTCGTTTTGTATTGCGTGTGGGTAGGGATGTCCCCATTCGAGGCCCGGGCACAATCCATTCCGCCGGACCAGACCCCGGCTGCGGAACGACCGGTGGCGACCGCCGTCCACCAGGAGGCCGCTCCGACCCTCGACGGCGATGTGCTGGACGACCCGGTCTGGACACAGGTAGAGCCCGTCACCGGCTTCTGGCAGACGACGCCCAACGAGGGGGCTCCGGCCTCGGAACGGACGGAAATACGCATCCTCTACACCGACCGCGCCCTCTACGTCGGCGTGGTGTGTTACGATCAGGAGCCGGACCGCATCATCGTCTCGGACAGCCGCCGCGATGCCTCCCTCGACGAGTCCGACAGTTTTCGCATCATCTTCGATACCTACCTCGACGGGCAGAACGGCTTCGTCTTCGGCACCAATCCGGCGGGCATTGAGTACGACGCGCAGGTGACCAACGAGGGCCAGGGCAGCTTCGGGGGACGACGCCAGCAGTCCGGCTCGGGTGGCGGCTTTAATATCAACTGGGACGGCTCCTGGGAAGTCCGCGTGCAAATGTCGGACATCGGCTGGAGCGCCGAGTTCGAGATCCCGTTCCGCACGCTACGCTTCCCGAGCGGCGACGACCAGACCTGGGGCGTCAATTTTCAGCGCAACATCCGTCGCCGCAACGAACAAGCTTACTGGGTCCGGTTGCCGCGCCAGTACGACCTCAACCGCGTCTCGCTGGCCGGGCGGCTCGCCGGCCTCAACGTGCCGCAGCCGCGCAACCTCCAGGTGATGCCTTACGTGGTGGGCCAGGCCGCCCGCAACTACACGGTAGACACCGAGATGGACGCTACCGGGGATTTCGGCGTGGATCTGAAATACAGCATCACGCCCAGTCTGACCCTCGACGCTACCTACAACACCGACTTCGCCCAGGTCGAAGTCGACGAGCAGCAGGTCAACCTGGATCGGTTTAGCCTCTTCTTCCCCGAAAAACGTCCCTTCTTTCTGGAAAATGCCGGGTTGTTTTCGGTGGGCGTATCCGAGTTTAGCGGGCAGGAAGTCGAGTTGTTCTTCAGTCGCCGCATCGGCATCGGGCCGAACGGCGAGGCCATCCCGATCCTCGGCGGGGCGCGGCTCTCCGGTAATCTCGCGGGCCTCAACGTCGGGCTGTTGAACATGCAGACGGAGGCGGTCGGAGGGGTAGCTCCGGCCAACAACTTCACGGTGGCGCGGGTCCGAAAGGAGCTTCCGAACCGATCCGCTCTCGGGGTGCTTTTCACCAACCGCCTCGGCACCGGCGACGACGCGCCGGACGAGGATCACGGCCAGACCGTGGCGGTGGACGGGCGGCTGGGCATCGGGCGCTACGGGCAGGTGTCCGGCTTTGCTTCGCGCACCTTCACGCCCGGCCTCAACGGCGACGAGTATGCCTTCAACCTGGCGGCGAGCTACGAATCGGAATCGTGGCGGCTCAATGCCACCTACACCGAAGTGGCGGAGAACTTCAACCCGGAAGTCGGTTTCCTGAGGCGGCACGCCTACCGCAAGCCCACGGCGCTGGTTTTTCATAGCTATCGACCGAAGAACTTCCTCGGCCTGCACGAGCTACGCCCGCACGTGAGCTACCAGGGATACTGGGATTTCGACGGGTTCCAGGAGAGCGGCCGCTGGCACATCGATAATCACTGGGAGTGGAAGAGCGGGCACGAGATCCACACCGGCATGAACCTCACTCGCGAAGGGGTTAAGGAACCCTTTGAGATTGCCGACGGCATCGTCGTTCCCGCCGGCACGTATGATCACCAGGAGGCGCAGATCGTCGCCATGACCAACCAGGGCTCCTGGATCAGTCTCAGTACGCGGACGGTCATCGGCGGCTTCTTCGGCGGCGACCGCATCGCCTTCAGCCCGAGGTTGCGGGTGCGGGCGGGGGAGACGTTTACCACCGAGTTCAGCCTCCAGCACAACGACATCAGCCTTCCCGCCGGCGACTTCATCACCAACCTGTTCCGGGCTCGCCTCTCCTATTCGTTTACGCCGCGCATCTACGTGCAAAGCCTCTTCCAGTACAACGATCAGGCCGACGTGTGGTCGGTGAACCTGCGGTTCGGCTGGCTCCAGACGGCCAATACGGGGCTCTTCATCGTTTTCAACCAGACGAACGACCTCGACGGCATGTTCACCGGCATTCAGAACCGGAGCATCACGCTCAAGTACAGCCGCCTGTTCAACGTCTTGCGCTAGCGCCGGGCTCGGTAGCGGCATCCCCCGACAAACCAACCCTTGAGGCACGTCGCATGAACACCCGAACCTTCCTCTGTCTTTTTCTGTTGTTCACAATGACGCTCCCGGCGGCGGCGCAGGCGTTGACCGCTCGTATCGACCGGCGTGCGGCGGACATCGAAGAGCAGGTCATCGCCTGGCGGCGCGACATCCACCAGCATCCCGAACTGGGCAACCGGGAGTTTCGGACGGCGGGCGTGGTGGCCGATCACCTGCGTAGCCTCGGCATGGAGGTGCGTACCGAAGTGGCGCACACCGGCGTGGTCGGGGTGCTCCAGGGCGGCAAGCCGGGGCCGGTCGTGGCGTTGCGGGCCGACATGGACGCGCTGCCCGTGACGGAAATGGTGGACCTGCCCTTCGCTTCGAAAGAAAAGACCATCTACAACGGGCGGGAAGTGGGCGTGATGCACGCCTGCGGCCACGACAACCACGTTGCCATTCTGATGGGCGTGGCCGACGTGCTGGCCTCGATGCGGGAGGACCTGCCCGGCTCGGTGGTCTTCGTATTCCAGCCGGCGGAAGAGGGCGCTCCGGCGGGCGAGGAAGGCGGAGCGGATCTCATGCTGCGGGAAGGGGCCTTTGAGGACCCGAAACCGGAGGCCGTCTTCGGCCTGCACGTGTTTCCCGGACGCGTGGGCACCATCTCGTATCGCCCCGGCGGTGCGATGGCCAGTTCCGACGGCCTGCGCATCGTCGTGAAGGGACGGCAGACGCACGGCGCGATTCCCTGGGGCGGCGTCGATCCCATCGTGGTCGCCTCACAGATTGTGCTCGGGCTCCAGACCGTCGCCAGTCGCCAACTCGACGTGACCGCCACGCCGTCGATCATCACCATCGGCAGCATCCACGGCGGCGTGCGCGGCAACATCATTCCGGACGAAGTGGTGATGACCGGCACCATTCGCACGTTCGACACCGAGGTGCAGAAGGACATTCATCGCCGCATTCGCCACACGGCCGAACGGATCGCCGAGAGCGCTGGAGCCACCGCCGAGGTGCGGATCGGCATCGGCTATCCCGTCACCATCAACAACCCCGACCTGACGGCCCGGATGCTGCCGACGTTGCGGCGCGTGGCCGGGGACGACAACGTGTTGCTCCGCCCGCCCACCACGGGGGCCGAGGATTTTTCCTACTTTGCGCAGCAGGCCCCCGGTCTCTACGTCTTCCTGGGGGTGACGCCCGAGGATCAGGACCCCGAAACGGTGCCGCGAAACCATTCCCCCCTGTTTTTTGCCGACGAGGGGGCGTTGATCACCGGCGTGCGTGCCCTGGCCCACCTGGCTGTGGATTATATGACCCGGTAGTGAAGGGGGGATTGGTTATTGGGACACGAGGGCGAAGCCCGACTGACGAAGTAAATGGGTTTGTCATCATTCATCCACCGTTTCCCTTTTCCAGTAACCATTTTCTACATTTCTTTCCTCCCCAATCCCCGGCGTCATTTCAGCAGGGTCATGGTGCGTGAGGCCGCAAACCGCTCTCCCGTCGCCTGAAGCACGTACACTCCGCTCGGCAACCCGCTTCCGTCAAACCGAAAACGATACACCCGGGCGGCATCGAACGGTCCTTGGTGCAGCACGGCCACCCGCCGACCGAGCACGTCGTAGACCGCCACGCGCGCGTGTTGCGCCTGCGCCACGGTCAACGAAAACTGCGCCTCGGGATTGAACGGGTTAGGGTAGGGCGCGACCAGCACGTAGGCCCCCGGCACCTCGACGTAGACCTCCACCTCGGGGCTATACTCGAACGAACCGTCGAAGTCGATTTGTTTGAGGCGGAAGCGGTGGTGCCCCGGCTCCATGCCGGCTACGCGGTACGAGTAGGTTTGCGGCTCCAGCGTTGTGCCGTGTCCCTCGACGAATCCCACCCCGGCCCACGCTCCGGGTTCGGTCTTCTGTTCCACCTCGAAGCCGGCGTTGTTGGTTTCGGAGGCAGTGGCCCAGTGCAGGACGACGTCGGACTGATCGAGGAGGGCGCTGAAGGCGGTGAGTTCGACGGGCAGGGGTGTGTCGTTGCTGGCGGCGGTCCATCGTGAGAAGCTGTCGATGCCGGTCAGCGTGATGGTTTGCAGGAGGCGGTCGACGGTGCCGCCTTCTTCGGTCCAGTTTGCGCCGCCGTCGGGGGAACGGAACAGGATCAGGGTGCTCTCATCGAGGCCGTTGAGTTCGGAGGCGTCGTAGTGAAAGACGAGCCTGGCATCGAGGCGGGTGTTATTGGTGGGGCTGATGTCGAAGTAGCGGTTGATGCTGATGCTGGCCCCGCTGACCTGGATGGTGTGGCCGCGTGTCACGGTGGTAGAACCGAGATTTTCGCCGCTGCTGATCTCGGCTCCCAGGCCGCCGACGTTGACGCCGGCGGGAGCGTTGAGATCGGTCGAGGCCGTAATGACGCCGCTTGTTCCCTTGACCGTGTTACCCGAGGTTTCGGCGAGTATTCCCCGCTCTCCGAGGTCGATGGAAAAGCCGTTGAGGTCGAGGTCTCCGCTGGTGAGCGTCAGGGTGCCGGCGACGGCGATGTCGCCCTGAAGGATGAGGTCGCCGGCGGACTTGTCGACGGTGAGGTTGTTCAGGGTTAGGTTGATGGCGGGCGTGAGCTTCTGATTGCCGGTGCCGTCGAAGAGGAAGGTGCCGTTGCCGTCGAACGTGCCGGTGAGGATCAGGTGAGCCGACGTGGCGAGCTGGCCCCCGGCCTGAAGCCGCAGGCCGCCGTTGGCGACGGTGACGGTGCCCTGCCCGGTGGCTGGTTGCCCGGCCAGGAGCAGGAGCGCTAGGGTGGCGAGTAGGATCCTCATGATCGTGCCCGGTTTGAGGAATTGAGAGGGTGACTACCGCTTGGGGGCAGACTGCAAGGAGGCCGCTGACGTTGGCAGCATAGCTTCTAGGTGGGCCAGACGCTTTTTCAATGTCTCGATTTCAGCCTGCTGTTCGCGGCGAGCCTGTGCCAGCACGTCCACCTCGGCCAGCGCCTGGCGCAAAGCGTTGGTGCGGCGTTCGAGTGCCTGAATCGCCAGCATGTTGATCCCGTCGATGTCCACCGTCGTGATCGTCGTGTCGCTCTCGCCCAG
>JBHHWM010000027.1:0-31329 GCA_046756545.1 Rhodothermales bacterium | reverse complement strand
GCGGAGGGGGAGGGATTCGAACCCCCGGCACCCAAAAGAGTGCAACGGTTTTCGAGACCGCCCCGTTCAACCACTCCGGCACCCCTCCGTTGGTACAGGGCCGATAAAGATACAAAGGGGTACGCGCTGCGACAATGCTTGTTTTTCAAGATGTCGAGAAAGTCCTATGCGTCTGTTCTCCCGGTCTACCTCAAAGGATGTGTTCGGCGTGGAACACCCAACTTCTTACCACTCCGGCAAAAAGAATCGCATCTACTTGACAACCATACCGGGTAATCGTAAGCTTTTTTACATTCGTTTTCAGGCTCTTATTCACGATTCCGATAGCTACTCCATCCTTTTCTGCCCGCCTGAAACGAAGGGTCAAATGGCTACCTGCTTCAATGTATGATCCAGTTGCAACGTATGACGGGAAGCAGCATGAGAACCAAATACACGCGAGGACTCCTTTTCTTCAGGGGGAATGTAGCCATCCCGGCTCTTCTCCTGTTCCTGCTTGCAATCAGTTCCTCCGGATGCGGAGAGGAGCCTGTTTTGCATGCGGCAACGGACCGATCAGCGGAGCGGGTCTTTACCGAGGTTGCCCGGGCATCGGGAATTACCCATAAGCACCACAAACCCATCCTGGATCACAAGCTGGACAACATCGATTCCTGGGTGTCCAGCGTGGGTGCCGCCGCCGCCGCCGGGGATTACAACAACGACGGCCTGATCGACCTGTACGTGACGACCTCGCGCAAGGGCGAACCGAACTTTCTCTACCAAAACAACGGCGACGGCACCTTCACCGACTGCGCTGCCGAGGCGGGCCTGGCCGACGTGAACGGCGAGAACGGCACCAGCATGGATGCCGTCTGGGGTGACTATGACAGCGACGGACACCTCGACCTCTATCTGGTACGCTGGGGCACCGATGCGCTGTTCAGAAATAACGGCGACGGCACCTTCACCGATGTCTCCGCCGACCTGTTCCGACGACGCGACGGGGCACCCGGCATCGACTGGGCCAATGGCAATGCCGCTCTCTTCCTCGATTTCAACCTGGACGGCCTCCTCGACCTCTATGTGGGCAATTATTTCAAAGAGGTCGACCTCTGGCACCTCGAAGACACGCGCATCATGCACGATGACTTCGAGACCGCGCGGAACGGCGGAAGCAATTTCCTCTACCGGCAAGAACCCGACGGCACCTTCACCGAAATCGCCGGAACACTGGGCATCGACGACCCCGGCTGGACCCTGGCCGTCGGGTCGGCGGATGTCAACAACGACGGCTGGCCGGATCTCTACTGCGCCGACGACTTCGGCCCCGACCAGTTATTCCTCGGACGCCCCGGAGGCTCCTTCGACAATGTGACCGAATCGGCCCTGAGGTACGACACGAAAAAGGGCATGAATATCGATTTCGGGGATTTCAACAACGACGGCTGGCTCGATGCCTACGTCACCAACATCACGACCGCCGAGTACCTCCAGGAAGGCAACATGCTGTGGCACAACAACGGTTACGATGCCGAAGGGGTCTTCAGCATGACCGACATCTCGTTCGAAGCGGGTGCCTACGACGGCGGATGGGGCTGGGGTGGTAAATATCTCGACTACGACAACGACGGCGATCTCGACATCGTCGCGGTGAACGGCTTCATCAGCGCTGGCGAGGGCAGTTACTGGTATGACCTGGCTTCCTGGACCGTTCAGGACGACAATCCCACCGATGCGCAGAACTGGCCGACCATCGGGGACCTCTCGTTTTCCGGCTACGAACGGACCAGGCTCTTTCGCAACGACGACCTGTACTCCTTCTCCGAAGTCGCCCGTACAGCCGGTATCGACGGAGATCGTGACGGACGCGGCGTCGTCCTCTTCGACTACGACAACGACGGCGACCTCGACCTGTTTATCGCCAATCAAGACCAGGCTCCCTATCTCTATCGCAACGACAGCGACAACGGCCACCACTGGCTCGGCGTCTCGGTGATCGCCGATACCGGCACCGGCACCAACCCCGATGCGATTGGGACACGCGTCACCATCGTAACGACTGACGGCCAGCAGATTCGCGAGCGGGACGGCGGCAACGGGTATTCAGGCCAGAGTGACCCCCGGCTGCACTTCGGCCTGGGAGCGAACCCCCATATCGAACTGCTGGAAGTGCGCTGGCCCGACGGTGGGCTTCAATACATCGAGAACCCGCCCGTCGATGGATACCTCACCGTACGACAGGACCCCGGAGCGTACGCCAGCCGCATCGCTATCGAAATCGAGAACCCCGACGCCCTTTCGTACGAACAGGAGTCATCGTCCCCTCCTCCTCTACCCATCGCCCCTGGAGAACTGGAACGGCTTCTCTCAGACCACGAGGGCAGGTTACAGGGCCTGCCGCCGGGGCACACGCTCCACGGATCCTACCGTAAGCTCAGCGCCACCTACAACCAGAGCGACCGGGCCATCGCGTTTTATGCCCGTCTTGTGGAAGAACACCCCGATGAGGCGAATCTGCGCACTGAATACGCGCTGACCTTCATCGACAAGATGCCGTCGTGCGGCGGCATCGCAGCCATCGTCTGCAAAGGAACGCTCGCTCGCAAATCACTGGATCAACTCGACCGGGTCCTCGAAGACTACCCGGATCTCTGGTCCGGTGTGTACAGCAGAGCTATGAACCACCTGCATTGGCCCCGCGCCCTGCGCCACAACGACGACGCCGTGGCGGACTTCAACCGCCTCATCGACTTGCAGACCCGAGAGGGGATCGGCAACGAGCAATCCTATTTCGTCCGGGCCTACATCGGGCTTGGCGATGCGTATACCAAGGCCAAGGACTTCGTGATGGCACGGCAGGCGTGGCAACGCGGGCTCGACCTCTTCCCCGGCCATCCAGACCTGGAGCGCCGACTGTCGATCCTGGGAGACGATGCCATGCTCGACTTTGTGGAATCGCAACGCAGCCTGGATCAGATCATAGACACCGACCTTTCGTTCCTGGATCATGCCTCACTTCCCCAGTAATCGATCCGGAAAGATGGGCAGCGTGCTTCGAATCGTATCGACGGTCCTCTTTTTCGTCTGTGCCTGCATCGGATGCAACCGGGAGCCGCAAGCCGACCTGTCTCCCGAAGAAGAGGCCCGGCTCTGGCGTTGCCGGAATATCGGGCGGGCGCACTTTTATAACGGCGACAATGCGGAGGCGATAAACACGCTCAGCGAGTGCGCGACCCTCTCCCCCGACTCCTATGCCGATCATCTGAACGTCGCCATCGCTCTGGTCCGGGGCGGCGACCTTGATGCAGCACGGGACCATCTCGCCCAGCTCCTCACGCTGCGCCCGAAGGCGTCGGCTCCCCACTATCTCCTCGGGATCATCGCTGCCAGAACCGGCGACTTTACAACAGCCCGCGACGAACTCAAGCAGGTCGCCGACGCCGGGGAGGGCGACGCGCCGACCTGGTATCATCTGGGCCATGCATATCGTCAGGTTGGAGATTTTGAAGCCGCCGAAGCCGCCTTGCGCGAGGCCATCCGCCTCGACCCCCGTCATGCGGGCGCGCGCTACGCCCTCTCGCTGGTGCTGCGCAGGCTCGGCCGGACAGAACCAGCCAACGAACAGTTGCAGACGGTGACCGAACTCCGACGTACGATTCCAGAATTCTTGCGTACCAGAGAAGCGCTGGAAAACTCGATTCATACCGAACTCATCGTGCCCGATCCCCCTCGCTCATCGGCCACAGTCGGACGGCCGCTCCGGTTTGCCGACGTGTCGGAACAGTGGCTTCCAGCCGGGCTTCCAACCGCCGTCGAAGCCGTCGTGGTCGATTTCGACCGTGATGACGACCCGGACGTTCTCTTGTGGACGGAAGATGGAATCATCACGCTCAGAAACGAGGAGCCGGCCGGCATGGTGCAGATCGACATGCCCGCTCTTTCAACCAGGACAGGCACGAACGTCTCTGACTTGCCGGGACCTCGCTTTACAAAGGGCGATTTCAGTCATGACGGCATCCCCGACCTGGTCGCGCTGACGGACAACGGGCCTCGCTTTTTCCTGGGTACCGACAACGGGAGCTTCGTGGATGAAACGACCGGCTCCGGCCTCACCGACATCACGGGTGAGGTCGCCACATCCGCCTCGGTCGATTTTGATCACGACGGCGATCTCGACCTCGTCCTCTGGACGGCTCAGTCTGGTGGACGACTCCTCCTGTTGGCCAATGAAGGTCGCCCCACAGAAGGCGACCCGATCCGGTTCCACGAAGTAGCGGCACCCACTCCCCTCGACGCCGGCCTCAAGAAGCCTGCGCGCATTCTGTGGACCGATCTCGACGCCAACGACGCGGTGGACCTGCTCGCGCTCGGGGAATCGGAACCGGGCCTCCTTATCCAGAATCTCCGCCAGGGTCGGTTTGCCCGACGAGAGCAAGCATGGGGATGGTCGGATGTGCGCGGGAGAGCCGCTGCCCTCGGCGACGTGAACGGCGACCTGCAAGAGGATCTGGTCCGGGTCGGCAGCGATGGATGGCACCTGTATCTCGGAGATCGATTCGGCCCGCTGACCGAACGCCGGGACCTGCTGCCGCGCTTCGGCCTTGAAGACCCGCTTCCCGACGATGTGCTGCTGGCCGACCTGGATAACGACGGCGACCTGGACGGAGTCGTTACGGGTGCGGCTCGCGGGGGCCGTGCCCTCACCATCCTCCGCAACGACGGCGCGCGCCTGATACGCGAGCGCGAAGACGTACTTCCCGATTCCATCCCTCACATTCATACCGTCCGGGCGGCTGACTTCGACCGCGACGGACGGCTCGACTTGCTCCTGCTACGACCGGACGGCCCGCCGACCCTGCTCCGAAACACCGGCAGCCATCCGGGACGCGGCCTGGAAGTGCGCCTGGAGGGGCTCCGGAATGCAGGCGACGGCACCGGTACGGTCATCGAGGTTCGTTCAGGTCATGAGACCCTTCGCCGTATCGTGCGCGAACCGACGACATTCATCGGCATCGGAGAACGGGATCGAGTCGAAGCGATCCGGTTGATATGGCCCAACGGTGCCTCGCAGAGTTCGACCGATGTAGACGTCGTCCCGGGCCGCCCCCTCATCATCGAGGAAAAACGAGAAGTGGCGGGTTCATGTCCCATTCTCTACGTGTGGGATGGATCGGGCTACCGGATGGCGACCGATCTGCTCGGCACTTCGCCGCTCGGCTTCCCGCTCGGCCCCGGCCTCTTCGCAACCCCGCAGGGCGAGGAGATCGTAACGATTCCCGACGGGGTGCCGGTTGCTCCGCACGACGGGCGCTACCTGATCTCCATTGCTGAGGAAATGCGTGAAATCGTCTATCTCGACCGACTGCGTCTGCTTGTCGTCGATCATCCGAGCGACATCGGGGTCTACTCCAACTACGTCTTCCGGGAGCCGCCCTTCGACCCTCCCCAGGTGATCGCGTTGAACAACCTGCGCGGACCCCGTCGGGTCGTCGATCAGAACGGACGGGACGTGACCGAACTTCTCGCCTCGATGGATCGCCGGTATCCTCAGCCCTTCACCATGCTGAACGATCCGTTCCAGGGCTTCGCCACCTTGCAGACCTTGACCCTCGATTTCGGTGACCTCAGCGCCTACGAATCGCTTTGGCTGATCATGAGTGGGTGGACTGACTGGACCGACGGCCCATCGGAAGCCGCTGCATCCCAACACCCTGAGGTAGAACTGGTGCTTCCGACCGTCGAGGTTCCAGACGGACACGGCGGCTGGAAAGCGGCGACGGACTGGTTCGGCTTTCCGAGCCTGAAGACCAAGGACATCATGCTCGACCTGACGGGCACGCTGACACCCGGCGATCATCGGATTCGGATTCGGACCAACCTGCGGGTCTACTGGGATCGGATACAGGTCGGTGAACGCGTACCGGATAACCTGGACGAATCGCCGGTCATGAACATCCATACACTGGAACCTGAGCAAGCCGACCTCGCGCAGAAAGGCATGTCGGCCCAATCGAGCCCCGACGGTCACTTCCCGCTGATCTACGCCTATGATGAAATCCGACCCGATCCCGTGTGGCGCAGCCATACCGGGTTGGCCACACGCTACGGCGACGTAACCGATCTCCTCCGCCAAGCCGATGACCGGATGGCTGTCTTCACGTTTGCCGACGAGGTGCGCGTGTCCTTCGACGCAGCAAACCTCCCGCCTTTACCACCGGGATGGCGACGCAACTTCTTTCTCCATTCGCACGGATGGACCAAGGAAGGCGACTTTTACACCGCGCACCCCGCCACTATCGAACCTCTTCCTTTCCGGGCCATGTCGACATATCCCTATGACCCCGGCCGCGAAGCTTATCCGTTGACCGACTCTACCTTGCGTTATCTTTTTGAGTACAATACGCGCCCCGTCGGCACACACAGAATCGGGCAAGCAACCGGAGGGAAACCGCACCATTGACCCGAACGCCGAGCCCCAACGCCTGATCTTCCCCGAAGGGACCGCCTGTGCCACAGATGATTTGTACTTCCTCGACTAGTGTTTGAACACCCGGCCGCCTTTCATCACGAAACGGACATCGCGCAGGGTAGAAATGTCCTGGAGGGGATTCGAGGAAACGGCGATGAGGTCGGCGTAGGCGCCGGCGACCAGCCTTCCTACATCATGGTCCAGGCCCATCAATTCGGCAGCGACGAGGGTGGCCGAGCGAATGGCCTGGAGTGGCGTCATTCCATACGCGACCATCAACTCCAGATCAATGGCATTCTCGCCGTGAGGGATAGCCCCGACGTCGGTGCCGTAAGCGATTTTTACGCCCTTCTCCAGCGCTCTTCGAAAGGTGTGTTCGTGGGCATCCACGATGGCGCGGGTGACGTCTCCCCACGTCTCACGCGGTCGATCCGGGATGTAGACCGAGAGCGTCGGCACCCAGTAAGTGCCGTGCTGCACCATCAGGTCGAAGGCTTCGTCTTCGAGGAAGAAACCGTGTTCGATGGACCTCACCCCGGCGCGGATCGCATCGTTTGCGGCCCGTCCCCCGTAGGCGTGCGCCGCCACGGGCTTCCGAAATCGCGCGGCTTCATCGACGACGAGTTTCATCTCCTCGTAGCTGTATTGCGGCAGGGGTTCCAGGGTGCGTGGGTCGATATGACGGGTGGTGCCTGTCGCGTACAGCTTGATCCAGTCGGCACCGTATTTGATCTGACGACGCACTTCCTCGACAAGCGCCGCCGGGGTGTCGGCGATTGCTCCAAACTGGGGGACGTCAATCTGAGGCGCCAGTCCGGTCTGGTTCATGTGCCCCCCGGTGATCGTTATCGCCAGGGTTGCAACCTGCATCCGTGGCCCCGGGATGAGGCCGTCGTTGATGCCGTCGCGAATGGCTACGTCGGCCCAGTCGGCCCCCTCGGCGTCGATATCTCGTATCGTGGTGAACCCGGCATTCAGGGTCGCCCGGACCGCCTCAACGGCTTCGACGGTGCGATACGGGATCGATTTATACAGGATAGGATTGTTCGCCCCGTACCCCGGTTGCAGGCAGACGTGCGTGTGGGTGTCGATCAGGCCGGGCAGTACCACGCGATCCCCCAGGTCGATGACAGAGGCGTCGGGCGGGACCGGGACGTCCGAACCGACCGCCTCGATGCGGTCGCCGCGAATGAGGATCACCACGTTCGGGATTAACTCCCCGCGCTCTACATCCAGCATACGGCCCGCCCGAACGGCCACGACTTCGTTATGGGACGTCACCTCATCGGTTTGTGCCTGCGTGTTCGGTATACAAACAACACTCGCACAAATCATCAACAGAGCACTCCGTAACCAGAAACTGAACCGAATGAGCGGGTTGGATGGGGCTGTGTGTGTGCAGGCGGAAGAAGACGTGCGAATCATAACAACCTCCCCATGACGGGATTGTCAAAAAAGAGGAACGCAGGGTTTCCCTACAGGGAACGCGGGACTGCGACGTGAGCCGCCTGGACCAGTTCGGTCAGGTAGCCTGCGTCGGGACGCTGCTCAATGGCAGTTCCGACGACGATGACGCTGGCCCCGGCCCGCACTTTGCGCGCTATTTCATCCGGCTCCCGCAATCCGCCTCCCACAACCAGCGGCAGCGTACACGTTTCACAAATGGCGGCGATCATCTCCTCGGGCACGGTCTGGTCCGCCCCGGAACCGCCGTCGGCATAGAGCAGACGCATGCCCATCATCTCGGCAGCCAGCGCCGTAGCCGCAGCCACATCCGGCTTGTGACGCGGCAGCGGCTGCGTGTGGCTCATGTATTGCGCCGTCGTGGCCCTCCCCGACTCGACGAGCATGTAGCCGGTCGAAATGGGCTCTACGCCGAGGCGGCGTATCAGGGGGGCGGCATGCACGTGTTGCCCGAACAGATATTCCGGGTTGCGGCCACTGATCACGGACAGGTAGAGCAACGCATCGAGCCGGGCGGAAAGCTGGCTGAGCGAACCGGGAAATCCGATCAGGGGCAACGAAGTCACCTCTCTCAGCCGTTCCAGATACTCCTCAAAGGCGGTGGCATGCAACAGGCTTCCTCCCACGAAGAGCGCATCGACCCCTGCTTCGTGGCACATCGTCGCAAAGACCGGTAAGGCTTCGACTGCGAGTTTATCCGGATCGATCAGCACGATGAAGGCGGCACCGCGTTCGTCCCGCGCATTGAGCAAATGCTGGTAGATGGAAGAAGCCACACGCGTAGTAGATTCTTTCTCTTATTGCTGCTGGATCAGGGCCTGCAAACTAGCCGACGCCGGCTTCTTCTGCAAGCAAACGGGCTGCTCTGTCTCATTCTATCATGCCGAGCACCACGGAAGCGGCAGCCTCAAGGGTCTTGTCGAGGTTCTCCGGAAGCTTCCCCCCGGCCGTGGCGAGGTCGGGCCGTCCCCCTCCACCACCGCCGACCAGTTTCGCCAGCCGCCCGACGAGTTTCCCGGCCTGTAGCCTCTGTCCGCGGATGAGATCATCGGATACGGACGCCACAAGGTAGACCTTCTTTCCCTCGGGATCGACCGTGCCCAACACCCCCACGGCCCCTTCGCCGAGCCGTTGACGGAGGGTCTGCCCGAGCACCCGCAGGGCGTCCATGTGCGTATCGGCAATGCGCCCGGCGACCAGCCGGGCCGGTCCCACCGTCACGGGCTGACGCATGATCTCGTCGAGCTGGCCTTCCAGGCGGCGTTGTTCGAGACGTTCGAGGTCTTTTTCGAGTCGTTTCCGTTGGTCGAGCAACGCCGCAACCTCTTCATCCACTGGACGGCTCAGCGTTTTGAAATGCCGCCGTGCCCGGCCCAGTTCGTCGATTTCTTTGTCGATGAACGAGAGGGCGTCCAGCCCCGCCACCGCAACGACGCGCCGTGTGCCTGCCGAGATCGATCCCTCCGACAAAAAACGGAACAGCCCGATCTCCCCACTGGCCTCGACGTGCGTGCCGCCGCACAGTTCAACGGAATAGGCGGGGTCGAAGGTGATCATACGGACGGTGTCGCCGTATTTCTCTCCGAAGAGCGCCATGGCTCCGCGTGCCATCGCCTCTTCCAGCGGAACCTCCTGTTCTTCCAGCTTCGGGACGTTCCGCTGAATCACTTCGTTCACCCGGCGCTCGATAGCACGCAACGCATCCGGCGTGACGCGTTCGAAGTGGCTGAAGTCGAACCGGAAATGATCCGGCGCGACGAGCGATCCTTTCTGCTGCACGTGCCCGCCCAGGCGCTCCCGCAAGGCCGCATGCAACAGGTGCGTCGCCGTGTGGTGCTTCATAATGCGTCGTCTCCGGTCGGCATCCACCCCCGCCGCGACGGGTGCATCGAGCGCCTCCGGAAGGCGATCCACGATGTGAACGATGCGCCCGTCCACCTTGAGCGTATCGAGAACGCCGATCTCGTCGTCGCCGACGCGCAGGCTCCCGGTATCGCCGATCTGGCCACCGCTTTCGGCATAGAAGGGCGTGTGGTCGAGGACGATTTCAAAGCGTTCTTCCTCCCCTTCCAGGGCACGAACGGCGCGGATCCGGGCGTCGTCCACTTCGGTCCGGTCGTACCCCACGAAGACCGAATCGTCACCCTGACTGATTTCCTCCCAGTCCCCGGCCTTGCTATGGTCCAGCTTGAAGTTCGCAGCCTCCCGCGCCCGATCCCTCTGTTGATCCATGAGTTCGGCATAGCGCTCCATATCCACGTCCACACCTTCTTCCCGCGCCATCAGTTGCGTCAGGTCCACGGGAAAACCGTAGGTGTCGTGCAGGAGGAAGGCGATATTTCCGGCCAATACGCCCTGCTTCGAGGATGCGTAGAAATCCTCGTACATCTCATCGGCTCGACTCCCCGGATATGCGAGGCCGAGCAAATTCCCGTAGCCCCACATCTTTTCGTCTATCGAAGGCTGCTGGAACGGGTTGACGTCGGCCTCTGCAAAAGCGCGATGCATCGCGATGTACTTTTCAAAGAGGCTGATACCCCGGCCGAGCGTGCGAAGGAAGCTCTCCTCCTCCGCCTTGATCGCGTGCTCGACGTAATCCTGGCGCTGTTCCAGTTCCGGAAAATGTCTCCCCATCTTCGCCCGTAAGGGCTCGACGAGTTCATAGAGAAACGGCCCTCTAAAGCCGAGCGTCTGGTACCCGTAGCGCACGGCGCGGCGCAAGATGCGGCGAATGACGTAGTTGCGCCCCACGTTGCCGGGAGGCGCTCCGTCGGCGATGGCGAACGCACAGGTGCGGATGTGATCGGCAACGACACGCATCGCGATGCGGATCTTCTCGCGTTCCGCCTCATCCTCCCCCTCAATGTCGTCGTAGCCCTTAACCCCGGCACGCGGCGACAGGTCGGCGATCTTCTGGAGCAACGGAGTAAACAGGTCGGTATCGTAGTTGCTCGACTTGCCCTGGAGCACCGCCACCACGCGTTCGAAGCCCATGCCCGTATCGACATGCTTGGCGGCCAGCGGCTCCAGTGTCCCTCCTTCGTGCGCATTATACTGGATGAACACGAGGTTCCAGATTTCCATCACGCGCGGATCGTCCTTGTTGACGAGGTCGCGGCCCGGCACGCGGGCGCGCTCCTCCTCGCTACGCAGGTCGATGTGAACCTCCGAGCACGGCCCGCACGGTCCGGTGTCGCCCATCATCCAGAAGTTATCCTTCGTGGAACAAAAGAGGACGTGTTCGGGATGGATGGATGTTTCGCTTTTCCACAGATCCGCCGCTTCGTTGTCCGGTTCCAGGCCCAGTGTTTCGTCGCCCTCGTGAACGGTGGCATAAAGCCGGTCCGGTTCGAGCCCCCACCGGTCCACGAGCAGATCCCAGGCCCAGCGAATGGCTTCTTTCTTGAAGTAATCGCCGAAACTCCAGTTGCCCAGCATCTCGAAGAAAGTATGGTGGTAGGTGTCGTACCCCACTTCTTCGAGGTCGTTATGCTTCCCTGAAACACGGAGGCACTTCTGCGTGTCGGCGGCGCGGAGATAAGGCCGGCTGCCCATGCCCAGAAACACATCCTTGAACTGGTTCATCCCGGCATTGGTGAACAACAGCGTCGGGTCGTCGCGGGGCACCAGCGAATCGCTGGGCACGATCTTATGCTCGTGCTCTTGGAAAAAAGAGAGGAACGCGTCGCGTATTTCCTCCGAGGAAGGAACCGTGCTCATGGCAGCCTCTATCGTATACTGTCGTCGTATTCAGGGGTAAAGCGACCTAACCTACAAAACCTCACCGCCGCGTCCAGCATCGAGCCGCGAAGAAGATGCAAAAAAGCCTGTCGTCCCGGTGCGACACGGGGAGATGAGGCAGCAGGGCATCAAGGGAGGCATGGTTAAAAAGCGTCCTACCATACGCGTTGCCCCGTGCTGTTGTGCCCGAACGTCGAACCACCGCTCCCTTCTCATCGCTACGTCGGAAGCCCTCGCCAAACGTAACAACGCTTCCTATTGGTACGTATTTCTTGGGATGTTGCCCAGCCCCTCACACTCACCCTGCAACCAAACGTACATTCCGACCATGTGGATGCGAACATCAGGTACTGTTCTCGTGGCGACCTTGTTGCTTTTCCTGCTCGCCCCCAACGCCTCTGCCTTCCAACAGGACCGTGACACCGAAAAGATGATCGACCGCAGTTTCTCGGTCGAAGAAGGCGGCAGGCTGGACATCGAAGTCGGCGATGCCGATGTGGAAATTTTACCCGGTACCTCGGACGAAGTACACGTCCAGGTTTTTCTCGAAGCCCGTAACATGGACCGCGCCCGTGACTACTTCGAACGCCAGCATTTCAGCGTCACGCAACACGGAAACACGGTTCGGGTCGAGACCGATGCCGAAAGACGGTTCCGGTTCTCTATTAATGACTGGAGAGATCACCCACGGATCCTCGTTCAGGTGAATGCCCCTTCCAGGTTCAACGCCGATGTCCGGACCTCTGACGGAGACATCATGGTGGAACATCTCGACGGAGACATCCGCCTTAAAACGTCCGACGGCGACGTAACCGCCGGAACGCTTACCGGCTCCCACCTCTCCCTGGGTACGTCCGACGGCGACATAAGCATCGATGCCATTGAGGGAGACGATGTGACCTTTTACACGTCCGACGGCGACGTCATCCTGGGTGAGATCGTGGCTTCGGGGATCTCCGTGCGCACGTCGGATGGAGATATCCGCGCACAACGTCTCGACGGAGAGGCGGAAGTAAAAACTTCGGACGGCGACCTCCGCATTGAGGCGTTTCACGGCTCCAGCCTCCAGGCTCGCACCTCCGACGGCGACATCACCATCGACGAACTCATCTCGGAAACCAGCACGGTGCGTACGTCGGACGGCTCCATCACGATACGCCATGCCGAAGGCGACCTGAACGTCTCGGGGTCGGACGCCGACATCCGCCTCAATCTTGTGAATCCCGGTGAAGTGACGGCGACTACCTCGTCAGGCGACATTACGATCACCCTCCCCTCCGCCCACGCCGCAGACGTATATCTGCGTGGCGACGACGTGCGCGTCTCCTCACGCCTCGATTTTACGGGCCGCATCGATGACGAAAAAGCCGACGGCGAACTCAACGGGGGCGGTTCGCGCATAGAAGCTCGCACCTCCGACGGCGATGTCACGCTTCGGAGTAACTGAGCTTTCCCGACGTCATCAAAAAAGAAAGGGGGCGCTCCTGAGACGGGTGCCCCCTTTCCCGTTCATGACTGGTCTCGTCAAACACGTTCGAATGCCATGGCCGTTCCGCCTCCGGTACCGTGGCAGATGGCAGCCAGGCCGAGCCGACCGTCGTGCCTGCGTAAGGCGTGAAGCAGCGTCACGATGATGCGGGCTCCGGAGCACCCGATGGGATGGCCGAGTGCAATCGCCCCGCCATGCACGTTCAGGATGTCGTACGACACACCCAGCTTGCGGTGGAAGAGGATGCTGTTGAGGGCGAACGCTTCGTTGTTTTCCACCAGGTCGAAATCATCCACGCTCAGGTCCGTCTTTTTGAGCAGATGGTGAACAGCCGGGACGGGGGCTTCGGGGAAACGCCACGGCTCGCCGGCGGCCCACGCCCCTCCATGAATGCGCGCCATCGGTGTCAGGCCGTGCTTCTCGACGGCCTCCTTGCTCGCCACCAGCAATGCCGCCGCGCCGTCGCTGATCTGGCTGCTGTTGCCCGCCGTCAATACGCCGTCCTTTTTGAAAGCGGTGCGTAGCTTGGCCAGCCCTTCTCTGGTCGTATCGGGCCGGATGCCTTCGTCGTGTTCCAACATCTTCACCTCGCGCTTAACCCGGTATTCGAGCGGGGTGATCTCGCCGGCAAAAGCGCACTGTTCGGTCGCCTCGGCGGCCCTCCGGTTCGACAGGTACGCGATCTCATCTAATGCTTCGCGTGTGATGCCTTCCTCGGCAGCGAGGCGCTCGGTCTGATCGCCCATGGCCTCGCCACTCATCGGATCGGACAGGCCGTCACGGAACATCAAGTCGGTGACATTTTCGAACGCGCCTGGCAAGTATTTGTACCCCCAGCGCGCGCGCGGCGACAGGAAAAAGCCCGTGCCCGACATCGACTCGACGCCCCCGGCCAGGATCATCTCGGCCTCCCCCGCCTTGATCTGGGTCGCCGCATTCATCACGCTCATCATGCCGGAGGAACAGACCATGTCAATCGCCATCCCGTCGATCTCTTTCGGGATGCCCGCCTTCAGCGCGGCCTGGCGCGGCACCAGTTGCCCGTGCCCGGCTCGCAAGACATTGCCGAAAATGACCAGATCGAGATCTTTCCCTTCGACGCCTGCTCGTTCCAGGGCCGCTTTCATCACCGGGGCCGCTATATCGGATGGTGCAACATCTTTGAGCGCTCCGCCGAATCGACCTATCGCCGAACGCACGGCGGACACGATATATACATCACGCATAATTCTACCTCTATCTTTCGCATGGGTGATAATTGACTGGAAAGGACGTGCGGGGGCCTGCTCGCCCAACGCCGCATGAACGCCTCGGGCAGCATTTTGGATTCTCGCCACGAACGACGAACTCCGGTCTTCGTCACTACTTCTCCGTTACGTTAAGCAGGGCGATCATCTGTTCGATGTCGGTCGTCGGTTGCTCGCATCGAAAGTGACGGCAGACGTAGGCAGTGGCTGCGCCGTCGAGGGCGTGCTGCGCTGCTGTGAAGGGAGCCACTCGGGCGAGTTCCTGCGTCTCTTCACGAGTCGGTCGGAACAGTACCACTTTGTGCGGCACATAGGTCGAACGAAGCCCCCGCAGCATGGCCTGTGTGTCGTCGGCGGCAGGATCCCCGGCGATGACGACTTCAAAGGAGGGACCGATGCCGAAGTCAAGGGCCGTGAGCAGGGCCGTGAACCCTGCCGGGTGCTGCCTGACGGCTTCGGCAAAGAAGCGACCCACCTTTTCCGCCTTCTCCTCCCATTCGACCCGCCCGGTCATGCGAGAGAGGCGCAGCAGGTTCATCATCATCACCGAGTTACCCGACGGAACGGCACTGTCGTAGGCCTCCTTCCACCGGACGATCAACGCCTCGCCGTCGTCCGGCGAGATGAAGAAAGCGCCATGATCGTTATCCCAGAAATGGGCCAGGCCGTGCTCGGTGAGTTCGATGGCGTTTGTCAAAAAGGTCGTGTCGAACGTCGTTTCATAGAGTTCGAGCAGGCCCCAGGTCAAGAACGCATAATCATCGAGCGTGCCGGGGATGGCCGCATCGCCGTCGCGGTAGCGGTGCAGCAACCGCCCGTCTTTCCGGCGCATCGTAGAGAGGATAAAGCGGGCGGCTTGTTGGGCAGCGTCTGCGAAGGATGCGTCGTCGAAGGCGCGGGCGGCCCGCGCCAGGCATGCAATCATCAACCCGTTCCAATCCACCAGGATCTTATCGTCTTTTCCGGGATGAATACGCTGTTCCCGGTGGGCGAAGAGCGTGGACCGCGCCTCTTCCCATTGCCGGGTCAAGGCGTCTGCCTCCAACGCCGGAACACCGGCCTGCTCGTCGATGGGCTTTTTGAGATACAGGATATTTTCGCCGGTACGTTGCCGCGTGGCTTCCTCTTCGAAGTTGCCCCCCGGTTCCATGTTGAAAAGCGGGATGACCCGTCGGGCGAGGGCGTCTCCAAGCACGTCGCGCACTTCGTCCAGGGTCCAGAGGTAGAAGGTACCTTCGCGGCCTTCACTATCGGCGTCTTCGGCAGCATAGAACCCTCCGCCCGGAGCCGTCATGTCGCGCAGGACGTAGGTGATTATTTCTCGGACGGTTCGCTCATACTCCGCTTTTCCGGTCGCCAGGTAGGCTTCGACGTAGGCGAGCGCGATCATCGCCTGATCGTACAGCATCTTCTCGAAGTGGGGCAGCTTCCACGTCGCGTCGGTACTGTACCGGTGAAATCCGAAGCCGACGTGGTCGTACACACCCCCCAGGCGCATGTGGCGCAGCGTCGTCTCCACCATGCGAAGCGCCTGTTCTTCGCCGATCCGCTTCCAGTAGCGGAGGAGAAAAAGCAGGTTGTGCGGTGCAGGAAACTTGGGCGCGGTTCCGAAGCCGCCGTGACCCGGATCAAAGCGCCGCTTAAGCTGGGCATAGGCAAGATGGAGGGCATCCCTGTCCAATGTGCGCTCTGCTCCGCCCTTTCCAGCCGTTTCGACCAGTACTTGCGTGATACGGGCGGCATCTTGCTCGACCTGGGGGCGCTGTTGCGTCCAGACGTGTTGAAGACGGGGGATCAGATCCAGCATCCCGAGGCGTCCGTAGCGGCTGAATTTGGGGATGTACGTAGCCGCAAAAAAGGGCTTCTTCTCCGGCGTCATCAAGAGGGTAAGGGGCCATCCCCCCTGCCCCGTCAGCATCTGGCACACGGCCATGTAGATAGCATCGATGTCGGGCCGCTCTTCCCGGTCCACCTTGACGTTTATGAACGCCTCATTCATCAGGCGAGCGACGTCTTCGTCCTCGAACGACTCGTGCGCCATGACGTGGCACCAGTGGCACGTCGAGTACCCGATGGACAGAAAGATGGGTTTGTCCTGCTCCGCTGCGGCTTCGAATGCTTCATCAGACCACGCCCACCAATCGACGGGGTTGTCTTTATGCTGGAGCAGGTAGGGACTCTGCTCTTCTCGGAGTCGATTGCTCATCTATGCGTCCGCGAATAGGATTGAATCCAGTGAACCTGAAAAGGGTGTGGATAAAAGGGAGACACAAACGCATAGGGCGGCTGACATCAGTACCGGGAGACGCTTCGAATCAATCTCCATCCTCAACAAACTCCCTCTCACCCGATCTCCCTTTCACCATCCTTCCAGGGCTTTTCGTTCGAAGGCCACATCCTGCATCTCAATGGAGGCTAGCACTCCTTCTTCGGTGATGATACCGGACAGATATTTCGCGGGCGTCACGTCGAAGATCGGGTTATACACCTCCAGCGGGGCCATGCCTCCGTAGAGGTCGTCCAGGGTGCCGTGCTTCAGGTGCGGCTCCTTCTCGGTACTCACCTTGTCCGTCGAGGCGGCTACGTAGAAGGGGATGTGGTGCTGTCTGGCAGCCATCGCGGCGAGACGGGTGCCTACCTTGTTGACCACATCGCCGTTCGGCAACACGGTGTCTGCTCCAACGATCACCACATCCACCATTTTTTCCGCCAGCATCGAGCCGATGGCCGCGTCGCAAATCAACGTGACGGATACGCCTTGCGACGCCAGTTCTTCCGCCACCTCCACGCCCTCTCCGCCCGGTCGCGATTCCGCGATGATGATGGCCGAGGGGACTGGATCGGCCAGCCGCAGCGCCTCCAACACCGTTCCAGAGCGCGACAGCGTAAAGATGCGTCGTCCGGTTACGTAATTCGCAGCCTGTCGTGCGGTCTCTTCGTCGTCGGCGAGGGCTTTTTCGAGGACGGTCTGTACTTCTCGCTCCAAGGCTCCTGCCGATTCCGCATTGCGGCAGGCATGCATGGCCCGATTGACACGGTTCCGAAGCGCCGCCATCGAAGCGCGTGCCTCGACGAGGCGTTCGGCCAACACCCGCAGGTCTTCCCAGCCCGCCGATGTTCCTTTCCCCTGGTGCGCCATCCATCCGGCTCGATCCCGTAACACCTCCAGCGCCCGGTAGGAAAGCGTACCCGAGCCGTTCTGGCGGTCGGCTTCAATCGACGCCGGCGAGGGAGCCACCTGCACATAGGACGTCCACAATTGCGGCACCGTATCGCGGCGAAGGATCTCCGGCGCGGGCACCCAGGCCACATCCGTCGTCTCCCAATCCAGTCGGAGATCCCGATGGGATACATCGAACAGGTAGGGATGCACCATCCAGCGCGTACCCAACGACGCATCTTCAACGGAAAAGGGGGTGCCGCGTCGCGCCAGGTGTATCGCCTGCTTTATTCCCGTTTCCTCTTCTATCTCCCGATATGCGGTCTCATCCGGCGACTCCTCGACGTATCCGCTGACAGCCCCCCACCGTCCGGGGTAGGTACCGACCTTCGGGCTACGCCGGAGGAGCAAGATCTCGCTCTTATGACGAAGGAAGCACGTAACCACGTGCTTTTCGACCAGCTCGCTCATGGTTCACCTCAATGCCTCGGCGCACCTTCACCTGTGCACCCGACGCACGATCAGAAGCTGCCGCCGAGGAAGATCGCGTTCAAGAAGAGGCCGTTCGTCCCGTACCAGAAGGCGCGGAAGTTGGGATTATCCATAAACAGGATGACGCGCCCCCGTCCATATCTTCGCGCCACCAGGGTTGCGCTACCACCGATCAAGGCCATTTTCTCTTCCGAGATGTAGCCGCTCATCAGCGGGTCGTCGGTCAATACGGCGACGTTGGCACCCGGTGCGTCGGACGGGTCATAGATCGCGCTGCGGTTGCGAACAAAGACGGGGATCGTCTCGGCCATCCCATAGGCCAGCGGATGCGTCCGGTCGAGACGCGCTTCGAAGATCGAGCCGCCGATAACCTGCGCGCCGAACGCCTCGTTGAGGTCCGCGTAGGGCACGTCTTTGAACAGCGTATCCAGGTCCAGAGGGCGCTCTTCGAGTTCGACCATTTCATTGCGCAGCGCCCATCTTGCTCCGCTCGCCATTGCAACGAGCCGCCCGCCGGAACGCACCCATTCTTTCACTTTATCGGCGTCCACGTTGCCATAAAAGCCTCCCGCCATCACCAGCGTGTTGTAGCGGCTCAGATCGGCGGATCGTACCTCATCGGCATCGACGAGCGAGACGGGCACACGGAAACGCTCGCTGAGCAGATGCCACGCTTCTCCCGCGTTTGTTGACGAAGTGCCGGACCCCGTTAAAAGGGCTATCTTCGGTTTGTCCAGCACGTCGCCCGAAGGACTGCCGAGATCCGGCCCTGCCGGCGTCAGCCCCGTATCGACGGCATGAACGCGCACATGGTCTACGTCCACGATATAGCGGGCCAGTTCGTGCACGGCTCCCGGCCCTACATCGCGCTGGGCAACCGGAATCACGACCGTTCCGCGCGGGAATGATTGCTCCTGTCCGTTGACTATGGCCGTGATAGGCTCGTGCATCACGACGGGACGAATCCCGGCCTTTTGAAGCCGGTACAACGCGCGCGGAGCGAAGTAGCGTCCCCACTCCATCAGGTACGCATAGTCGGATCGCTCCCCGATCAACGCGCCGCCGTCGAGTTCCCCCGGCGAGAGTTCGGCCCCGCTGAGCCGAGATACATCCCGCTGTAGTTCAGCATACTCCAGGTCGAAGGCCAGGGGAAGCGTCCAGGCCGAGATATCATAAAACAGCGAATCTTCGAAGGTCGTGACGCGCTCCATCACGCCCTTGACCAGCCTGGCTTGCGGCTGATTCATCGGGATGAGATAAGCGGAACCGGCGCGGAACGTCTTGCCGTCGGCCTGCACGTCTTCTGCCAGTTCATGCACCCGGATTCGGTGTTGCTGGAGCACATGGGCCAACGCCTGCGCCCGTGTGCGCCCCCTGTCCAAACCTACCACATAGCCCTTCACCGGATAGGTACGCGCCAGATCGACGGCTTCGAGATAGAAGTCGCGCATGTGGGCTAAAAACTTCTTCCGCATATGAACGGCTGCCTCAACCGTAGAAAGCGCCGTCGCAAACTGGTTCCGCACCGTCACCGCGTAGGACAGCACCCCGTTAACCGTTTCGCGCTCCAGCGCCCGCGTCGACGCTTGCTCGAAAAGGATACCGATGGCCCCGTTTACATCCGGGTAGGTAGATCCCTTCCCGTAATAAAAGTCGTCGAATCCTTCGCGTGTGTAGTAGAGCTGGCCGATGCGATCCAGCGCAGCCGCATGATATTCGCCGATCTCGGCGGTCAGGTCCTGGTTGCGTTGGAGCGTGTTCGGGTTTGTCCGGCTCGGCACGCCGGGCTGAAAGAAAAACGTGCTGTTGCCGCCCATCTCGTGATGATCCGTCAGGAGTTGCGGGCGCCAGTGATGGAACAGCGTAATGCGGCCCTGCGACTCGGGATGCTGGATCGGCATCCAATCCCGGTTGAGATCGAACCAGTAGTGGTTGGTGCGTCCTCCCGGCCAGGGTTCATTGTGCTCCCGGTCCTGTCCGTCGGTCGTAGCCACCCCGCCCCGGTTGCGGTTGGCCCAGTCGGTGAAACGGTCGCGCCCGTCAGGGTTGAACATCGGATCGAGGATGATCACGAGGCTGTCGAGTGCGGCGTCGATAGCCGGTCCGTTCCCTGCCGCCAGGTGATAGAACAGAAGCACGCCGGCCTCTGCGCCACTGGCCTCGTTGCCGTGAATGCTGAACCCCTGGTAGATGATGGCGGGCATCTCGTCCAGATCCGCTTCGCTGACGTCGCCAGGTGTATCGGAGAGACGCAGGTTGGCATGGCGAATCTCCTCCAGCCGCGCATGGTTAGCGGGCGAAGTGATGATCGCGTGGATCAGCGGGCGACCTTCGTACGTCCGGGCATGTTCCTCCACCACGACGCGGTCGCTCAACGCGTCAATTACGCGGAAGTACTCAGTGATCTGGTGCGGCGTCGTATGGGCCGTGCCGATCTGGTGCCCGATGATCTCTTCCGGCTTTGGGATGTCGTCGGCATAGCCGGTGACGCCCGGCGCGATGAACTCGGTGGCCAGCGGCACCTGCTGTTGTGCTGAGGCCGGAACAATGAAAACCGGTAGCAGCAGAAGAAAAGCAACGAAAGCTGGAGAAAATTGGAGACGACGCATGAGGTGATGGGTCAATGAGTGGAGACGGATCGTACACAGCGTGGAGTATACGAAACCCTCACTACAGTCACATCCAAATTATCAAGAGCAAAAATATGGAGTTGCAATGTTACATTTTTGTGCCTAAGCTCACCAAGAGAAAAGCCCCCAACAAAACGGGGGCGGCCAGTTCCCACAAACTGGCCGCCCCTCCCCAGATCCACCTCTGACGAGCTATTTGTTGAGGTGAGGCTTTCTATACGTGTTCGTGCTAAGAAAGTAACAGAGTGTATTAAGAAGTGCCCCTTTCCACCTCTTTTTCGGGCATCTAACGCTTCCCAACCCATCCGCTTCTATTTCATCCATGTTGATCTACGCTATTCGGCGAGATTATGCATGGCGAAACATTGATCGGGCGATGGGACGTAACAGGATGGACACGGGGAAACGAACCGCTAGTCGACACCCGCTTCTTTCCTGGATACCCCGTTGCGTTTGACTACTTCGGCAGATACCATCCTCGATAGGTCATGAAAGACTTCTTCTCCAGGTTCTGGCACTTCACGCTCATTCTGCTCCTTCTCCTGCTCTTCTTGGCAATTTGCGGATGAGGATACGGGATCAAGCCTGCTTCACTCCATTTGTTACAACGCAGCAAAAATCTACTTTTTCCTTTACCGTCTGGTCCGGTGCATCCTATCTTCCTGCGCATTTATCTATCTCCATCTGGGTCCACCCTATATGTCTCCCCGTGTTAGTATACCTGGAAGCCTCTTCTCTTTCCGGCTATTCTCCTCCATTACAGTGCGCACGCGTTGCACAGGCTTGTGTATGCTTTGCGCAGGTACCATGCGCCCCTCCGGCACGCCCGCCGCGACAACCCCTTCTGTGACTCATTTTCGCAACCTCCTGTGGGTTGCGACGGCCCTTTGTTTCGACGTCCAATTTGGCACCTTCTT
Source organism: Rhodothermales bacterium (assembly GCA_046756545.1). Classification (GTDB taxonomy): domain Bacteria; phylum Bacteroidota; class Rhodothermia; order Rhodothermales; family JBHHWM01; genus JBHHWM01. Next base: position 9,738 of record JBHHWM010000027.1, on the reverse strand, counting down.
TGTCTACAAACGAGACCAACAACTTCACGAGATCTCCGGCATCCCGGCCCGGCCGGGGGAGGGCATCTCGCTTAACTCTTGCTCAGAAAGAACGATACTCTGCACGTATCATGGGCTGCTCGGTATCAGTGTTGCTTAACGAACTTACCGATATGAATCGTCATACCATCTTCCGCAGTGCGTTGCTCTGCGCCCTGTTCCTCTCCCTGTCCTGGACCGTTGAAGCACAACAGCGTGTGCCGGGAACTCGAGCTTTCGTGCCCTCGCCCCAGGTCCTGGGTATGGGCGGCGCGGCGGCCGCCTACCCCACCACGCGGACGGCGCTTTTCTACAACCCTGCCCACCTGACCCACTTGCGGGTCACACGGGCCCCCATTACGATGCTGGGCCTCAGTGCCTCCATCAGTAACAACTTCCCCAACCAACTAGACTTCTATAACGACCGTCTCGAACCGGCCATCCAGGAGGGCATCGAAAACCTCAACGAGGAGGACGAACAGACGCTCTATGAAGACGTCTTCCGCGAGGCGGGTACCCCCACGGTGCTGAGCGGCGACGTCCTGCTGCCCTCGTTCGTGCTGAACCGGGGAGCCTTCGGTGTGGGCGGCGGCATCTTTGCTCACAGCGAGGTGGCCTACAGCGTAGAGGATGCCGGGGCCGGCGTTCCAGGCGTCGACTTTACTGCGTTGGTCGACCTGATGGCTGTGGCGGCAGGGGCAGTAGATTTCGCACCGCTCGGCCTCAAAGGCCTGTCGGCAGGCGTCACGAGCAAATACTCGCAACGCTATCTCTCGTTGAAGGTCAAGCCCGTCGATGCCATCGACGATGACGAAAGCCTTTACGTGCTCGGTGCCAGTTCCTTCGGAGTGGATGTGGGACTGCTCTACTCCGCCAACCTCTCGATCCCCGGGCAGCTAAATTTCGGCGTCGTCTGGTCCGACCTGACCCTCAAAAACTACGACTACAGCTTTACGGCGTATTACACGAAAAACGAAGAGGTGCGCGACGACCGCGCTATCGCGACCGAAGTGGCTCTGGCCCAGGAACGCTACCAGCTCAGCCCGACGTTCCGAGCCGGCGTGGCCTACGTGCTTCCCGTGCTGGCCGGCCCCCTCAAAGAAACGGCCGTCGCCCTCGATTACATCCGGTACGAGGATGCCCTCGTCGATCAGCCGGTGCTGGGGCAGCTCTCTCTGGGCCTGCAAACAACGCTCGGCAAAACGCTGTCGTTGCGCACGGGCCTCAACCAGGGCTATACCACCTTCGGCGCGGGGTTGCAGCTTTCGTTCGTTCGGATCGATTATGCGTATTATGGCAGCGAACAGGGGCGTTTGCCCGGCCAATCGGCAAGCTGGCATCATCGCGTTCAGGTCAGCCTTGGCAGCTTCTAGGCCGTACTTTGACTTCTAACGAGGGGGACTCTCCCCTCCTTTTACCTTTTTCCCATCCGTAGTTCACGTGTTGGAGTATCCTGTGAGGAGGAAAAACCATGGTTCGTGTAGATTGGCGCGTGCTCAGCACGCTGGTGCTGTTGGTATCCCTGGTCTTTGGTTGCAACGTCTATGAAGGCCTCTACGAAGAGGGCGATAGCGATAATCCGGAAGAGCTGCTTCAAGACGCCCGCATCGCTTTGCAGCAAGATCGGCCGTCCGACGCCGTCCTCCACCTGAGAAAAGCACTGCCTCTCACGTCGGAGAACGACCTGCTACATAAGCGCATTCAGATCAAGCTGGCCTCGGCGGTCTTGCAGGTGCAGGGCATCAACATGATGACCCTGACGCACATCGCCAGGAACCTGACCGGCGAGTCGACGACTGAAGCGGTCATTGCTCCGGCGAAGTCGATGGGACAAACGTGCCTCTTCCCTGCCAGCCACGCCCGCGTCTCCTTCGACCCCCTCGAAGATATCGACTACGAATTGCTCAGCAGCGAAGCCAGTGAGGACGCGCTCGAAGAAAGCCGGGACTTGATTGCGCGTGTATTCTCGGGCAACGAAACCGGTAACGAACCGGCGTTTCCGTGTGAAGAAGCAGCCCTCGACCAGGCGATCCTGGACTTGCAGAACCAGGGCTTGAGCGATGAAGAGGTGGTCGAAGCGATGATGGATTATGCCGTGGCCCTCTCGACGGTAGCCTACCTCGACGTGGTGGATGCCGGGGAGGACGACGCGCAGTTTTTCTATGTAACGCCTCCTGCCGGCGATCAGTACATAGGCCTTTGCTTCTCCAGCGAACAGACGTGCAACAACTCTGTAGGCAAGGTGAACGAACACCTCAACGGTCTCGACTGCAGCACGCGTATCCTTCAAAAGCGGGCCGAACTCCTCGCAAGCACATCGGCCCAGGACCTGGCCGACCTGGCTCGCGAAGGCTTTCAATACATGGCGACGGGCCTCTCCAATGCCACGTGTATTGTGCAATGAACGGACGACGCCACACGTCCGTCGGGGGCTCGTCGATACGGTCGGCGAGCCTTTTCTGTTGTTAGAGGCTTACGTGCAACGTAGGAAGCAACTCTTCAACATACCGTTCCATGGCCCGCTTGACGATGGTCCGCGCCTTGTCCGGTCCCAGGAAATCCTGCACGTCTACTTCTTTTTCCTCAAGCAGCTTGTAATCCAAGAAAAACCGCCGCAATTCGAGAAGGGCGTGCTCGGGAAGCTCCCAGATGTGGTAGAGCCCGTTGACGGCCGGATCGTCGAGATGCACGCAAATGATCTTTTCATCGCTCTGTCCCTGATCGATCATCTGCATCATGCCGATGGGCCGCGCGCGCAGCAAGCTCAGCGGCAGGACCGGCTCCTGCATGAGCACGAGCACGTCGAGGGGGTCGTTATCATCACCGTAGGTTTGCGGGATGAAGCCGTAGTTGGCCGGGTAGATGACGGACGAGTAGAGCACCCGGTCGACACGTAGAAGCCCGGTCTCTTTGTCCAGTTCGTATTTGACCTTGCTGCCCTTCGGAATCTCAACGACGGCGGTGAAGGTTTCGGGCGCTTCGGCGCCGATGGAAACGTCGTGCCAGGCGTGAGGCATGGTAGCGCAAACGGTTGATTGCAGGGGTGTGCCCTAATGTGCAAGGGACGCGGGGACTTATGCAAGTTGACCCCGTCACAAGCCCGTAGGTTACACTCCTCTCAGGAAATTTGAGTGAACCCTTCTCTGGAAGATATCGTCTTGCAAATTCGGTATTTTCCCCAATAGGCCCTTTCCCAAGCGCTCCTTCACCATCAAGACCCTCAACATGATCATTCGAAAACACGCTGCCGCTTTCTTCCCGGTCCTGCTTCTCGCTTTCAGCTTCATCGTCATGCCCTCCGTTGCGCAAGATTCGACATCGCCCTATCCTCTCCCCGAAGATGTCACGACACTCGACGGCATCATAAAAGCCTACTACGAGGTCGTCTCCGGACCGGCGGGCGAACCCCGTCAGACCGAACGCGACCAGTCCCTGCATCATCCCGACGCCCGCGCCATCATCACCGGGAAGGATCGAGAGGGGACCCCCTTCATCCGCAACATGACCCTCATCGAGTATCATGACATGGCGCAATCGGGAGGCAATCCGGCGTTCTACGAAGAAGAGATCCATCGCGTGACCCAGACCTTCGGCAACGTGACGCACGTCTGGAGTACCTACGCCTGGCGTGATGCCGAAGACGGTCCGGTCCGTGGACGAGGCATCAACAGCATCCAACTGTATCACGACGGGAATCGCTACTGGATCACAGCCTGGATCTTCGACAGCGAACGAGACGATAACCCCATCCCGGCGCAATTTCTCCCTTCCGAGGATCGTTAATCCAAAACGCTGTCAACCGGAATCACCCTTTCGAAGGATGCGCCCCATGCGGGCAACACCTGCCTGACCCTGTAATAATCTGAACGATGAACAACCAGAGAGAGCCTGCTTCGCCATCGCATATCTGTGTCTTTTTCTTCGCCCTCTTGCTTGGCATAGGGTCCGCCGGATGCGGTCCTCAACCATCGAACCCTGCCTCTTCCTCCGAGATGAATCGTATTGCCGCATCGTATGTGAAGCTGGTGTTGGCCGTCGGGCAGCACGACGGCGGATACGTGGATGCCTATTACGGGCCCGAGGCATGGCAGGCTGAGGCCGAAACGGCACAAAAGCCGCTAGAAGCGATCCGAGAAGAGGCGCTATCCTTGCTTGATGCACTGGAGGCCCTGCCCTCCACAGAAGAGGACGAACTCCTCCAACTCCGCCGGCAGTATCTGCTCAAGCAGTTGCAGGCCCTGGCATCGCGCGTAGACATGCTCGAAGGCACGACCTTCAGCTTCGACGAAGAAGCCCTCGCCCTATACGACGCCGAGCCTCCCACCCACCCCGAGAGCCACTTCGAGGAGGTGCTTCGCCAACTCGAAGCCAAACTACACGGCGACGGCCCTCTCGTCGAACGCTATGAACGGTTCAAGCAGGACTTTATCATTCCCCCGGAGAAGCTGGATACCGTCTTTACAGCCGCGATCCAAGAGGCGCAACGACGGACCAGGCAATACATCGACCTGCCCGACGATGAAAGCTTCGTGGTCGAGTACGTGAGGGATAAGCCCTGGAGCGGCTACAACTGGTATCAGGGCGATGCGCATAGCCTGATTCAAGTCAACACCGACCTGCCCATCTACATCGACCGGGCGGTGGACCTGGCCTCGCACGAGGGCTATCCCGGCCATCACCTCTACAACGCCCTGCTCGAACAGCACCTGGTGAAAGAGCGCGGCTGGGTGGAATTCTCCGTCTATCCGTTGTTCAGCCCGCAGTCGCTGATTGCCGAAGGAAGCGCCAATTACGGCATCGAGGTCGCCTTCCCACGCGATGAACGCCTGGCTTTCGAACGGGAGGTGCTGTTCCCTCTGGCCGGCCTCGACCCCGACCGCGTGGAAGAATACTATGACGTGGAAGACCTTACGGGGCAGTTGAGCTATGCCGGGAACGAGGCCGCTCGGCGCTATCTCAACGGAGAGATCGACGCCGATGCGGCAGCGGAGTGGCTGGCTACCTACGCGCTTATGCCCATCGAGCGAGCCCGCCAGCGCGTCCGTTTCATCGACACGTATAGGAGCTACGTGATCAACTATAACCTGGGTCAAGACCTGGTAAAAGCCTACATCGAAAGCCGGGGCGGGACGGAAGATCAGCCGGAGAAGCGGTGGGCTGAATTCAGTGAACTCCTCTCTTCTCCACGGCTGCCATCGGGCCTGCAAGAAGTCCTTCCCTGAAGAATCAGCACGGTTATGAATAGCCGGATAGCAGCAATTGCGGGCACATTGATGCTTCTCGCAGGCATGCCGCCTGTGCTGGCGCAGGATAGTACGACCGTGCAGATCGTCGAGGCGGCGATCGAACAGGTCGGGCAGACGATCTACTACGATCCGGCATACCGGCGACTGGCCTATCCGGGAGGCGATGTGCCCTCAGATCGAGGAGTCTGCACCGACGTGGTAGTCCGTGCCTTCCGTGCCGTCGGCGTCGATTTGCAGGTGCTCGTGCATGAAGATATGAAAGCCGCCTTCTGGGCCTATCCTCAACTCTGGGGCCTCTCCCGTCCCGACGCTAACATCGACCACCGGCGCGTGCCCAACCTCATGACGTTCTTCGAGCGGGCCGGTAAAGCGCTCCCCCTGTCCGACGACCCGTCACACTACGTGCCCGGCGACGTGGTAGCCTGGCGGTTACCGGGAGGGCGCTTGCACACAGGCATCGTCGCCAATGTGCACGCTCCGGGGACCTCTCGGTTTTTGCTCGTCCACAATATCGGGGCCGGAGCCCGGATGGAAGATATCCTCTTCGCCTACGAAATCATCGGGCACTATCGGTATTTTTAACCCGGCTGGACTGAGACGAAGAATCGAGGAAACGGTGCACCGAAGAGGAGTTCCCGGCGTGTTCGTTCGCCGGACTAACGAGCAACGAGATCCTGCACGCTGAAGAGCCGGTGATCATCCACCCAAACTTGCTCCACATCGAATCCGGCCTTCGCAGCAATGGCCGCAAAATCTTCCAGGCTATACTTATAGGAATACTCCGTCAAGATCGTCTCTCCCTTCTGGATGGGTATCTGCACATCTCCGACCCGCAGGCACTGGTTGTCGAGGCTGACGAGGTGCATCTCAATCCGTCCATGCTCTTCGTTGTAAAAGGCGTGATGGGCGAACCTATCGAGGTCGAAGTTGCTGCCCAGTTCCCGATTGATACGTGCCAGCATGTTTTTATTGAAGGCCGCCGTCACACCCTGCGCGTCATTATAGGCCGCTTCGATCAGGGCCACCTCTTTCTTAAGGTCCACGCCGATGAGCAGGCCGCCGCCCGGCCCCACGATCTGTGCGATGCGTTGTAGAAAGGCTCGGGCTTCGTCCGGCTCGAAGTTGCCGACGGTGGAGCCCGGGAAATAGACAACGGCACGCGCACCGTCTAAATCGGGCAGCCTGAATTCGGTCGTGTAGTCGGCACAGACCGGCATCACCTGCAATCCGGGATACGCCGCCGACAGCGCCATGGCCGACTGTAGCAGGTGCTCCCGCGAGATGTCGATGGGGACGTATCCGGCCGGTTCAGGCAGATGATCGAGGAGAATGCGGGTCTTCAGGCTGCTGCCGCTCCCGTATTCAACTAAGAGGCAGTGGGGACCTATTCTTTCGACCATCTCCCCAATGTACCGCTGCATGAGGGCCATCTCTGTGCGCGTCAGGTAGTATTCCGGAAGCTCACAAATCTCGTCGAAGAGTTGAGATCCCCGCACATCGTAGAAAAACTTGCTTGAAATGAACTTTTGCGGCTTCAGCAACCCCTCTACGATCTCGTCGAGAAACGTCGTGGTTTCCGCGCGATAGTCGATGAGTTGCAGCGTTTCGGATACGGCAGGATTCATACCGGATGCGTTCTGTTCTCCGTCTTCGTCTAAAGATCCTTTGCCAGCCGTATTCCCATGAACTGCCAGCGAGCATCGGGAGGAAAGAAGTTGCGATACGTCGGGCGAATGTGCGTGACGGACGTCGCGCACGATCCCCCTCGGAGCACGAACTGGTTGCACATGAACTTTCCGTTGTACTCGCCGATGGCACCGGGCAGGGGTTCGTAGCCGGGATAGGGCGAATAGGGACTCCGTGTCCACTCCCACACGTCGCCGTACATCTGGAGCAGCGGACCCTCTTCCACCCCAGCGGTTCCGGCAGGTACAGGATGGTTGTGCCCATGCTCTACAAAGTTCCCCTGGATGGGTACCGTTCCTGCGGCAACCTCCCATTCCTGTTCCGTGGGTAAACGCGCCCCGGCCCAGCGAGCATACGCATCCGCCTCGAAATAGCTGACGTGGCAGACCGGAGCATCGAGCGCCACTTCGCGCAGGCCGGCCAGGGTGAAGCAAACCCGGCGTCCGTCCCGTTCTTCCCAGTAGAGCGGGGCCGTCCAGCCGTGCTCTTCGCACGTGGCCCAGCCTTCCGAGAGCCATAACTCCGGTCGTTCGTAGCCGCCGTCTTCCATGAAGGCAAGGTACTCAGCATTGGTCACCAGCCGGTTGGAGAGCGCATAGGCCCGGAGGAAGTGGCGATGGCGCGGCCCCTCGTTATCGTAGTAGAAACCGTCGCCCTCGTACCCGATCCGGCAGAGTCCTTCCTCGAACGGGACCCAGTCGAGGGAAAGTACGGAAACGTTGGTTAGAGGCCGTGATTCACGATAGACCGGATACAGCGGATTCACCGAAAAGACGCACTTGATGTCGGTAAGAAACAACTCCTGGTGCTGCTGTTCGTGATGGAGCCCGATGTCGACGAGGGGAGCTATTTCCTGCAACCCTTCTCCGCCCGCCGATTCAAGCAACGCCAGCATGTGCTCGTCTACATACGCGCGATAGGCGTACACCTCTTCGACGGTCGGCCTGGTGAGGAACCCGCGCTGTGCCCGCTCGTGACGTTCTCCGGCCTGAACGTAGTACGAATTGAAGAGGTACGCATACACGGGGTTGAGCGGTTCGTAGCCCGGCGCATACGGCTTCAGGATGAACGTTTCGAAGAACCAGCTTACATGGGCCAGGTGCCACTTGGCCGGACTAACCTCCGTCACTGTCTGGACGACGTAATCTTCCACTTCCAGGGGTTCGCAAAGCCATTCGGTGAACCGGCGTACGGCGAGGTACCGCGTAGCGAGGGTCCCTGCCGTCGTTGAGGGGGATACGGTGTCAATCTGCATGTGTGTGTTGGATTATGTGGGGGTGAAAACACCTCGTTTTTCGAAGGTCTCCTGCCTTCTTCGGGGGCACCCGCCTCTCCGTGCTACAATCTCCATTTGAGTGCGCCAAGCCAATGCCGGTGTTACGGAGACGTGGATCACTGCCTGTCTAAATCACGGTGCATCGTCGAGAGGATCCGGATACCGAAAACGAAAGTCCAGACGTTCTTTTAGTTTGCTATTATCTACGATCTTGAACGAGGGCGCTCCGTCATCCGCAAAAACCGGAGAGGGCAACCCCAGACGCTCCGCATGGGACGTGTAAAGGGTTCTACGCGTCGGGTGTTCATCCGAGCAGACGTTGAACACCTCATCGCGCACATCCTTTCTGATGATTGCCTCTACCACGGCGATGCAATCATCGCGATGGACGAGGTTGACGGAAGCCTCCCCGTTCTTCACTTCCTTCCGATCAGAAAGGAATCGGCCGAGTTGTCGCTCATACCCGTAGAGCCCGCCGAAGCGCAGCACCGTCGTGTCGAAGTGGGTGTCTCCTAGAAGATACCGCTCGGCCATGAGCAAGGCGCGCCCCGTTGGGCTCCACAGTTTGGCTTTGCCTACATCATCCTCAACGACCACCGTATTCAGATTCGGGTAGACCGACGTCGAACTGGCAAACACCACGAAATCGATGGACCCATAATGCAATTCCTTCAGGAGTGATTTTATCTGTTTGACAAAAAACGTCTCCACATCCGGCCGGCGACGCCCCGGAGGAATATTGAGGAACAGCACATCGGACTGGAAGAAGTCGGCGACCTCGTTGCCGTGAACCCATGGATTGAGCCTCAAGAGATAGGGGGCAATACCGACCGCCGCGAGGCGCTCCTGTTTTTCCGCCGATGTCGTCGAGCCTTTCACCTGATAGCCCTGACGCACCAGATGCTCTCCCAGCGCCAGGCCGAGCCAGCCACACCCCAGGATACTGATCTTTTTTTGTGCCATTCGCTTCCCTTCTTTAACTTCGCTGGAAAGCAGCCCTCCGTAGCGCTGTTCATCCTCAAGATGTAACGAGAGACACCCCGGACGGTTCATCCGTTTGCGCCCTCACACGATCCTTCCGCCCCTCCACATCGTATGAGATTTCAACGGCGCAACCGGAATACCCGAAGGATCCTTTTTTTCGCAGACTATGCAACCCCTCGACCCGGCCATCAAGTCGGTATGGACAATCAAGCTCAGCCTCGGCTGGGCAATCATCGGCTTCGTCGTGCTGACCTACGACGTCTTCCAACTCTTCGACCCTGACCGGCTGCTGCCTTTTGGCGTATTGACGGGCCTCGTCATCCTCCTTGGCGTGACGCTCACGCTGCTGCTACCCCGCCTGCGCTACCGCTTCTGGCGGTTCGACCTGCGCCCCGAAGAACTGTACCTGGAACGCGGCATCTTTAACCGCGTGCGTACGATTGTCCCGCTCCGGCGCATCCAACACCTCGACGTATCGCAAGACCTGCTGGAACGTAACTTTCACCTGGGCAAGCTCATCGTGCATAC
>JBHHWM010000026.1:0-31484 GCA_046756545.1 Rhodothermales bacterium | reverse complement strand
AATGCTTCATAAGAAAAATGCTATCTTCATCTACCAACCCCGTTCTCCTCTGCACGCTAATTCGTAGCCGGCTTGGGCACTATGAGACTCCTGATCCTTGGTGCGAGCGGAAGGTGCGGCCAATGGGCCGTTAGACTCGCTCACAGACGGGGACACAGCTTGAGGGTCGTGGTTCGACCGGGAACGGATTTCGAGGCACCTTCGGGAGTGGAGGTCATGAGGGGCTCGGTGCTTGAACCGATGACCGTGCTCAAGGCGGTCGAAGGACAGGATGCCGTGGTCTCGTGCCTTGGTCCCAAGAGAAAGAACCCACGAAACCCATGGTCGAAGCTGGATTCCCCGGATGACATTGCTGCGCGAAGCGCCAGATACATTACTGCGGCCATGGCAAACCATAACGTGTCCAGGGGGGCCGCCATTAGTGCTGCCGGCGTTGGTGACAGCCGGCACCGTCTGTCCCCCGTTCTGAGGTGGTTCCTCGATCACAGCTCGATCGGTCTCGCTTACCGAGATCTGGACCGCATGGAACAGCAATACACAGCGAGTGGCCTCGACTGGCTAGTTGTTAGACCGGTTACTCTCGTCGACGGTCCTCCTACGTCGAAGGTGCGGGTTGTCGATCGCTACCGGCTGCTTTCTAGAGTCTCTCGCGGCGATGTTTCTCAGTGGCTCTTAGACGGCGTCGAAAGCGAAGGTCCGTTTTTTGACTCGCGAGTCATGATTGGCTGGCGTTAGTGGCTGTAGGAGCCGGGTAGATGGGTAACACTTTAGACCGGCAACAGAAGAGCGGATCAGCGCTGGTGTGTGGCAACGCACGGGGTCAGGCATAACCTCTTCATGGCCTCTTTTTGTCAAGGGCAAAACGGTCCCGAACTAAGAAAAAGATCTTCGGTCTCGCCTGGCCTGTATGCCACCATCTGCTCGATGCTGCGCGTGTTCCTGCGGCCCTAGAACTTCACCCGTTATGCCGTGCAAGAGAAGCTGTGCTTTTCACCAAAGCAAGCTGTTCCCGAATACCGCGTTGATTCCAGGAGATTACGAGGCCTGAAGAAAAACCGATGCCGGCAAGTACATGCTCCATTTGCAGCGGTATTCCTGACCGCAAATTTGTGGAGACCCTGCACACGGACGAGCGACTGCCCGAGCAGGTAGAGCAACTCCTGGTCTTGGGAGGCTACGGGCAGCATGGATCCGAACAAGTACGGAAATGTCCGGAATGTGGCACCTATTATTCCTATTTGTATGACCACGATTCCGAATCAGGCATGGGCTATGGCTATACCGATGAGGCCATTACAAGGCTAACGCCTGAACAAGCGCTCGATCTGATCGAGAAGACCTGCAAGAATACGGAACATGAAATAGCTTACTGGAGCGGGCAGCGTTATGACTATCCCAGGCCGGATTTTGCGAGGATGCACCGAGGGTGGCTTGAGCAACTGGTGCGTGAGCGGGAGGCCTTACGCAGTCTACTTGGTAGAAATCCGTGACTGTCTTACTCAAGGAGCGGCATATCCCGTTTATAACCTCCAATGTCAAGGACAAACGCTCCCTGACCGAGAAAAAGAACCTCGGCTTCGTCTGCATGCCACCCTCTGCTTGATGCTGCGCGGGTTTTCTCGTTGAATTTTACCCCTACCCAGGGCGTTGTACCCAACCCCTTTTCCTTCGGGAATCTGCGATGGCTCTTGCTGTCCGGTTATGCGACCCGATACCGAGCAGCAGCATCGCTGCCGATGGCTACCTCAGCAGCCACCGTCATCTATCAAGAGGCACCTCATAATGCCGTAGCACCACGATGACGTAGATCTGGGTTGACACGTATCGGATTTAACTTTATATTGTAAAGTACTTTGAAACGGGATTAGTCATGAAGAAGTGGCTTAGAATCATCCGCGGTGCCATCGGATTGGGCCTGACCTGGGCAGTCGGATGTACGCTCGTCGGTATGCTGGGTGTCGTGGTCTTCTACACCCTCTTTCCCCATGCCCCGGACGTCGTCGATATCTGGATTCCGGTGTTCGCCTACCCCGGCTTCTTCGGCGGTGTGATCTTTTCCGTGATCCTTCGGATCGCAGAGAGCGGTCGTAGATTCGATGAGGTGTCGCTTCCCCGAATCGCCGCCTGGGGGGCGGTGGCCGGTCTGCTATTGGGCGTGCTTCCGTTTGCTCTGGGGACGCCGAATGCCGAATACCCGCTGTGGCTGCTGGTTGCCGGAATCATTGCGTATACGACCCTGCTGTGCACCGTCGCAGCCGTCGGATCGGCGTTGTTGTTTCGGTATGTTGCGCGTGTGCGACCTCCGGCGGGGGCCGGATTGACGGGTTGACCCACGCGCAATCTTCAAAGAACGATGAACATGGACAAACACGGAGGAAAGACAATGGAAGGGAACACTGAAAACGGAGGCAGAGGGCACGTGAACCGTTGGAGGATAGCGGCCTGGTCCGTCGCAGGGCTCATTCTGCTGCTGCCCCTGGTTGCGATGCAGTTCACCGTGAACTGGGATGTGTTCGATTTCGTTGTCTTCGGTGCCCTCCTGGTCGGCGCCGGTGTCACTTTTGAACTGGCTGCGAGGATGACAGGCAATACCGCGTACAAAACGGCTGCCGGTGTTGCGCTCGCGGCAGCATTCCTCCTCGTCTGGGTAAACGTTGCCGTCGGCCTCATCGGGTCTGAGGACAACGATGCCAACTTGATGTATTTCGGGGTGCTCGCCGTCGGAGTCGTCGGTGCCTTCATTGCTCGCTTCCAACCCCGTGGAATGGCCCTGGCGTTATTCGCGACGGCGCTCGCTCAGGCGCTGGTGGCTGCGATTGCGCTGGTCGCCGGGATGGGTTCGCCTGTGAGCGGACCGCTGGAAATCGTCGGCGTGAATGGGTTCTTCGTCGCGCTGTTCGTCGGCTCGGCGTTGTTGTTTAGGCATGCTGCGCGGGAGCGGCCTCCCGCAGGCGCAGGGTTGACGGGTTGACCCACACGCCGGCATCGAATCGGAGACGAAGCCGTAGGCCGGTTCCTCAGGACCGAGATTGAAAGTCGGGGTTTCACCGCCTGCGCGCGTGAAGCGATCAAGCCCTATCTTGTCGAATCTCTCTCAGACTCGGTGGTACTAAATCAGGCGGAAGGGCACCGGGTTGCCCTTCGAGCCAAGACGTTTCTTGAGGTATCGAGGTATGCGAAAGATAACGTTTCTATTTCTCGTTGCGATGTTCGGGCCAGGATGTCAAGCCGTCGATGATAGTAGAAGCTTGGAGGCCAACAAGGCCCTTGTCCTTCGGGCACATGCGGAGGTCTGGAGCAGCGGCGACATGGAAGCTGCAGACGAGATATATGACGCGGAGTTCGTCGGGCACTGGACCGGACGCCCCGACACACACGGTCGTGATGCGTTTAAGGCGTTCGTTATAGACGCACGCACTCGATTTCCGAATTGGAACGAGACGGTGGAACACGTTGTAGCCGAAGGCGACTTTGTTGTCACGCGCTTCACGTCACGTGGCACGTTTGAGGGCGAACCATCGCACGGAAAAGAGGTCACGATGCCTGAGATTGCCATTCACCGGATCGTCGATGGCAAGATCGTTGAGCAGTGGACGGTCGCTGACATTTTGGGGATGCGCCAACAACTGGGTACGCTCGCTCCTCCGGGCAACGACTCAGAATCGGAGTAGTGAGGTATTATCGGGTCCGTCAGCACGCAATAACGAGAGCCCCCCGTCCCACGACTGCTCATGCATGGCGGTAGAGCGCCGTGCTGAGATACTTGAGGCCCGAGTCGCACATGACCGTCACGACGGTGGCGTCCGGACCAAGGCGGCGGGCTACGTCCAGCACCGCCACGAGATTGGCCCCGGTCGAGGTGCCGGCAAAGAGGCCTTCGTCTTTCGCCAGCCGACGCGCCATGTCCATGGCTTCGTCGGTCGAGACCCTGGCTATCTCGTCAATCACGCTCGGATCCCAGAGGGGAACCACAAAGCCGGCTCCCACGCCTTCGATCTTATGCACGCCCGAGGGTTCGCCGGACAGGACCGCAGACTCGCGCGGTTCCACGGCAACAATAAGGACGTCGTCCCTGTGCGTACGAAGCGCTTCGGCCACACCGCGTACGGACGCGGCAGTCCCGGTGCTTTGAACGAAGGCATCCACCTGTCCGCCGGTCTGTTCCCAGATTTCGTTTCCCATCGTGTGATAGGCCGTTAGCTGGTCGGCGTTGTTCAGTTGATCCGTCCAAAACCCACCCGTCTTCCGGGTAATCCGGCGAGCCGCTTCGATCATGTTGTGGGTCAAGGCTTCGTCCATCCCGCCATCGACGCTGGGTACCAGGGTCAGCTCCGCGCCGAAAGCGGCCATATGCTTGCGTTTTTCCGCACTGAACGCATCCGACGTGACGATGCTGATCGGATACCCCTTGACCGCACAGATCAGCGCCAGCGAGACCCCCGTACTCCCTCCGGTATATTCGATGACACGGCCTCCCTCCGGCAAGCGGCCGTCCTTTTCGGCAGCTTCGATCATGGCGAGGGCCATTCGGTCCTTCATGCTGCCGGTCGGGTTCTCCGACTCCAGCTTCAGCAGAACCCGCGCGTAGCCTTCGGGCACGATCTTATTGAGCTCGACCAGGGGCGTGTCGGCAATTCGGTCGAGGACGGATGCATGGATGGTGGGTGCTTTCATGGTGATACGTAGGAGTGTGTGCGGTCTCGACCTCCGTCGTCTCGGCAGGTCGGTTGCCCGAGGTGATCTATCCCTTGCGCCGGTTTATGCTTCGACCCGTAACGCCTCAATCACCGGCTTCAGGACGTCCCACACCGTGTCGGCGACGATGCGGTGGCCCTGGGCCGTCGGGTGGATGCCGTCGGGTTGATTCAGGCGGGGGATCCCGCCGACGCCTTCGAGGAGGAACGGGATGAGGACGGCGTCGTTCTCCTCGGCCAGTTCCGGGAAGAGGGTGCGGAAGCGCCGTGTGTAGGTCGGGCCTAGATTCGTGGGCATCTGCATGCCGGCCAGCACGATGCGGGCATGCGGGTAGCGCGCGCGGGTCTTGTCGATGATCCCTTGCAGGTTGGCTTTCGTAACCTCCGTGGGCGTACCCCGTAGCCCGTCATTGCCCCCCAGTTCCAACACCAGGACGTCCACACGGTCTTGCAAGAGCCAGTCGATGCGGCTGAGGCCGCCCGCCGTCGTTTCGCCGCTGACGCCTGCGTTGACGATGGAGGCGTTCCATCCCAGCGAGTCGACTTTTTGCTGGAGCAGAGCCGGGAATGCCTGCTCGGGGTCGAGGCCGTAGCCGGCGGCGATGCTGTTGCCCAGCACCACGACCCGGAGCGGGGCCGTGTCGGTGGGGGGGGGCGTGGAGGGCGCTTCGGTGTCGGTTGTTGCAGGGACCGGCGAGGGCGTGTCCGGGGCCGATTCGGCTCCGCCGCATCCGGCTAGCAGCAGAACACACAGCAGGGCATACGGGTATAGCGTCCGAGTTCTCATTCGTTTCATCGCGTGACCATCATCGCGTGCTCCAGCAGAGCCGCGTTTACCGTTTCGTTTCTTATGGCAGACTCTATCATTCTCGACGTTCACCAGCTAACGAAAACGTACCGCAGTGGGTCCCGCACGCTGACGGTTCTTCAAGACGTTACGTTTTCGGTTCCGGAGGGCCAGACCGTCGCTATCGTGGGACCCTCGGGCAGCGGCAAGACGACGTTGCTGGGCCTGTGTGCCGGGCTCGACGCTCCCAGCGGGGGCACCGTGCGCCTCAACGGCATCGACCTGGGACCCCTTACCGAGGACGAACGGGCCGCCGTGCGCAACCAGTATGTCGGCTTTGTCTTCCAGACGTTTCAACTCATCCCCACGCTCACGGCGCTGGAAAACGTGATGGTGCCTGCCGAGTTACGCGGCGAGCGCAACGCCGGAGCGCGTGCGCGGGAATTGCTTGAGCAGGTCGGTCTGGCCGACCGGTTGCATCATTATCCGACCCAGCTTTCCGGCGGCGAACAGCAGCGGGTATCGCTGGCGCGGGCGTTCACCAACCGCCCGAAGATCCTCTTTGCCGACGAACCGACCGGCAACCTGGATACCGATACCGGGCAGACCATTCAACGCCTGCTTTTCGATCTCAACCGGACGGCGGGCACCACGCTGGTCGTCGTCACGCACGACCTGAGCCTGGCCGCGCAGACCGACCGCGTGCTGCGGCTTCGCGGCGGCCGTGTCGTCTCGGATGATGTTGCTGACGGTGCTCCCTCTGCCTTCCGGGCCATGGCATCCTGACTTGATGGGGAACGGGGAATGGGAAACGGGAAATGGGGGAATGGAAAATGGGAAACGGGAAATGGGAAATGGGGGAAGGCGTAGATGCGCACGCTTCTCTATTTCCCAATAACCAATTCCCAATAACCAAACGCAGCCTTTTCGTTTCATTAAATCCTGAGCATCGTGCTAGACAAGTGGACCTGGAAGATGGCCTGGCGGGAGAGCCGAGGAAGCCGAAAGCGGCTCTTGCTGTTTCTCTCGTCGATGGTCATCGGCGTGGCGGCGCTGGTGGCGATCAACTCGTTCGGTGAGAATCTGGAGCGTGCTGTTGATGAACAGGCCCGGACGTTGCTCGGAGCCGACATGAGCCTCGAAAGCGACGCACCTTTCACGGATGAGATGGAGGTGCTCATCGATTCGCTCGGAGGCGAGCAGGCCCGCCGCGTGTCGTTTGCATCCATGGCCTACTTCCCGAAGACGGAGCAAACGCGGCTGGCGACGGTGCGGGCGCACGAAGGCGGATATCCCTTTTACGGGGCCATAGAAACCGATCCGCCGGAAGCCGCCCGGACCTACCTTTCGGGCCGAAATGCACTCGTCGACGGGTCGCTTATGACCGAGTTCGGCGTCGCGGTCGGCGACTCGGTGCAGGTCGGCAACCTGCGCTACCGCGTGACGGGCAAGTTGCTCAAGACCCCGCGCGAGTCGGCGGCGATCATGTTGTTCAGCCCGCGGATCTACATTCCGCTGGCCCACATGGACACGACGCTCATCGGCTTTGGCAGTCGGGCCGAATACGAGGTGTTCATCCAGTTCGAGCCGGAGCGGAGCATCGACGTGGAGGCCCTGGCCGAAACACTCCGCCCTCGCCTGCGCGAACGCGAAGTAGGCGTGGATACGGTGGTCGAGGCACAGGAAAACTGGGGAGAGGGCCTGGGCAACCTGTACCGGTTCCTGAGCCTGGTGGGTTTCATTGCGTTGTTGCTGGGCGGGCTGGGTGTGGCGAGTGCTGTGCACGTGTACGTCAAGCAGCGCCTGGAGACGGTAGCCGTATTGCGCTGTGTGGGGGCACAGGCGCGCCGTACCTTCTGGATCTACCTGCACCAGGCGACCGTCATGGGGCTGGTGGGGAGTGTGCTGGGGTGCCTGCTGGGGCTCGGGATTCAGGTCGTGCTTCCGCGCGTCGTTGCCGACTTTCTACCGGTCGAGGTCGATTTTGCCCTTTCCTGGTCGGCGTTGGCTGCCGGCTTCGGGGTGGGGCTCAGTGTGACGATGCTCTTTGCCTTGCTGCCGCTATTGACCGTGCGTAAAATCTCGCCCCTCCGTGCGTTGCGGTCGGCCTTCGAAGAAGAACGCCCCCGCCGGGATGTGGTAGGCTGGCTGATCTACGGGTTGATTGCGGCGGGCCTCGTCGTCTTCGCTGCGGCACAGGCACAGGATGCGGCCGTTGGGATTGCCTATGCCGCGAGCATGGCCGTCGTCTTCGGTCTGCTGGCGGTTGTGGCGAAAGGCATCATGGTGCTGGCGCGGAAGTTCTTCCCGTCGTCGTGGACGTATCCGTGGCGGCAGGGGCTCGCCAACCTCTACCGGCCTCACAACCAGACGCTCCTGCTGATGCTGGCGCTCGGGTTGGGCACCTTCCTCATCATGACGATGGTGCTCGTCCAGCGGACGTTGTTGTCGCAGATCCAGCTTGCCGGAGGCGGAGACCGCCCCGACCTCGTGATGTTCGATATCCAGCCGCATCAGGTCGAGGGTGTGTCGGAACTGGTTCGTGATCAGGGGCTTCCCGTCATCGGCCAGGCTCCCATCGTGACGATGCGGATCTCAGCCATCAAGGGCCGCACCATCGAAGAGATGCGGGCCGACTCAACGGTACGGCTTAACTGGGCGCAGCGTCGCGAATACCGCTCGTCCTATCGCGACCGGCTGATTGCCTCGGAGAAGCTGATCGAAGGCGATTTTCAGGGGGCGGTGTCTGGAAAGCCAGACGTGGTTCCCGTGTCCATCGAGCAGGAACTGGCCGAGGACCTGTTGGAGGTCACCCTTGGCGACACCATCGTGTTCGACGTGCAGGGGGTCTCCGTCGCCACGGTTATCAGCAGCATACGCGAAGTAGACTGGCAGCGGATGCAGACCAATTTTTATTTCGTCTTTCCTACGGGTGCGCTGGAGCAAGCGCCCCAGATGCACGTGCTCATGACCCGCACCGAGACCGACGAGGCGACGGCCCGGCTGCAAGCAGCTATGGTGCGGGCCTACCCGAATGTCTCGTCGATCAGCCTCTCGCTCATCCTGACCGTCTTCGACGAGATCTTCGGGCGGATCAGCTTCGTGATTCGCTTCATGGCGCTCTTCAGCGTGCTGACGGGCCTGTTCGTGCTGGCGGGAGCCGTTATGGTCAGTCGTTACCAGCGTATCGAAGAGAGCGTCCTACTGAAGACGCTGGGCGCGTCGCAGCGGCAGGTATTCAAAATCATGCTGATCGAATACCTGTTTCTGGGCGTCCTGGCAACATCCACGGGCCTCGCGCTGTCGATAGGGGCGAGCTGGGCGTTGGCCGCCTTCGTCTTCGAGACGCCGTTTGTAGCGGCACCGGTGTTGATGCTCGCCGCCGTCGTTATCGTCACGGGCCTGACGATCGGGATCGGCCTGTTCAACAGCCGGGGAGTCTATGCCCGCCCACCGCTGGAGGTGTTGCGGGCTGAAGTGTAAGAGAAGATACAGAGAAGGCTTGTCCTTTTTTCTTGAGTTACAACGTACATTGTTGAATGTTAAACGGTCTAATGTTCCGATGTTGAAACGGCCTGGAGCCTGGCGGCATGCCGGGCTCGACTTGGGGGGTATGGATCCGATCCGAGCTTAAGGCTTGTCGCTAAATGCCGAAACTCAAGGCTGAGTACGATGATCGATGTACAGGTAAACGTTCGGGCTATTGCAGACCGACTGGAGGCTGTCCAGGAACGCATAGCACAAGCCTGCCAACGGGCGGGACGCCGGACCGATGAAATCACCTTGATCGGGGTCTCGAAGACGTTCCCGGAGGAGATCGTAGCCGCCGCTCGTGACGCCGGGTTGCGCGACTTCGGAGAGAACCGGGTGCAGGAGTTGAACCGGAAGGCAGCCGCGATACCGGGGACGATCCACGGCGGCGACGTTCGCTGGCACATGATCGGTCATTTGCAGCGCAACAAGGCGAAAGACGTCGTGGCGGTTGCCGATGTGTTTCATGCCCTCGACAGCCTGCGCCTTGCTGCCGAACTCGACAGGCGTGCTGTCCAGGCAGGACGCGTGCTCCCCTGCCTCGTGCAGGTCAACGTTTCGGGCGAAGCCAGCAAGTTCGGCCTGATGCCCGAGGCGGCCTTTGACATGGTGAACCGCCTGGCTGAATACGAGCACCTGCTCGTGGTCGGCCTGATGACGCTGGCTGCGCCTACGGATGATCCGGAAGAGGTGCGTCCGCAGTTTCGACGCCTCCGCGAGGTATTCGAAACCTACGACCAACCGGCCCATCCGCACGTACGGATGCAGTATCTTTCGATGGGGATGAGCGGTGACTTCGAAGTGGCCATCGAGGAAGGAGCCACCCACATACGTGTTGGGACGGCCCTCTTCGGCTCACGCTCCGGATGAACCTGTTGCTGGCATCGACTTAACGCTGAAACATTTTGGATGAATAAACCTTGGCTTGTTGTCTGACCGATCACACGTCAGGCCATTAACAATCAACCCTCTGGAAGCATGAAACTCTCCCCGCTCGACATTAAGAAACAAGATTTTGCACGAACGCTTCGTGGTTATGACGTAGAGGAGGTGCAGGCCTTTCTCGACATGCTTGCCGGCCAATGGGAGGAACTACGGGCCGATCAGCGGCGCGCCGAAGACAAGATCGTCGAACTGAAGGCAAAATTGGAGCATTACGAGCGGGTCGAAGAAGCGTTGCAGGAGGCGCTTCAGACGGCGCGGCAAAACTCGCAGCAAGCCCTGGAGAATGCGAAGCAGGAGGCGTCGCTCGTCTTGCAGAAAGCAAAGGCCGATGCCGAAGAGCTAACCCGTGCCTCGATCCAGGAACGCGATCAAGTGCAGCAGGAAATCGAAGAAATAACGGGACGCCGGGACGAACTCGTCGCCCAACTACGGGCCTTCCTGTCGTCGGAATTGGAATTGCTCGCACGCTTCGGGGGGGGAAATTTACTGAGCGCCGGCTGGCACCCGACCAGTACCCGGCGCGAACCCAGGGAAAGCGCTGAAGATCAAGAGGCCAAAGCGGTGGCCGCGGCCCTCATTGCCGAGACCCCCGAGCAAGAAGAGGATGATGCGTTTCCCGATCTGCTTGCCGAGTTACCGGGTATCCCCGAAGTGTCGCCCGAACTGGCACAGGCGGCCAAGGATCTGGCGCAGGAAGACCGGATCTCCGCATCCTCAGAAATCGACGAAGCCGTAGCGTCCGAGGACGAAGCTGTGGAAGATGAAGCGGCCTCAGACGTTGTGGCCGAAGCCGTAGCTGTCGAAGAGGTGGCTGCCGAGGAGGGTGTTGTCCCCGAGGACCAGGCCGCGACCGATGAAGAAGTTACCCTCGATTTTGAAGGGCTGGACGAAGTGCTTGAGGACGTGGAGGA
Source organism: Rhodothermales bacterium (assembly GCA_046756545.1). Taxonomy (GTDB): domain Bacteria; phylum Bacteroidota; class Rhodothermia; order Rhodothermales; family JBHHWM01; genus JBHHWM01. The sequence goes on along the minus strand of JBHHWM010000026.1, from coordinate 20,616 downwards.
GGAGTCGCAGGCACAGCCTGAGGCCCCCCCGGCGGAAGGGGTCGCCGACGACACTCCGGAAGAGATCGAGGATCAATCCGTCGAAGCAGAGCCGGTCGTTGCCGCGGAATGGGAAGAAGAAACGCCCCCGGACGAACCGGTAGCCGAAGCGGAGGCCGAGGAAGAGGTACCGCAGGAAGAGGCTGAGACAGAACCCGTGGCCGAAGACCCCGCCGTCGAGGAACCGGTCGTCGAGGAACCGGTCGCGGAAGAGTCGCCGCCGGTCTTGCCCGAAATCACGCTGGACTCCGTGGAGGATGTGGTGAAAGCTCCGCAGGAGATCGTCGTCGAGGTGCCACCCGAAATGGAGATAGCACCCATCGAGATGGTCGCCGACGATCTGCCCGAGATCGAGGCCGAGCCCATGGAGGCCGTCGTCGAGGTGCCACCCGAAATGGAGATAGCACCCATCGAGATGGTCGCCGACGATCTGCCCGAGATCGAGGTGGAATCCATCGTCATGGAGGCGTCCGAAGAGCAGCCGGCCGAGGCACTCCCAGCCGATTCAGTCGAAGAGGAAACGGAAGCCTTTGCCGCCGGTCCCACGGAACCCTTCTATCAGGATGAAGAGGTCCTGTCTTTCAAATTCTTTGAACCGCAGGACGAGAGCAGCTTACCGGCCAAGTTCTTCCAGGAAGACGAAGAACCTTCGCAGTTTGGGCCCGACCAGAAAGGGGCTCGGAAGAAAGAGCACGCCTCCAACCTGAATCGCTTCGACGACCGTTCGCCGGCTGATAGCACCTGGATCGTTCGCCCGGTAGCCTCCTCATCGCAACCGCCGGTGTCGGAGTCGGTGTCCGAAGAAGGATTTATCGCGTCCGAAGAAGAGATCGAAAAAATCAGGCGCATTCTGAGCGATTTAGATTAAAGGGAGTTGCAAGTCAGGCGTTGAATGGTGAAACTGCGGAGAGGTGCAACCGACTGCCATGGTTGAGGGTTGGAGACCGCACCTGTTCACCGTTGTTCAACAAGTAACTCTCGTCGCTTCCCCATGACTGCACCTTCCAGGGATTCACATCCCGCCGGGTTATTCGATGCCGCAACGTACCGAGCGCATGTAGAAGCCGCTGCCGGGGTCGTGCGTGCCGTCACCGAACTGGAGACGCCCCTCGGCATCATTCTGGGCACCGGACTGGGCAAGCTCGCTGAAGAAATCGACGTCCAGACGAGCATCCCCTATGACGACCTGCCTCACTTTCCGCTGTCCACCGTCGAGTCGCATCACGGTCGGTTGCTTTTCGGGCATCTCGGCGGCGTACCCGTCGTGGCGATGCAGGGGCGGTTTCACCTCTATGAAGGCTACAGCGCGCAGCAGGTGACGTTTCCCGTGCGCGTGTTGGCTGCTCTCGGTGTGAAGACGCTCGTGATTTCGAATGCCGCCGGTGGAATGAACCCGCATTACCGGCGCGGCGACCTGATGCTGATTAGCGACCACATTAACCTGCAAGGGTTCAACCCGCTCGTCGGGCCGAACATCGATGCCTGGGGACCGAGGTTTCCGGACATGAGCGAGCCCTACGACGTAGAACTGCGGCGGTTGGCCGAGCAGAAAGCGCTCGACCTGGGCATCAAGCTGCACCAGGGGGTGTACGTGGCCGTCCTGGGACCGAACCTGGAGACGAGAGCGGAGTATCGGTTCTTGCGGGCTATCGGGGCCGACGTCGTCGGGATGAGCACCGTCCCCGAAGTGATCGTCGCCCGGCACATGGGCCTGCGGGCGATGGCGATCTCGGTGATTACCGACGAGTGTTTCCCCGACGCCCTCGAACCGGTGACGCTCGAAGAGGTGCTGGCCGCCGCCGCCGAAGCCGAGCCCAAGCTCACGGTCATCACGAAGGCGGTCGTCGAAGCCCTCGGGCAGGAGATACACGCGGCCTGATCGGCGCGCTGAGGCCGGCTTTCATTCGTCACCGGTAAGGATGAAGAGTACGGAGGACGGCAGCCATGGGCTGTTTCCTCGGGTTGAACTACCATCGTCTTGCTACGCTATGTCTGGTGATCCGCCGTTTGACGACGAAGTATGGGATGAGGAGCGCTGGGAGGCGTTTCTGCGAGATCGAGATAAACTCGTGGATCGCTACATGGAACTGATTTTTCGGTTCACGCAAAAGTATCCGCAGCCCGACCCCGACGACGTAGACGCCTATGCCGCCTGGCGCTCGAACCTCCGCGCCGTGCTCCGGGACGGCGGCTGGCGGCGCGACGATATGATCCTGCCGCTCTTCTGGTTCGACGAAGAACACGCCGAAGATCAGACCGAGCAGGACCCCGATATACTGGGCGGTACAGGGATGTTCAGAGAAGACGACGCCTTCGACGATCTCCTCGACGACGTAGCCCGCCTGCCCCTTTACCAGCGCGCGTTTGCTCTGTCGGCGGAGGTCTTCGAGTGGGCGCACGCGCTCTCGGGAGACGTCAAAGACAGCACCCTCGTCCACTTTTGCTCCCATGTTTCCCAGATCCCGGCCAATATCGCGCGGGGACACGGCATCGGCTACGAGCGCGAGGCGATGGGGGGGAACATCGCCTGTGCCAAACGCGGCCTCGCCGACGCCAACACGGCCCTCGACTTGCTCCGCCAGATGAAACGCGCCCTCCACATGGAGCACGCCACCTATCGACGGCTCTACGAACACCTCTTCGACCTCCGCAACGACCTGGGTATCTACATCCAGGACCTGCGCGACCGCTTCAACCTGGGAATCGACTGAGGGCCGATTTGGGGAGAGGGTAGGGACCCGGCGAACACGATGACTCGTTGCCGATGCCGGTTTTTCCTATTCGCATTTCCACAAACAACTAAGCGCAAAAATCGTATTTTACGCTCTTCCCAATTTCTGTCCTAACAGCCAGCTTTTTTGATATATATGAAGCGTTTTGTGGAGGTCAAGCAATTTGATCATCCGGCCCTCGAAGAAGAGGTGCTTGCCTGGTGGGAGGCGCACCGGATCTTCGAAAAGAGTGTGTCACAGCGCGAAGGGGCACCGTCCTTTACGTTTTATGAAGGGCCGCCGACGGCCAATGGGAAGCCCGGCATCCATCACGTGATGGCGCGAACCATCAAGGATATTTTTTGCCGGTACAAGACGATGAAGGGGTTCCTCGTCGAGCGAAAAGGCGGCTGGGACACGCACGGCCTGCCGGTCGAGATCGAGGTGGAAAAAGAACTGGGCCTTGAGAGCCGCGCCCAGGTCGAGGAGTACGGCATTGCTGCCTATAACGCCGCCTGCCGCGAGAGCGTCCTGCGCTACAAGCAACTCTGGGACGACCTGACGCAGCGCATGGGCTACTGGGTCGATCTCGAAACACCCTACATCACCTTCAAGAACGAGTATATCGAAAGCGTATGGTGGCTCCTAAAGCGGATTTACGAGAAAGGGCTGCTCTATAAAGGCTACAAGATTCAGTGGTACAGCCCCGGCTCCGGCACGGTGCTCTCGTCGCACGAGGTCAGCCTGGGCTATAAGGACGTGCAGGATCCGAGCGTCTACATCCGCTTTAAGGTAAAAGGCGAGGAGAATACCTACTTCCTCGCCTGGACGACCACGCCCTGGACGCTGATCTCGAACGCCGCACTCGCCGTCGGGCCGGACATTACCTACCTCAGGGTGCGGCACGTCGATCCGCATCAGGGAGACGAGGTGCTCATCCTGGCGACCGACCGGGTGGAGGTGCTCCGCGAGGATTTTGAGGTACTCGACGCCTGTGCCGGACACGATCTCGTCGGCATGACGTATGAGCCGCTCTTTCCCTACTTCGTCGACGACGTGGAGGCCGCCGCAGCCTGGCGTGTGGTGGCGGCGGATTTCGTCTCGACGGACGATGGAACGGGCGTGGTACATATCGCTCCGGCCTTCGGGGCGGAAGACTTCGAGGTGGGGCAGCGCGAAGGCCTGCCGCTGCTCAATCCGGTGTCGCGGGAGGGGCGGTTCACGGACAAGGCGGCCCTCGTCGCCGGTGACTGGTTCAAGGAGGCCGACAAGAAAATCACAAGGGATCTGCGCGACCGGGGGCTGCTCTACCGGCATGAGACCTATGTGCACAACTACCCGCACGACTGGCGCAAAGGCACCCCGCTGATGAGCTATCCCGTCGAAAGCTGGTTTATCCGCACGACGGCGCTCAAGGACCGGCTCATCGAACTCAACAACACGATCAACTGGCAGCCGCAAGCCATCGGCGAAGGACGCTTCGGGCAGTGGCTGGAGAACAATGTGGACTGGGCCCTGAGCCGGCGGCGCTACTGGGGCACCCCGTTGCCCATCTGGCAGTCGGACGCCCCGGGGTCCGACTACATCGAGGTGATCGGCTCCATCGACGAATTGCGTGAAAAGGCCGGCGATCAACTCCCGGCAAACGATGAGGATCTGGACCTGCACCGGCCCTTTGTCGATGAACTCACCTGGCCATCCCCCGACGGCGGAACCATGCGGCGCGTCCCCGACCTGATCGACGTCTGGTTCGATTCGGGCGCAATGCCGTTTGCCCAGTGGCACTACCCCTTCGAAAACCGGGAGGCGTTCGAGCGCAATTTCCCCGCCACCTTTATCGCCGAAGGGGTCGATCAGACGCGGGGATGGTTCTACACGCTGCACGCCATCGCGACGCTCGTGAAGGACAACGTATCGTTCGAAAACTGCGTCGTCAACGGGCTCGTGCTCGACGAGAAGGGCGAGAAAATGTCCAAGTCGAAGGGGAATGCCGTCGATCCGTTCCAGGTCATCACCCGGTATGGAGCCGACCCCGTGCGGTGGTACATGATGAGCAATACCCCCCCCTGGGAAGACATCAAGTTTTCCGAGCGCAGCCTGACCGAGACGCAACGCAAATTTTTCAACACGCTCGAAAACACCTACGTTTTCTTCGCCACCTATGCCAACATCGACGCGTTTCGGTACGAGAGGAACAGGATCCCGCTTCCAAAGCGGCTCGAACTGGATCGCTGGATCATTAGCCGTCTCAACACCACAATTGCCGATGTCGATGCAGCGTTCGACGAGTACCATCCGACGCGTGCCGCGCGCGCCGTCGAGCGGTTCGTGGAAGAACTCTCGAACTGGTACGTCCGGCGTTCCCGGCGGCGATTCTGGTCGGCCAAAGCGGGCGAGGCCGACGGGCAGGATGCGAATGTCCTTGACAAATGGGCGGCGTATCAGACGGTGTATGAGTGCCTGACAACGGTGGCCAAGCTGATGAGCCCGATTGCCCCGTTCTTCGGCGAATGGCTATTTCAGAGGCTCAACGAAGTCACCGGGCGTCATGCGGCCGAATCGGTACACTTGGCCCGTTTTCCCGACGTGGACGATGCGGCGATTGACCAGGATCTGGAACACCGCATGGCGCTGGCCCGGACGGTGTCGTCCATCACGCTGGCTCTGCGGAACAACGCCCGCATCAACACGCGTCAGCCGTTACCGCGTATCCTCATCGTGACGGGCGTCGGGGTGGAGCAGGAAGCGATTGAACGCGTGCGTACGATCATCCTCGACGAGGTCAACGTCAAAGACATTGAGTATGTACAGGGGTCGAGCGCTATCGTCAAGCGGACGGCGAAGCCCAACTTCAAGCGTCTGGGTAAGCGCCTCGGAAAATTGATGAAGGGCGTCAACGCCGCCGTCCGGGACTTCAGTGATGAAGAAATCGACCGATACTTGCGCGAGGGCACCATCACGGTGCACGTCGAGGGCAACGACCTGGAACTCGGCCCGGAGGACGTCGAAGTGTCGAGCGAAGGGATTGCAGGTTGGCTTGTGGGACAGGAGGAGGGCGTCACAGTAGCCCTCGACACGACCATCTCAGAGGCGTTGTTGGGTGAAGGACTGGCCCGCGAGTCGGTTAACCGGCTTCAGAACCTGCGTAAGAAAGCCGATTTTGATGTAACCGATCGGATCGAGATCCAGTATCAGGCAACCGAGCGGCTTTCTCATGCCATCGAACAACATGCGGTCTGGATTCGGAACGAGACGTTGGCTTTGGAGTTGGAAGAAGCCGAACAGCCTGTTGGCGAGGTTGTTGAGACGTTCCAGATCGGTGAGGATGAATTAACCCTTGGGGTCCGACGGGTCACCCGATAGTGGAGGCCGCGATAGCGTAAGTTGGAACCTCGTCATTATACATTAAAGCGTTAGACATCGTGAAACGTCGCGTTATGGCGGATAGAAAAGCAATGAACGAAAAGAATAACGGGACGGCTCCCGATCCGACGACCCCTTTTTCGGATAAGGAGCTGGGGCATTTCAAGAAGATCATTCTTGAAAAACGCCATGCCGCTATCGAGGACATCGAGCGGATGAAGGCGCAACTCCTGGACTCCCGAGAGCAGGCAGAAAACGACTCGGCCTACAGCTTCCACATGGCCGATGCGGGCACCGACGCGATGGAGCGCGAAAAGCTCTATCTGATGATGGCCCGTCAGCAGAAATACGTCGGCTATCTCGACCGCGCCCTGGAGCGTATTGAGATCAGAACCTACGGCGTTTGTAAAGTGACCGGCAAGCCGATCTCGAAGGAACGCCTGGAGGCGGTTCCCCACACCGAGATTTCGATTGAGGCGAAACTGAAACAGAAGAAGTAACGTAGGGACGCCGGAAGACCTTCCGGGGGCGGTCTCCCAATCAGGGACCGCCCTCACATGTTTCTACCCACAGGGCTTATGCGCGTACTCTGGATAGCCGCCGGTGCCGTTCTGGTTGACCAGATCTCGAAGATCGTGGTCGTTAATACCATGTCCGGGTCTCCTTACCAGTCGATCCAACTTCTCGGAGACTGGCTGAAGCTGACCTATACCGAAAATCCGGGCATGGCCTTCGGCATTACGTTCGGACCGCCCGGGCTGATCACGGCCTTCTCCATCATCGCCACGCTCCTCATCATTGTCTACATGTTTCGGGTGCGCAAGGGCTATACCCCGTACCGCGCCAGTTTGGGGCTCATCCTCGGCGGTGCTATCGGCAACATCATCGACCGCGTGTTCTACGGCGTGATTATGGGGTATGGCGGGTTGTTCGAAGGGCGCGTCGTCGATTTTATCCACGTCAACGTCTGGAGCGGCTACGTGTCGGATGCGGTGCCGTTGTTCGGGGGTAAGTTCATGGCCTTGTTTCCCATCTGGAACGTGGCCGACATGGCTATCGTGATCGGGGTGGTCGGCATCCTGGTTTTCCAGAAGCGATTTCACCAGCGTATGATCGAAGCGTCCGAAGCCGCCTCCATCGACGGCGCGAAAGCGACCGCATCGTCGCCCTTCTCTGCGGCATCGGGCCTCCAACCACCGCTCGATGTCGAAACCCCCGACCTGTCGGTTAACGGACTTCCCCCGGCTCCGGGGCGCATTGCTTCGAGCGACACTTCTTCTTTGTGGGCTCCTCCACCTGCCGACGACGACCCTGCGGAACAGACCTGAGCCGCGTACGTGCCGGTGCCTTGGGCCGAAGCAGGCTTACCAGGACATCCGCAGCGCGAGCGACGGGGTGAAGGGCAGGAGCAATCGGTCGTCCCGCTTGAGCAATCGATGCCCCCGGTAAAAATCCTGGTCGTAGATAAAACGCCAGTCGGCTACGTTGCTCTGATCCAGGACGTTGAGCAGGTCCAGGCGGGTCTGTAGACGAAGCCCGCCGAGGTGCAGCGTGTAGGCCGCGCTCAGATCCAACTGATAGACCGGCGGCAAGCGATGGCGTTGCGGCCTGCGGAGCCGGTAGGCAATGATCTGGTCGATCATGATGTCCTGGATATTCTCCGGAATAGCGTGGACGACGCTGCGGGCGGCTCCGAGAAAGTCGTAGTACGATTGGCGAAAGCCCCAGCTACGTCCCCAGATGCCACGCCAGCGGCCCAGGAGGGTCATGTTCTTGAACGGCATCCAGTCGACGGCCAGTTCGAGGCGGTGCGGTTCGTCCCAGGGGGCCGGGACGGTGTCGCCGTCGTAGAAGAGCGGAAACGAGCGTTGGGCGCGGCTGTATTCGTAGCGTGCTTCCAGGCGCAGACCTCTGAGCCGTTTTTCGATGACCACCGTGGCCCCATAGGCGCGGCCCGAACCGTCGGCCAGGAAGCTGTCCTGTGAGGACGAAGGGAGCGGCAGATCCGACTCGGAGAATTCGGCACCGGGGACGGTATGCGCATCGTCGGGGCCTTCTCGCACGATTTCGGGGGGATGGGCGGCATAATCGACGGCGAGCAGGTGGAGGTGGCGTTTGTAATAGCCTTCGAGCCGGAAGGTCCAGCCGGGCCGGGGTTGCCATAGCCATTCGGCAGCCAGGTGTGCGGCGTGGGGAGGGGAAACCGTCGAGTCGATGGCTAGCCAGGCGCGGCTCGTGGCCGAGAGGCCGCGCGCACTCCGGCTACTGACGTCGAACTGGTTGACGAACTGGCGGTAGAGACCGGATGCCAGGCGAAACGACCAGGGGCCCAGCCGGCCGCCGGGATGGTCGTAGCGCAGGGCCAGGCGCGGTTCGGCGTATGCCTGTTGGCGAGCGGCCAGATAGGTTAGACGGGTGCCTACATCGGCGGTGAGGCGGCGGCTCAGCGTGAAGCGGTTGGTCAGGAAACTAGCCACACGCCAGCCCGAGGATTGATGGCTGATGGGGAAGAGCTGGGTTCCCTGGATGAGGAAGCGGCTGAGGGTATACGTAGGCTCAACCCCGGCTTCCAGGTGCCAGCGGTCTTGCACGGCCCAGTCCAGCCGGGCTTCCACAGCATATTCCTGGATGCGGTTGCCGTTGTCTTCGAAGGCCAGATTCACGCGGCTGATCGCCGTGCCGTCCTCTTCTTGAATCGACTCTACCAGGGCGAAGTCATGACGGAGGCGGTACAGGCTGGCGCGTCCCCGGAGGCTGGCGAGCACACGGGGACTCAAGACGGATTCAAGACGAAGCTGCGTGGTGCTGTTATCCCACACGAAGAGGTCGCGTGTGGTAGGGGGGGCGTTGACGTCGGCGGCCAGGGCTCGCTCCGAGAAGGGGATGCGCGCCCGGTCGCTGTCGAGTTCGCGCCGGCCCCAGTAGGTCGAGACGTGCAGGCTGTGCAGCGTGCCGAACCGGAAGCGGGCCGCGGCGTGGGCGTCGTAGAATCCGATACCGGGATTACCCGTCAGGAAGCTGCGCTGGAAGAGTAAGGGGGCAGAGGCTTTTTCCGGCAGGTTTTGCGTGCCGAAAGCAGCCATCATAAACGGATCGGCCTGGTTCCAATCGTCGAGCAACTCGCGCATGGGCGGCGGTTCATAGACATCCCAGAGGCCGAATCGTCCGGCCAAAAGGAGGGAGGTGCGAGAGCGGTTCGGTCCGAAGCCGAGGCCCAGTCGCGCATTCAGGCTCAGCGGATCGACCTGGACGTCGAGCGCCTGTGGCGCGGCCTGGCCGAGCGCGTGTTCGATCTGGACGACACCCGAACTCTGGCTGCCCAGGGCGGCTCCGAAGCCGGTCTTGTGCACGGTGACGCGGCCCACGGCAAAAGGGCTGAACGGACCGACGAGCCCGCCGATGCTGACGGGGATGAAGACGGGGGCTCCGTCCAGGCGGAATTGATGTTCGCCCGCTTCCCCGCCCTGGATGTGGAGGTCCGCTGTGGCATCACTCAGGCGGACGCCGACGAGCGATCCCAGGCTGCGCACCACATCGGGCAGGCCCCGGTTCGGGGTTCGGAGCAGGTCTTGCTGCGAGGCCGATGCCAGGCCCAGGCTGTCCGAGAGCAAGCGCCACTGCATCCCGTCGATGACAATCGGGGCCACGACGATGGGATCGGACGCCAGCGGTACATGCGCCTCCACGGTGTTGTTCGGAGAGACCCAGACGGAATCTACCCGGTGTTGATAGCCGAGATAAGAGGTCGTAAGGCGGTAATAGCCGGGCTTGAGGTCAGCGAAGTGAAAGCGGCCGGTTTCGTTGGAGACGGCCCCCATCGCCCCGTCGGCTAGGAGGATGTGTGCATAAGGAAGCGGCTCTCCGGTATCCTGGTCCACCACGATGCCCTGGAGGTTGCCGTAGAGCGGCGGCGTCTCGGCCCCTTCGGTCAACACGTAAAGCCCGGAGGAGAGGCGATAGAATTCGAGCCCGGTGCCTTCCAGGATACACCTCAGGATATCCTCGGCCGATTGTTGTTCGGCGATGCAGTAGGCCCGTTTGTCGGCGGTTAGCGTCGGATCGAAGGCGAGGTCGAGCCGGGTCGTGTTGATCAGTTGACGGAGGGCGTCGTCGAGCGACACGCCGCGCAAGACAAAGTCGTAGCGGGGTGCGTCTTGAGCGTGCCCCGGTTGCGGGAACCAGGCAGTAACAACTCCGAGAAGCACTAAAAGGCAGAGGCGACGACGCAGGGGGTGCGTCATCGCCCGGACAATCTTCCGTGCTGTTGATAGACCAGGCATCATGATGAGTGAAAAGGACGAAGAGGATCCTCCCGGTGGAAACGCAGCACAGGATTCACAGGCTCATCGGTCTTCGTACACCTCGAAGCCGTTGGCCGTAGCCCGGAAGCGGAGATTGACGTGAGCCGAGATCTGGGCGGTTTTGCATAACTGGCTGACCAGGATCTCGTCATCTTCGACCCCGTGCTTCGAATACGTCAAGGGCAGGGCACGGATGTCGTCCGGGGCGGTAATTTCGATCCCGAAGCGACGTTCGATCTCGTCGAAGGCGAATCCGTACGTCCGGTTGTAGAAGATAAAGCTCCCGTTGCGCCATGCCATGGCCTCGTCGAGTTTGGCCGGAGCGGGCGGTGTGGGCAGGGTGGTCGTGCGTTCGACGTGGGAAGCCTGCCCTGCCGTCAAGACCACGTCTTGATCCGGGGCGTGCTTCGCCGTTACCCTCACCCGGCCTGTTTTCACCGAGACCGCCGTAGACGCCTCGCCGTTTGCCCTGGCCCGCACGTTGAACGACGTGCCGAGGACGGTCACGGTGGAGTTAAAGGTCTCGATGACGAACGGGGTTTCGGACGTGGCGACGTCGAAGAACGCCTCCCCGTCGAGTTCGACGTGGCGCGTGAAGAGCCCGAAGCTGTGGGTGTAGGTGAGCGACGATTCGCTGTTGAGATGAATCTCGGACCCGTCGGGCAAGGTGATGTTGGCATAAGCCGCCTCGGGGGCAGTCACCGTCGTGGGCCATTGCAGCCACAGCCCCACCCCGACGGCCAAGAGCAGCGCCACGGCGGCGGCGACTCCCATCCACGAGGTGAAGCGGGACGATGTGATGAGCCGTAAGGCCGGGCGCGGTTCGCTATCGGTCGCGGCGGCCCGTTCCAGCGTGGCCTGAATCATCCGGATGCGAGCGGGGTCGGGGGCCGGGGCCTCATCGAGCGGGTCAGCCCCTTCGGCCATGCGCCACGGTGGTTCGAGGTCGGCCGGTGTCAGATCGGGATGGTCGGCCAGCCACGCCTCGAAGTCGGGTGGTTGGGTATGCGGGGAGGTCATGATGCTATTTCGTCTGGTTGATTCGCGTTCAGGCGGTTCCGCAAGTGTTGCAGGGCCAGGACGATGTGGTTGTTCACCGTCTTCGGGGCCAGCCCCATGATGTCGGCAATTTCGACGTGGCTCAGGCCCTGGTACCGGCTGAGCATAAACGCTTCGCGTCGTCGTTGCGGCAGTTCGTGGATCCAGGCCCGCAGGTGCGTCTCCATCGTTTTCGAGTCGAGTTCCTCTTCGGGGCGAGGCGTGGAAGACGGTTCGTAGGGCATGTCGTCGAGGGCGTCGGCGGCATGCCGTTTGGCGTGGCGCAGGTGGTTGAGCGCTGTGTTGCGTACCATCTGGTAGAGCAACGCCTTCAACGACTTGGCCGGGTCGATCCGCTCACGTACCTGCCACAGCTTCAGGAAGACATCCTGGAGCACGTCGTAGGCTGTTTCCTGGTCGTGCGTCACGTACCAGGCGTAGCGATAGAGCGCGTCATACATGGCCTGGAAGACCTGCGTGTAGGCCTGCCGGTCGGAGCGCCGCAGGCGGCGGCTCCACGCATTAAATTGTTCGTTGGTGATTGCTTTCATAGGTAGGGCAACAATGCTGATGTTACTACACCTGCGGTGGCGCACATACCCAATACGTAACCGGGACGGTACGCCTTCTTCATGATACGCTCGGGTTGGGGGATGCCGGTCCGGACCGCGCCAGGCCGCATGCGCGATACCCAAAAGCGTGTTAATTGGGAAAATACGCACGCAGGAACCGGAACCCCAGGGGTATAACGGTATATTAGCGATGCGACGTTGGCCGCGCTGTTTTTTGTTGTTACCTCTTGAAAATAAAGGATGTCGTCCTACCAGAACCGCATACGCAATTTCTGCATTATTGCGCACATCGACCATGGCAAAAGCACCCTGGCCGATCGCTTGCTCGAAGCCACCGGAACCGTCTCGAAGCGCGAGATGCAAGACCAGGTGCTCGACAGCATGGATCTGGAACGGGAACGAGGCATTACTATCAAGAGCCATGCCATCCGGATGAAGTATCGGGCGGAAGACGGCGAAGATTATATCTTCAACCTGATCGATACGCCCGGCCACGTCGATTTTACGTACGAAGTCTCCCGCGCGCTCCAGGCGTGCGAAGGCGCTATTCTGGTGGTCGATGCGGCCCAGGGCATCGAGGCGCAGACCATCTCTAATCTCTTTCTAGCGCTCGATAGCGACCTGGAGATCATCCCGGTTCTCAACAAGGTCGATTTGCCGAGTGCGCGTCCGGACGTGGTGGCGATGTCCATCGAACAGTTGATCGGAGAACCCGCCGAGGATATTCTGAAGATCAGCGCCAAGACCGGCGAAGGCGTGCACGAACTGCTCGAAGAGATCACCCGGCGCATCCCGCCGCCCCAGGGGGATCCGGAAGCTGCGTTGCAGGCCCTGATTTTCGATTCCGTCTTCAATACGTACCGGGGCGCTATTGCCTATGCGCGCGTGTTCGAAGGCACGCTGCGCAAGGGCGAGGCCATGCGGTTCATGGCGACCCGGACCGAATACGACGCCGAGGAGATCGGCTTTCTGAAACTGGGCATGGAGCCCGTTGACGCCCTGCGTGCCGGCGAGGTGGGCTATATTATCGGGTCGGTCAAGGACGTGCGCGACACCCGGGTCGGCGACACGATCACCCATGCCAGAAAGCAGGCTCCCAAGCCTATCGCCGGGTTCCGCGAAGTGAAGCCCATGGTCTTTAGCGGGGTCTACCCGACCAACGCCGAAGACTTCGAAGACCTGCGTGCCTCACTCGAACGGCTGCAGCTTAATGATGCCTCGCTGACGTATGAACCGGAGACGTCCGTTGCGCTCGGCTTCGGGTTTCGAGTCGGGTTTCTGGGCCTGCTGCACATGGAAATCATCCAGGAACGCCTCGACCGCGAGTTCAACCTCGACATCATCACCACCGTGCCCAACGTGAAGTACGAAGTGGCGAAGACCGATGGCGAGGTGGAGGTCGTGGAGAACCCGAACAACATGCCGGAAGCAGGCAAGCGGGATCACATCAAGGAGCCGTATGTCAAGGCCGAGATCATCACGCCTACGGAATACATCGGCAACCTGATGAAGCTGTGCCAGGAGCGGCGCGGTGCCTACCTCAACCAGACGTATCTGGACACCGAACGCGTCAACCTGGAATATGAGTTGCCGTTGGCCGAAATTGTCTTTGATTTTTACGACCGGCTCAAGAGCGTCAGCCGGGGCTATGCCTCGTTCGATTATGAGTTCCAGGCGTATCGACAGAGCGACCTGGTGAAGCTGGACGTGATGATCAACGGCGATCCGGTGGATGCCCTCTCGACCATCGTCCACCGCGATAAGGCGTACGAGATGGGGCGTAAGTTGTCCAAGAAACTCAAGCAGTTGATTCCCCGGCAGATGTTCGAGGTGGCGATCCAGGCTGCCATCGGCACACGGGTGATTGCGCGCGAGACGGTCAAAGCCATGCGCAAAGACGTGACGGCCAAGTGCTACGGCGGCGACATCACACGCAAGCGCAAATTGCTGGAAAAGCAAAAAGAAGGCAAGAAGCGCATGAAACAAGTGGGCAGCGTAGACGTGCCGCAGGAAGCCTTTCTGGCGGTGTTGTCGATGGAGGATTGACGCCGTCGTGGCACGCAGAGTCCCACGTAACCTCAACGCAAACCTGACGTTAAACCGAAACACTTTGTAGACGCCACGATCTGTTATGCCGCAGCCTGCACCCTCCACACGCATCGCGCCGTCCCTCCGGGTATGGGGGAGCGTTTTGTTAGCCCTGGTGCTTGTGATGCCGGTGCGTGGGCAGGATCCGCCGAAGGTGTCGCGGCACAGCCTGCCGGCGTTTTATCACGAGGCTCGCTTTCAGATGGTGCTCCAGCGGGTGATTCGCGAGACCGGTCTCTATCTGGCTCCCTTGCCTGCCGAGCACCTGGCCTCAGAGGCGGACACGCTGCATCACTGGTTGGCCACGCGGGATCCCAACTACGTTCCCGTCAAAGAGGAGCCGGATCCTACAGTTATTCAATCGTGGCAGCTTGTCAAGCGTATCGAACGAGCCGCCTACGTCAAGCAGTTCGACGAAGTGAAATGGGCCTATCTGGGCAATAACTATTTTACCCCGCTCGATACGGTCTTGACCCGAGAGATCCGTGCGCGCATGCAGGCACGCTTCGGCGCTCCGACGAAGACGCTCGTCGAACTCGACTACTCGCGCCGCCTGCGCATGGAAGAGTACATTCAGTTCGAGTACTGGTTCATCCTGAACGATTCCATCCCGATGATCGTTATGGATGTCAACGGGCCGTTTGAACGAGGCATCGTCGTGGCGTGCGACCAGCGGTACCGGAGCGTTCTATTTCAGCTCCGACAGTCGTTTTTAGGAACCCTGATGCAGGAAGAGTACGGTCCTTACGTAGATTACTACTACCATTATCGCAACCGGCAGTGGTATCGGACCGGCTATGATGGGAGGCGTTTTTTCCGGCACGCCATCGGGCAACCGAACCTGGCACGCGGCAGACCGAAGCTGGCACCCCAGGGGGAATAGCATCGGCACGCTTTTCGCACATTCAACGGGTTCGCGTTGCGTAGTACCTTTAGCGAGATAGACAGGAGTAACACACCTTGGCTTCGATAGAAACAACCAGAAAGAGAAAGTCTCGGCAAAAGCGCCGCGCCCAGCGCCGTGCGCAACAACGAGCATCCGCGGCCCAGACCAACGGCAAGAAGAAAGACGCGGCTCCACGAAAGCAGAAAAGTAAACTGCGCGAGTGGGTCGAGGCCCTGGTCTTTGCCGTCGTAGTCATGTTGATTGTGCGGACGCTCTTCTTCGACCTGTTCCGCATTCCCACGCCTTCGATGGAGAAGAACCTTCTCGTGGGCGATTATCTCTTTGTGTCGAAGCTGCACTACGGAACGCGGTTGCCGATGGGGCTGTGTGTGCCGTTTACCGATCTCTGCGTGTCGAGTGTTCGCTTTCCCTATACCCGCTTGCCCGGTTTTTCGAGCGTGCAACGGGGGGATGCCATTGTGTTCAACTGGCCCGCCGAAGACAAGCCTGTCGACCGTAAACAGCACTATATCAAGCGCGTCGTCGGACTGCCGGGGGAGACGGTTACGATCCAGAGCAAGCTGGTGCACATCGACGGCGAGCCGCTTCCGTTACAGGAGGGCATGCAGCAATTGTGGGACGTGTACAAAAAAGATCAGCGGGTCCGCCTATCGTTTGCCCGGCTGAACGCGCTCGGCATCGATTATGTGGAAAACACCGCCAATCCCAATCGGTTGCGCGTGGTTGCCACGTCGGAGGCGGCGGACGAACTCAGATCCTGGCCGTACATCCAACGGGTCGAGCCCTCCATCGAAACCCGCGCCGACCGCTTCAACCTGTATCCGCCCAACCAGGGATATACGCCGGATAACTTCGGGCCGGTGACCATTCCGAAAGCAGAACAGACCGTCACCCTGTCGCCGGAGAACTGGTTGTACTACGAGCCGGTCATCCGTCGATATGAAGGCCACACCACCGAACTGCGGCAAGACAGCACCTTCGTCATCGACGGGCAAGCGGCGAGCACCTATACCTTTGCCCAGGATTATTACTTCGTGATGGGCGACAATCGCGATAACTCGGAAGACAGCCGCTTCTGGGGCTTCGTACCGATGGACCACGTCGTGGGCAAAGCCGTCCTGATTTATTTCTCGTGGGATGACGGCGGAAGCCCGCCCATCCTCGGCGAGATCCGCTATGGTCGCCTGTTCAGTTTGATTCACTGAGGTGGCTCCATCGAGTACGTTCGGGCGGATAGATAGAGCGCCATGAGTACACCCCCAAAGCGAACGCAAGCGCCCCCGTCCCCTTTTCGACTGCGGGACGGCCTCAAGATCCTGGGCATCGCGCTCCTGGTGGCGCTCGGCGTTCGAACGGTGATCTTGGAAGGGTTTCGTATTCCCACCGAGTCGATGGAGAAGAGCTTGCTGGTGGGCGATTTTGTGCTCGTCTCCAAGGTGCACTACGGAGCCCGTCTGCCGATGACTATCGGGGTTCCGCTCACCAACTGGTATCTCCCCGATGTCGAGTTGCCCTACCTCCGCCTGCCCGGCTTTTCCGACATTAAGCGCGGCGACGCCATCGTCTTCAACTATCCCGTTGAGATGCATCCCGTCGATCGCAAGCAGCACTACATCAAGCGGGTCGTAGCGCTGCCCGGTGATAGCATAGCCCTCCACGACAAGCAACTCTACGTCAACGGCAGTCATGTGCCGCTCAGCGAGGCCATGCAGCAGCGATGGATTGCGTCGGTATCATCTTCGATGACTTTTCCCTTCGACTCGATTCGTGCGCTGGGAGCCTCGCAGGTTTCTCCGTACGGCCGGGCACGAGATCGGGTGTCGTTCGAGGCCACGCCGACCGTTGCCGACGTCGTGGCCTCATGGAGCACCGTCGACAGCGTGGAGCCCTACATGCAGTCGCTCGGCATACGCATTTTTCCGCCGGGTAGCGGTTTTGATCGGGATCATTACGGTCCGATCCGGGTGCCGGCCAGGGGGGATACGCTCACGCTGTCGGGGGAGAACTGGCTGATGTACCGTGATCTCGTTCGGCGGTTCGAGGGCCATGAGGCACGCTTTCTCCCCGATGGCACGATAGAAATCGACGGAGAGCGAAGGACGACTTACGTGGTGGAGCAGGACTATTATTTTGTTCTCGGCGACAACCGCGACAGTTCGGTGGACAGCCGCGTGTGGGGTTTTGTGCCCATGACTCACGTGGTGGGAAAGGCGGTCCTCGTATACTTCTCCTGGGAGGCAGAAAAACGGCGCGTTCGTTCCGAACGTCTTTTCAAGGGGATAGAGTGATAAGCCGTGTTCAGCCTGAATCACCCCTCAACATGCGTTGGGCGCGGAGCTTGTCGAAATGCTCCTGTTGCGGTGTTCCCGGCGGCACATCGTAGGGATGTGCCGGCAACTCCACGCGCGTCAATACCGGATAGCGCTTCTTGAACTCGAACGGTTGCGGTTTGTCTGCCGGCTCTTTTCCGATCACCAGCACGGTCGAGCCTTGCTCCCGGATCCGGCCCGATCCTGACGCGAATCCATCGCCCCGGATTGTTGTTTTCCACGTGTCGGCCCAGTTGTAGGCCCACTTGGCGTCGGCATCGACCAGGCGCACACAGCCGTGGCTCGTTGGCCCGCCCGTCGGCATCTCGTACTGGTGAATGTGCATGCCGCGCGCCTGGTGGAAGTTGACCACCCAGTACATCTCCCAGTCCTCATCCGGCGGGCTCAACGACGAGACCCGGTATTCCTCCCGCCAGTTGAAATTGTAGCGTCCGTTCGGCGTCGGCGACTCTTCGGGGTTGCCGGTATTTATAATGCCCCATCGGACGAGCTTGCCATACTCGTAGGCCGCAAAAGCCTGGATGGTCTTGTCCATGATGAAGAGCTTGTCGAAGTCGCGCCCGCCGGTGTAGTAGCGGGGGAAGGGCGAGTAGGCGCGGAAGTCGTGCTCGAAGTTGGAGGGGATAACCAGCGTGTCGCCTATGTTGACGCTCTGCATCAGCCGCCGGTTGAGCAACTCGACGAGCAGGGCGTTCTCGCGGCCTTTCACGATGTCTCCCCGGCCAATGATCTTGTAGAAGTTGTTTCGTGCGATGACGTTGTTGCCCCGGCTGCTGGAGAGCACGAAGTACTCGTAAAAGACTTCAGGGATGTCGTCGAGGTTTTCGGCATGACGGTTCAGGATGTCTTCGATGACCATCTGATCGATGAAGCCCTGCGCCGATGCCCAGGCAACGGGACCTGAGGCACCAAGGACGAGCAGCCAGACGGCTGTTTTGATAGTGGAGACGAACGTGGAGCGCGTCATCTGCATAACCGGATCATGATATCCTGCGGGGTCTCGATTGCGTCACTATCACGATGAAAAGGGGCGGCTGGTTTCCTTGTAGGGCGTTTTTCCATCGGGTAATGGAAAGAAGGTCGACCGGATGTGAGCCCGTGCCCTTCGTGATTACTGTGCCATGCATCCCTTCCGAAGCAGGCGATAGATCATCTCTTCGCTGCCGAGGACGATCAGTACGTCTCCGACGTTAAGTACGTCGTGCGGGCCGGGGTTGAACTTCATTTCGCCCGATTCGGCGTCGATGATGGCAATGACGATGGCGTCGAACTGCTGGCGGAAGTGGCTTTGTGCCAGCGATTTGCCGGCCAGGGGGGCTCCGGCTTCAACGCACACTTCTTCCATTTGCAGGCTCAGCGTAGTGGTCTTGAGCACTTGCTCCATGAACTGATCCACGTTGGGGCGGAGGATGACCTGCGCCATGCGGTCGGCTCCGACGTCGGTAGGGGCGATGACCTTTGCCGCACCCGCCTGGAGCAGCTTGCGGCGGTTCTTTACGTGGTTGGTGCGGGAGAGGATGAACAGGGTAGGATTGAGTTCACGAGCGACCAGCGTCACAAAGATGTTGCTGCTGTCCTCCGGGAGCAGCGTGATGAGACCGGCAGCGCGTTCGATGCCTGCTTGCAAAAGGATTTCTTCATCTTCGGCGTCGCCTACCAGGGTGGGCACGCCTTGTTTTTTCAGCATTTCGAGCTTCTCGTCTTCCCGGTCGATGGCGACGAACGATTTGCCGGCATGCTGCAAGTCAGCCGCAATACGCCGGCCGATACGCCCGGTCCCGCAAATGATATAATGGTCGTGCATCGTTTTGATAGTACGCAATGTTTGACGCTGTTGGAGGCTGGCGCTCTCAAGAACGAGTTGGGCCGCGCGGGTAGCCACAAACGCGACGGTGCCGATGCCTACTACAGCGATGATAATAGTGAAAAAGCGCCCGCCGGTGGCGAGCGGCTGTATTTCCCCGAAGCCGATGGTTGTGAGCGTGATGAAGGTCATGTAGAGTCCATCCGCCCATGACCATCCCTCAATGAGCATGTAGCCGACCGTACCCGTTACCAGCAGGAGGGCCAGCACAATCGAAGCGAGCAGAATCTCCCGGCGGGCCTGGTTGATCTGGGTCAACCGAGACGCCGTCCTGACATGGGTGTTCACCAGTTTGCTCGCCTCCATGATGTCTTTGGTACGTCAAAGGGAGAAAGAG
Organism: Rhodothermales bacterium; assembly: GCA_046756545.1. Classification (GTDB taxonomy): domain Bacteria; phylum Bacteroidota; class Rhodothermia; order Rhodothermales; family JBHHWM01; genus JBHHWM01. The sequence continues at coordinate 1,066 of JBHHWM010000026.1, read as the reverse complement.
AGAACGAAAGGCTAGGCAGCAGGCTCGGGGATGCGAAAGACACGCGCATGCCACGACTGGCCCGCTGCCTTCTCAAGCAGCCCCTCTCGTACTTGTCCGAGGGTGGTGAGGCTCAAATCAAAAACAGGCGTGTCGGTGGTCACTTCGCCCTCTGCGACGCGCTTGCGGAAGGCGGAACGGGGCAGGCTTTGCACTCGGCCCGCAGCGTCGCGGTAGAACACGAGCAACGGAGATAACCACGTGAAGCCGACATGGTGCGTAATGTCGGTCACGGCGCGGGTTAAGGCGTCGATGCCGCAGCCGGAAAGGGTACCCTGTGCCGTTATGCCTGCCACGACCAGAAAACAATCGTCGAGGATGGTTGCGGCCCCGAGAACGGGCTGTTCGTGTGAGGTCCAGTTCTCCAAAAAAGTCTCCAGCGTTTCCAGCACGGTCTGCTGTTCCGCACCGGTTAGCGACCGGTCGATGGCATAGATCCAGCAACGAGCTTCGTCGGGGAGGGACTGGAAGAGGGTGGATGGCGTCATTTTTGTTTCATCGAGAGGAGATCGAGGGAGATAACCGCCCCTTTAACGAAGAATGTTGGACAAAGATCACGGGACTACCGGGGAGAGGCACTTCAGCCTCCCGGAGCGCACGGCGTTATCTGTCAGACCCGAAGCGATTCACACGAATGTGTGGCGGCTATTCCAGCGCCAGTTCTTGCACGCGTAGCTCGGCGGTGTCGAGGCGTTCAAGGCAGTAGCGAGCCAGCAGCACGCCTTCTTCATAGGCCTGCAAGGCGTCGTCCAGGCTCGTTGCATCCGTCTCTAGCTGTTGAACGAGGGCTTCGAGCTTTTGAAGCGCTTGTTCAAACGTGAGGTCCTCAACACGTTCAGAAGAGGTTGTATCCGACATAGGCCGTTCGATCTAAAACCGGAGGGATGCCGGAGGCGAGAGCACCGGCGTTGGGTAGTCCATGATGGAGCATGGACCCTGAAGCATAGAATTCGGTTTCCCAAAGTTTACAAGAAGAAACACAAGGCGGCTGGAAAAAGTCGAGAGGCTGCCCTAGTTCTACCCGGTA
>JBHHWM010000025.1:0-32223 GCA_046756545.1 Rhodothermales bacterium | reverse complement strand
GGAGCCGAAGGCACGCTGGAACGAACCATCTGGATTGAATACCTGGATGCGATCATTGAGAGCATCGGCCACATAAATGTTTCCGTTGCCGTCTACTGCGACGTCTTCTGGGGACGCAAGTCCACCAGGTAAAACACTGGGGTGACCCATCAATAACAGGTAATTCGGCGGGTCTGGTTGTGCTTTCAAGCTGCCAACACGCGTCGTCGCTACGAACACTACCAGCAGCGCTATGACTCGAATTGTTGTACCGAGGTGCCTGGTCATGTCAATCACCTCCCTGGTCCGTCTATTATTGTATAATTGGACCCTGGCAAAATGAGCCGGGTAGAGCCGCTTGCGAAAACGTACGCAGCTTCCTTTTCTCTCGTCTCGCTTTCTTTATACAGAACTCTGTAGACTCACGCGCTATGTGCCGGCAGGTAGATCAAAAGCGTAGTATCATCCGACGGCCTCTCTCAATTCAAACACCTCGGTGTTGCTTATAAACGGCTGTTCGTATAGCCGCCTGCCGGTCGCCCGGGCCAGGGCATTCGCCACGGCGGCGGAGATGGGCGGCAGGGACGGCTCGCCTAACCCCGTCGGATCAATCGTGCTCTCCACAAAAAAGACCTCAATCTCTTTCGGCGCTTCGGGATTCCGAATCAACCGGTAGCTATCAAAATTATGCTGGTCCGGCCGGCCCTCGTTGAACGTCAGGGCGCTGTACATGGCATGGCCTATGCCGTCCACAATACCGCCCTCGATCTGGTTCCTGGCCGCCCCCGGGTTGACCACAATCCCGCAATCCACGGCGCACCACACCTTCTGCACCCTGGGCCGGTTGTCCTCCATGACGAGATCGACCACCTGGGCCACATACGAGTTATGGCAGTAATAGGCCGAGACGCCCCGAAACACGCCGGGCTGCTCCGTGCCCCACCCGGATTTCTCTCGGACGAGTTTGAGCACTCCTGCATAGCGTTCGGCGTCATAATCGTGGTCTTCGCCCACGGCATCCGAAATCGCCCGGTCGAACAGTTCCAACCGGAAGGCGATGGGGTCTTTGCCGGCGGCTTCCGCTACTTCGTCGAGGAACGACTGCTCGGCACCCGCAATGAAATTCGACCGGGGTGCGCGCCAGGCACCCGTCGAAATATTGGAGTCCAGGCTTAGATTCTCGGCCAGATAATGATCGACGGTGCCTGCCGGAAACCGGTTGGCGAAGACGGGGCTGCCATGCACGCCGGCTCCTCTCACGTGGAAGCCGACCAACTCCTGATCTTCGTTCAGCGCCGCCCGATAAGTGACCCGGTAGGCCGGGCGATAGGTGCCCTGGGTCATGTCGTCTTCGCGCGTGTAGACCAGCTTGACCGGGGCCTGCACCGCCTGCGAAATCACTGCCGCCTCAACGCCGAAGTTCCCATACAAGCGACGTCCGAAGCCGCCGCCCATGCGCGTCATCTGGATGGAAACCGACTCTTCCGGCATCCCGAGCACGCTCGCCACCGTCTTACGCAGATATTCCGGCGTTTGTATCGGGCCTATCAGTTCGGCCCGATCCGCCTTCACATCGGCGAAGAAGTTCATCGGCTCCAGGGTATTATGAGCCAGGAAGGGGGCACTATAGGTTCGCTCGATGATCGTTGCCGCGTCGGCGAAGACCGCCGCCGGGTCGCCGTCTATGCGCGCAGGCTCGGTCCGCCCCTCCTGTAATAACCGGGCCAGGCCTTGCGCATGATCCGCGCTGCTTTCCAGGTCGGCCTCGGCTTCCCATTCGAGCACCAGGGCGTTTTTAGCCTTCATCACCTCCCAGGTAGAACGCCCCAAGACCACCACTTTTTCGGGAAACGCATTGACGTCGGACCATTGCCTGTCGAACCCCTCCGGGGCCGCATTGATCGTGATCACGTCGTGGATGCCCGGCATGGCCTTCGCCTCGGTAGCATCCATCGACTTCAGCTTCATGCCGAACGCCGGGGCGTGTTCGATCATCGCGATCAGCATGCCGTCGCGGTGAAAATCGAGCCCGAAGAGCGGTTCGCCCGTTACAATGCCGGGCGCATCCACATTCTTCCGCGTCGTCCCGATAATGGTGAAGTCGCTGGGATCTTTTAACAGGACCTCTTCGGGAACGTCGATGGCGGCGGCCTCCGATGCGACGTCGCCATAGCCGAGGGTGCGTCCGGTGGCTTCATGCCTGATGATGCCCGCTTCGGTGGTCAACTCTGCGACCGGTACGTCCCATCGTTTCGCGGCGGCTTCGAGGAGCATTCGCCGCGCGGTAGCGCCCGCCGTCCGGAGCCCGTGCCACCCCCGGCGAATCGATTGGCTGCCGCCGGCCAGTTGGCGCGTGAAGTGCCGGGTATCCAATCCCGCCTGCTCCACGATCACATCCTTCCAGTCCACATCCAGTTCTTCGGCCACAATCATGGGCATGGATGTTTTGACGTTTTGCCCGATTTCCGGATTGGGCGACATGATGGTGACCAGGCCGTTCTCGCCGATTTTCAAGAAGGCATTGATGCCGTACCAGGCCTCGGGCATACTCTTGATCGCTGCGGGGGCCGGTTTGCACCCGGCAAACCAGTTGAACCCGAGCATCATGCCGCCGCCGGCCAGCGCAGACGCCTTCAAGAAGGATCTTCTGTTGTAGGACGTGTTGAGTAAATCCACGGTTTTTCTCGTCAAGAGGAAGAAGAATTAGCCCAGGGAGGCAGCCGCCGTCTTTATCGCGGATCGGACGCGGAGGTAGGTGCCGCACCGACAGAGATTTCCCTGCATCCCTTGCTCGATGTCTTCGTCGCTCGGGTTCGGGTTTCTTTTCAGCAGCGCGGCGGCGTTCATGATCTGGCCGGCCTGGCAATAACCGCATTGAGGAACGTCATGCTCGATCCAGGCCTCTTGCAGCGGATGGCTGCCGTCGGGCGATAAGCCTTCAATGGTGGTGATGGATCGGTCCCCCACGTTGGACACAGGGAGCGAACACGACCGAACCGCATCATCGTCTAACAGGATCGTACAGGCACCGCACTGCGCGATGCCGCACCCGTATTTGGTGCCTGCCAGCTTCAGATGCTCCCGTAATACCCACAGCACGGGGGTATCCGGCACAACATCCACCTGATGTTGTTTTCCATTGACGGTGAGATTGAATATCGACATAATCAGACGAGCAAGGAGTGGGGCGAAAGGACCAAGGCGTCTTGCGTCTCAGCGTGTGTTCAAAAGGTATCCTTTTCTTCGTAAAAAGTCGAATATCTATTAGGGTTTATTGCCGGGCCATGCCGGAAGGGGATGCCTGCCCATTGGCGGCGCATTCGCCTCGGAGCATCGTTGACACGGGCGGCACCTGCCGTTATTTTGACCAGGGTACGTAGAGGTCGTAGCGCAGACGCCACAAAAACGTTCGTTCAACCTATGATGCCAACGAAGCCCTCGGGAGGTAACCATGAGCACCTGGGATGACCATGAACGCCGTAAACAAAGAGATCGTGACCGGGAACGGAGGCAGGCGGAACAGCGAGCACGGGAAAAGAGACGGCAATGGGAAATGGAGATGACGCGAAGCGTCTCGGATAATCCCGAAGCGTTGCGCGTGATACACGGTCTGGAAGATCCGCGTCTCAACGACGAAATCCTGGGGCTGACCTCCGACCTGCCGATCCGCCTGGATGACCCCGACCTGGATGCCTATGTGGTGGATCAGATCACGTCCCTGATCGAGGATGCCGCCCTGACCGTCGAGAATAAGCAATGGCAGGCGCTGATGTGGCTGGCGGGAGGGCTGGATAACCGCATCCAGCGCATCGAGAATGCACTGGCCGCGACCCCCCCGACCGAGCATGATCGCAAGCGGCGACTTTCCTCCAACCTCCACGCACTGAGACGAAAATACGATCTGGTCAAGCGGCACCTCGATGACCTACAGGAGCAATCACATGGACGGCTCCTGGACGCGAGGTAGAACACCGTGTGGATGTGTCGAAAAAGGGACGAAAGGAAGAAAAGATGGATATATGGATGAAGGGACGTAGGGGATTGTTTCCACCCTCGACTCTTCCCTTCTCCCCATCCTCGACTCTTACCATCCGGGAATGCGTCCCGGCGGAGCCTCGTTCCGCGCCACGGCAGGCGGGCCTTCATTCCCCAGGCGATCCACGGCGGAAACGACCACCACCTCCGGGAAAACCGCGTGGTCGGACGCGGGGAACGTGTACGAGGTGCTCCAGCCCGGCACGACGTCCATCGTCCAGGTATCGCCCCGGCGAGCCCGGATGATCCAGAGCCACGCCGCCTCCCCCTCGGCAGGGGTCACGGTGACCATGGTTCCGGTGCCGGTCGTCTGAAACGCGAGGATCGGTTCTCTCGGCGTGGTGTTCCCCAGCCAGGGCGACGCCGGCACCAACGCAGGCCGGGCATAGACCTCCTCCGTCAGGCGATCCGCAATCTTCCGGCGGTTCTCCAACAGCGCCTTCATGCTGAAGTGAACGTTGCCGGTTGCGCCGGGCTGCGTGCGCGTCAGTTGAATCTGGTTGACAATCTCGGCGGCCTGCCAGTTCTGCCGACCCGGATCGCCCACCCGGCTGGTGAAGTTGCCGGGCCAGAGGTGCCGTCGTTCCAGGTTCTGCTCCTCCCACCATGCGAGCAGAACCGGATAGCTCAGCCTGGACTCCGAGATCCGCCAGTAAAGCTGCGGGCTGAAGTAGTCCAGCCAGCCGTTCATGAGCCATTTGCGGGAGTCCGCGTAGATCCGGGCATAGGCGTCGAACCCTCGTATTTGCTCGGGGTACCCCGGCCTCCAGACGCCGAACGGGCTGATGCCGAACTTGACCCAGGGCTTTTCCTGCTTGATTTCCCGGTAAAGCCGGTGGATGAGACGATCCACATTATCGCGACGCCAGTCGTCGCGGGTACGCATCTCGCCGGCCTGCACGGCCCGCGCCCAGCTCGCGTCATCCGGAAAGGGCAGTTCGCGTCCACGGGCATCCTTTTCGGCATACGGATAGAAGTAGTCATCGAGGTGAACGCCGTCAACGTCGTAGCGGCGTACCACGTCGAGGATGACCGCCACCGTGTGATCTTCGGCGACCGGTTCTCCCGGATCGAGCCAGAGGTGCGTACCGTAGGACCGCACGACCTCGGGGCGGGTCTTGCTGATGTGCCGGGGCGACACCGGGGAGCGGGCCGACGGATGCCGTGCTCGGTAGGGGTTGAACCAGGCATGCAGTTCCAGCCCTCGCCGGTGCGCCTCTTCGACCGCAAACGCAAGCGGGTCGTAGAACGGCTCCGGCGCTTGCCCCATCGTACCCGCCAGGTATTCCGACCAGGGTTCGAGATCGGAGGCATACAGCGCATCGGCAGCCGGGCGAACCTGGAAAATGATCGTATTGAGATGCAGGCCGACGGCGCGGTCGAGCAGGGTGATCAACTCCGCTTGCTGCGCTTGCGTAGACAGGCCGGGCTCCGAAGGCCAGTCGATGTTGGCCACGGTCGCCACCCACACGCCGCGAAATTCCCGATCCGGAGACGGCATCCCGGCCAGGTCGCCTCGTTCATCCAGCGGAGGTCGAACCGTGAAGCACCCGATCAGGAACATCGTGGCGCTGACCAGAAGGCCCAGATCGAGCAGTGATGCGGAAAAAAAGGGACGATAGGAGACGTTCACAGGGGAAGCTGCTGATTCATAAGGATCCGTGCCCGTCCAGGCGATAAGCATCCTCGTTACCGGACGGCACGCCCAACTTACTTCGGCGGCTCCTCGCTGCGCAACCCACCCGGCAGAATCGTTGCTAAAATGTAAAATGCTCCGCCCCCTCTACCCGGAAGACATCCAGTGCTACAAATTCACGGTCGTCATAATATACCCCCAGGCTCCCAGGTCGTCCCCCCGGGTCTCTTCGAAGATCGCTCCCGGCGAAAACACCGAAGCGCCCCCCGAAAACGTCACGCGCTGGTTGTAATTGAACACAAGCGTGAGGTCTACTTCATCCCCAAACCGGGTACTGGTCGAACCGTTAGCCAGCACAAAGTCTTCGTTTGCCTGGAAATGATGATAGGCCAGCCGAAGGCTCATGTCGGTGCGGGGCTTGACGGCCACCTTCGCATGCACATCCATCAACCCCAACCCGGCGGTATGGACCGGAAGATTCAGGAAGTAGTCCATGAAGCCGTAATACTTATGATTGGTGGCATACAACGTGTCAAACACCTTGTACGTGCCGTCGTCGGGATCGTCGTCGCCGGATAGGTAGTCGATGCCTGCCGAAAACGTCGGCGCGAGCGTCGTGCCGGCCAGGGTATATCCCAGGTTCACCGCCACCATCAGGGCCGACACGTCGATGTCCTGGCGTTGGCCGCCCTGATAGGCCAGTTCGATTTCAGGCTTGATGTTGGCCATAGCGCCGGTGAGGTACACGCCGAGGGTGTAGCGGCTCAGGTTCTCGGTCGGATCGGCGCGCTGCCAGATAGCGAAAGCCTGCGTAGTGTAGTTGTCGATGAGTTGAAAGTCGCCATAGGCACCCAGCACGTTGAGGTCGCCGGTGCCGCCGGGCGCCATCTGTTCCACGAGCTTCAGGTTGAACAGGTCGAGCTTCACATTCTCGGGATGCAGGCGCACGAGGACACCGTCGAAGCTGCGTCCTATGTTGTGCCAGCCGACGGCCCCGATGAGTCGTTGCGGTCCGTAATTGGCCTCGAAGCGGCCCAGTTGGAGGTCGAGCGGCCAGTCGAAGAGGTTGGAGATTTTAACGTAGGCCTGGTGCAGATCAAGTTGATCGGCGCTCCCGTCGGTGAGGGTGTTCGCCTCTTCCCCGAAGACGCGCGCGTCCTGCACCTGAATGAAGGCTTCGGTATGCTCCAGGGGAACAAACCGCGCCCCGAGCCGCGTGCGCAGCAGGTTGAAGGTGACGGCGTCGGTGTCGCTGTTGAGGTCTTTTGCCGACACCTCGAAGCGATGCCGCACCTGGGCGTTTATCGAAACGTGGTCGGCAAGCTGGGCCGCCGCCTGGGAGATAAAAAAGATCGAAAGAATCAGGCCTGCCGTAAAGGGTCTCATTGTATCTCTCGCTTGCGCCGGGTACATCGATACCGTCCCTTGCACAGGGCGCTTTTGCCCATGGTGGCAACAAGACACCTCGCACAATGGAACGGCTTTTTCACCTTACCATAGTAGCCGGCTGTTTAACTTTTTCCTTGGCAATAACGAATATAACACAACTCAATGGACCCACAGGTAGTTTGAACTCGCATTGTTCTGTAGGGGAATCCCTCACACCTGATTTAAGGGAGGCGAGACGAACACAGATCCAGTCGGTTGCTGCTACTCTTGCATGAACGCGTATGCGTAGCACGCCTCGCCGGGGAGGATGCCTGAGGGTTTATAAAGAACATCAGGGAGGGATTCATGCCCGTTATGAGCTACATCGCCTATCTAATCGAGGGGCAAAAAACGAAACTATTCACCGTGCTCGAAGCCCTTCCCGACTGCGATGTCATTCCTTCCACAAACCGGGATGTGCTGATCCTGGTGACAGATACGAAAGACAAACAAGCAGAGCACGCGCTACGGGAGACGCTCGAAGCTATCCCCTCGCTTCAATGCCTGGCGATGGTAGCCGGCTATGCTGATCCGAAAGCTCAACAAGAGGAGTAAAGACATGGGTGGAACAGATCGCCGGACCTTTCTCAAGAAGCTGGCGGCCTCCACTGCCATGGCCGCCGCCAGTACCCTGTTCCCGGGAATCACCTTTGCCGATCCCCAACGGCTATCCCCGACGGCACGGGAACTCACCTGGAAAAAAACGCCCTGCCGGTTCTGCGGCGTCGGGTGCGGTTTGCTCATCGGCATCTCGGAAGGACGCGCGGTAGCCGTAAAGGGCGACCCGGCCAGTTCCGTCAACCAGGGCCTTTGTTGTGTCAAAGGCTACCATTCCATCATGTCGCTCTACGGCGAAGACCGGCTGACCCGGGCCCTCGTGCGTAAGAACGGACGGCTCGTGCCCACCCCCATGGCCGAAGCCCTCGACCTGGTAGCGCAAAAAATGCAGGAGGCCATCGACGAGCACGGCAAAGATGCGGTGGCCCTCTATGGTTCCGGCCAATGGACCATCCCGGACGGCTACGTCGCCTCCAAGCTGATGAAGGGCGCCATTGGAACCAACAACCTGGAGGCCAACGCCCGGCTGTGCATGGCCAGCGCCGTCACCGGCTTTGTCTCCTCGTTCGGCCTGGATGAACCCATGGGATGCTACGAAGACATCGACCACTCCGACGTTTTCGTCCTCTGGGGCAACAACATGGCCGAGATGCACCCCGTGCTCTTCTCTCGGATGCTCGATCAGCGGCTGAAACGCCCGGTGACTATCATCGACCTGGCCACGCGTACCACCCGGTCCAGCGTGGCTGCCGACCGGGCCATCCTCTTCGCCCCGCAATCGGACCTCGCCATCGCCAACGCCATCTGCCACGAAATCATCGAGAACGGCTGGGTCAACGAATCCTTTGTGCAAAACCACTGCGCGTTCAAAAAGGGAAAGACCCGCATCGGATACGGCATCGAAGACGGCTTTGCGTTCAGCGATGAGGCCCAGGCGCTTACGTTCGAAGAATATAAGACCCTGTTGAGCGACCTCACCCCGGAGTGGGCCGAAGAAGTCTCCGGCGTCTCGGCCCGGGATATCCGCTATCTGGCGGCTCTCTACGGCGATCCCAATAAGAAGGTATCGAGCTTCTGGTGCATGGGGGTGAACCAGCATACCCGCGGCACCTGGATGAACAACCTGATTTACAACCTCCACCTGCTGACCGGCAAGATCTCTACCCCCGGCAACAGCCCCTTCTCGCTGACCGGTCAACCCAGCGCCTGCGGAACCGTGCGCGAGGTAGGCACGCTGACTCACAAGCTGCCCCACGGCGTCGTCGCTAACGAGGCACATCGCGCACTGGCTGCCGAGATCTGGAACGTCCCTGTCGAAAACATCCCGCCCCGGCCGTCCTATCACACCATGGAAATGTTCCGGGCGTTGGACCGGGGCGACATCCGCTTCATGTGGGTCCAGGTCACCAACCCCATGGTCACAATCCCTAAGCTCAACCGCTACCGCGACGGCGCGAAAAAGGAAGGCCGTTTCATCGTCGTCTCAGACGTCTATCCGACGCCGACCACCGACATTGCCGACGTCGTCCTCCCTTCGGCCATGTGGATCGAACGGGAGGGGATGTTCGGCAACTCAGAGCGGCGCACGCAGCATTTCGACAGGATGCTTCAACCGCCCGGCGACGCCATGAGCGATACCTGGCAACTCATCGAAGTGGCCCGGCGTCTGGGGTTCGAGGATCTCTTTCCGTGGGATGAAGAAACCCACATTGAGGAGATGTGGAAGGAATATCGTCGCTTCCACGCAGGGGCCAAGCACGAAATGGCCCCCTATGAAGAACTCAAACAACGCGCCGGCATCATGTGGCCCTACGTCGACGGCAAAGAAACGAAGTGGCGCTACAATACACAGTATGATCCGGCGTGCCAGCAACCCGGCTTTGACTTCTACGGCAAGCCCGACCACCGCGCCTGGATCTGGTTCCGCCCCTACGAACCTCCGCCCGAGTCGCCGGACGACGATTATCCGTTCTGGCTCAACACGGGTCGCGTGGTAGAACACTGGCACACAGGCTCGATGACCCGCCGGATTTCGGTGCTGCATCAGGCCATGCCGCACGCCTACGTGGAACTCCATCCTCACGATGCCGACCGCCTCGGCATCCGCACCGGTGACCGGGTTCGCCTGACGAGCCGACGCGGCTCGCTGGTGCTGCCTGCCTCCATTGAGGAGCGTGGACAACCCGCCGAGGGCCAGGTCTTCGTTCCCTTCTTCGACGAAGCGTACCTGATCAATGAACTGACCCTGGATGCCTTCTGCCCCATCTCGAAACAGCCGGACTATAAGAAATGCGCCGTACGCGTGGAAAAAGCCTAGAGTCGGAACACGTACCGAAACGCCGCTTCCTTTTTATCGGGGTCTGCATCGTGCTGATGGCCGCGACGGTGTACGTCGTCGGAGAAGGTATCAGCGAAGGACTCTACGAAGCCCCCGAGGCCCGGCCGCTGGCGGAAGCAGCCTCCCCCAGTGCACTCGCCAGCGAGGTATCGGGCTTTTCGAAACAGCACCAGGCCCTGGCCTACCTCGAAACCTCGGACACACACACCGCTCCCCGACGGCTGGCCGCCTTTTATGCCCGGCGAGCCTACCCGGGCGCTCCCCCCATCATTCCCCATCTCATCGAAAACGACCGCAACGACGGCGACGCATGCCTGACGTGCCACGCCGACGGCGGCTACGTCCCCAGGTTCGACGCCTATACCCCGGTGACACCGCATCCGACCCTGGTAAACTGCCGCCAGTGCCATGTGCGGGCCAAAGCCGATGACCTTTTTAAAAGCACCGACTGGCAGCGTATGCCGCCGCCCTCTCTCAACGGCAGCGTCCTTCCGGACAGCCCTCCTCCTGTTCCCCACTCCCTTCAGATGCGCGAAAACTGCCTCGCGTGTCATGCCGGGCCGGGTGCCGTCGAGGACCTGCGCGTGAGCCATCCCGAGCGCATCAACTGCCGCCAGTGTCATGCCCTGATGCAAACCTCCTCGGTGTGGGTACGCCCGGAGACAACTCCCTCTAACGAATAGCTATTGCTGCAACCATCATGAGGGTACATCTGAACAGAAAACGTTCGACCGCGACCGGCAGGTACCCCGGACACCTGCGCCTGCATCCTCTCCCTGTCGTCGGAACTATCCTTTTACTCACCGCCTGGGGGTTGACGGGCTGCGAGGCCGGATCGCACCACCTTCCCCACAGCGCGTCGTTACTGAACCGCATCGAGAACGACACGACCCGCCACCCGAACGGCAACTTGAGTTCCGAACTCCATCTGGAAGGGATCTCGCGCATCGAAGTGGAGGGCTTCGCACCCCTCCCCACTTTCTACGTCCAAGAGCGTCTGAGCCGGATGGAGCAATACCCGTGCACGGAATGCCATACGGAACCCCTGGCCGCCCTCACCCGCACGCTCCCTGCCGAAAAAGACGCCCACTGGGACGTATCGATGCAGCATGCCGACGAGGACGTCATGGTATGCGCCACGTGCCACACCATCCCGGAGTCGAACGCGTTGCAACTGCTCAACGGCAAAAACATCGACTTTAACCATAGCTACCGGCAATGTGCCCAGTGCCACACAACGCAGGCGACGGACTGGGCCGGGGGAGCACACGGTAAACGCCTGGGCGGATGGGCCCCGCCCCGCGTCGTCAGTACCTGCACGGACTGTCACGATCCTCACCAACCTGGCTGGGAACCACGCTGGCCCGCCCGGGCAAGCCGTCTGATCCCAGAACGCTAACCTGCTCGAAGAACCTCCTTATGGAACGGCGAGATGACGAGTTATTCGAGGCCCTGCCTATTCTCAGGTCCCGACCCGAGGCCGCATGCGACGGTGCCTCGCCCGCTTTGGATGCGGCGTGCGGCTGTGCCTCGTCCCCGGCACCACACAAGTCGGGTATGCAGCAGGTATTCGAAAAACAGGTAGACCGCAGAACCGCCGTGGGAACCCTGGCTTCGGCCCTGCTGGCCGGGCTCGGGATGGTCCAGGCAGCCTGCAACCCCTTGAGTTCTTCCGAACGATCCCGGTTGAAATGGGAGGAATACTTCAAGGGAAACTTCCGCTTGATGACCGACGAGGAGAAAGAAGAAACGGTCAGGCGGCTCGAACGGCTCCACGAGATCAACACCGGCACCGCCATCGACATGAAGACTACGGGCGCGCGTAGCGGCGTGCTCTACGGCTATGCCTTCAACATTTCGAAGTGCCGGGGCTACATGGATTGCGTGAATGCATGCATCAAAGAAAACAACCTGGATCGCCGATCCGAGATGCAGTACATCCAGATCCATGAACTGGAAAACGGGCGGCTCAGCTTCGAATCGGCAGAGACGGATTTTTATCACCAGGTACCGGCCGAAGGACACTTTTACGTGGGTACGCAGTGTTTCCAGTGCGAGAATCCCCCCTGCGTAGATGTCTGTCCCGTGAAAGCGACCTGGAAGGAGCCCGACGGCATTGTGGTCGTCGATTACGATTGGTGCATCGGGTGCCGGTACTGCGAGGCGGCGTGTCCGTACCACGCCCGGCGCTTCAACTGGGCAGATCCGATCATTCCGGCGGAAGAGCTTAATCGAAACCAGCACTACCTCGGCAATCGCCCACGCGCCAAGGGGGTCGTGGAAAAATGCACCTTCTGTATTCAGCGGACGCGCGAAGGCAAGAACCCGTCGTGCGTGGAAGCCTGCCCGACCGGGGCGCGGGTCTTCGGTAACCTGCTCGATCCCGCCAGCCCGATCCGGTGGGTATTAAAGCATAAAAAAGTGTTCCGGCTCAAAGAAGATCTGGGGACCGAGCCGAAATTCTGGTATTACATGGATTAAGGAGCCACCTATGAAGAAGCGATCCGTCTTTTTCAGCTTTTGCAGAGATGCGTTGGGGTCCGTCACGCAGGGGGGCGTACGCTATCACCTGTGGATGGCCTGCCTGACGTTTCTCATGCTGGTAGGGACGTATGCCTATTCCATCCAGTTAAAAACCGGGCTGGTCGTCACCGGGATGACCGACTACGTCAGTTGGGGGCTCTACATTTCGAATTTCACCTTCCTGGTGGGTATTGCCGCTGCCGCCGTCATGTTGGTGCTGCCCGCCTACATCTTCAAAGATGTCGATTTTTCGCGGGCGGTGTTGATCGGCGAGGGCACAGCGGTGGCGGCCCTCATCATGTGTTTGAGCTTTGTAGTCGTCGATTTAGGAGGCCCGGCCCGCATGTGGCACCTGATCCCCGGCATCGGCCTGTTCAACTGGCCGCAGTCGATGCTCGCCTGGGATGTGATCGTGCTCAACGGCTATCTCTTTCTCAACCTGACCATCCCTTCCTACATCCTCTATCGTCACTACCAGGGCAAACAGCCGGTTAAAAAGGTCTATATCCCGGCGGTCTTTCTCTCGGTGTTCTGGGCGGTAGGCATTCACCTGGTCACAGCGTTTCTTTATGCCGGCCTTCCGGCCCGGGCTTTCTGGAACTCGTCGCTGCTGGGGCCGCGTTTCCTGGCCTCTGCCTTCGCCGCCGGACCGGCACTCATCATCATCATCCTGGGCCTGATTCGAAAATACATGGACTTTGACATCGAATCGGTCACCATCCAGAAGATCGCGCTCATTGCTACCGTCGCCGCGCAGATTAACATGATCATGCTGGGCTCCGAGATTTTTAAAGAGTTTTACGCCCCCACCGAGCACAGCTTGAGTGCCCTGTATCTCTTTTTCGGGCTGGAGGGGCACACCAGCCTGGTTCCCTGGATCTGGACCGGCATCCTCCTGAATCTGGCCGCCACCATCGCCCTGACCGTTCACGCTTTTCGCAAGCGCGAGCGGTTGCTCTACCTCGCCTGTGCCGCCCTGTTCATCGGCATATGGATCGAGAAAGGGATGGGCCTGATCGTCCCCGGCTTTATTCCCTCTCCCTGGGGACAAATCGTGGAATATTCGCCCACATGGATAGAAATAGGCGTGACGGTCGGAATCTGGGCGCTCGGTGCTTTCGTTTTCACCATGCTGGTGAAGATCGCGATCCCTATTGAACGTGGCACGCTTCGCCTCAAGGGCATAGAGCAAACCCACGAATAGGCTGATCCCTTAACAGAGTTAACAACGCGGGGAACCGTCTATGCCGGCGGTTCCCCGCGTTTATTTTTGTACTTTGTACCGGCTTCGAGCGCACGACGGAGAATGCTCCTTTTCCCTTCCGGGAATGACGCCGTGAGGGGCATCGATTAACAAAAAGCATGAGTATGATCGCACGCACCATCCGCCTGCTTATCGTCGATGATTCCAGGCTCGGACGCGAGGTCTTCGCGCGCGGATTCGTCGCAGATCCCGAGATCGAGGTAGTCGGTACCGCAGCGGACGCCTACGACGCCCGCGACAGCATCACCGTCCTACGCCCGGACGTGCTCCTGCTGGGCACCGAGTTGCCCCGCATCGACAGCCTGACGCTCCTTCGGCTGGTGCTGCCGAAAAACCCCTTGCCGGTCGTGATGATCAGTTCCACGACGCCACGCGACATCCGCATTACGCTGGAAGCGCTTGAAATGGGAGCCGTCGATTTTATTACAACCTCTTCCTCGCCGGGCGGAAGCCACGCACGCGAGGCGCTAATCCGCATAGCCGCAGAAAAAATCAAAATCGCTGCCACAGCGCGGGTCGGGCTGCAGCGCAAACTCCCCCCCTCGCCGCCACAGAGCGACACCAAGATCACTCCCCCGGAGGCGGAGGAGCTACGCAGCAAAATCATCGTCATGGGCGCTTCGACCGGAGGGGTTGTCGCCCTTCAGCACGTGCTTGCCTCGCTGCCTTCCAACGCGCCGGGCATCCTGGTGGTACACCACATGCCGGATGCCTTCTCCAAGATCTTCGTTGAACGCTTAAACAAGTCCTGCCGGATCACAATAAAGGTGGCCGAATCGGGCGACCCTGTTATCCCGGGACGGGCTCTCATGGCACCGGGAGGCCGGCACATGAAGCTGCAAGGAGCCGGTCCCCCCTACTCGGTCGTGTGCCGGGTGGGCGAGAAAGTCAACGGACACCGTCCATCCATCGATGTGCTCATGCACTCGGTCGCCCGGTTGGCAGGCTCCCACGCCCTCGGGGTGCTCCTTACCGGCACGGGGCACGACGGAGCCCGCGGGCTCCAGGCACTGAAGGAGGCCGGAGCCGTCACGTTCGGTCAAGACGAAGAGAGTTGCCTCGTGTACGGCCTGTCCAAAGCGGCCGATAATCTCGGGGCCGTCGATCACCTGCTCCCTCTGGATGCCCTCGGGCCCCACCTGATCCGGCAGGCCGCCATGCCACAGGCCTCGAAAAACACAGAGGGCAACCTAGCTCCTCCATCTCCTTCCGCATGACGCGGCATCTCCCCCTTTTTTTCCATCGTTTGCGACGAAAGCCCTTTCATGGCACGCTTCTTCGAGCCTTCTCATGCACCTTGTTTCCATGCAGCGGTTTGCGTACTATCGGCATACTTCGACGTATGTAGCGCCGCCCATCCCGACGCCCCTAGATGAACTACGGCTTCCTCATCAACAACGACACGTGCATCGGCTGCCATGCCTGCTCGACGGCCTGCAAGAGCGAAAATGAAGTGCCCCTGGGCGTCAATCGGACGTGGGTTAAGAGTGTGGAGAAGGGCGTCTTCCCGAACGTGCGCCGCCACTTCCAGGTGACGCGCTGTAATCACTGCGCCAACCCGCCCTGCGTGCGTATCTGCCCCGTCACAGCCATGTATCAACGCGCCGACGGCATCGTGGAGTTCGATCCGTCGATCTGCATCGGGTGCAAAGCCTGCCTCCAGGCATGCCCCTACGACGCCATCTACGTGGACCCGGACACCGGCACCGCCGCCAAGTGCCATTACTGCGCACACCGCACCGACCTGGGACTCGAACCGGCCTGCGTCGTCGTCTGCCCCGAGCATGCCATCATCGCCGGAGACCTGGACGATCCGAACGCCGAGATCAGCAAGATGCTGGCCGAAAACAAGGTGACGGTGCGCAAGCCGGAACAGGGCACCGCGCCGAAACTCTTTTACATCGGCGGCGATGATACCGCCATGCATCCGACCGCCGTCGAACGCACCCCGGAGACGTTTGCCTGGGCCGACGTCCTCCCCCTCGACGACGGACACAGCCCCGGCGGCGACGGCCGGGCCGAAGATCGACAACCCTCGCTCCCGACTGCAAGCAAACACGCGGCATCGGGCACGCCCATTCGACACCCCCAGCTTCAGGGGACGCCCTCCGGCGGCCCCATCCTGATCGGCGAGGGCTGCATGGCCGAGCAGATGGTACAGGTAGCCTACAATGCCCAGCATCGGATTCCGTGGCACTGGCCGGTCCCGGCCTACCTCGTCACCAAGGCCGTCGGCTCCGGCCTGTTCATGCTGCTCAGCCTGGGCTTCGGGCTGGGGCTTTTCTCGTTCCACGCTTCTGCCTTCATCGCAGGCGGGCTCCTGTCGCTGGTGTTCACGGCCCTCACCACGGGCCTGCTCGTTTTCGACCTGGAGCGTCCCGAACGTTTTTTGAGTATCCTCACCCATCCTCAATGGAAAAGCTGGCTCGCGCGCGGGGCGTTCCTCCTGCTCGGCTTCAGCCTCGTAGCCGGGCTGTGGTGGATGCTGGAAACCGGCGCGTACATCGGCTGGTGGTCGGCTTCCACGGCAGCCTTCATACGGCCGGCGGCCCTCTGGACCGGATTGCCGCTGGCAGCGGGGACCGCCGTATATACCGCGTTTTTGTTCGGCCAGGCCGAAGGACGCGACCTGTGGCAAAGCACGCTGCTGCCGATTCATCTGCTCGTGCAGGCCGTCATGGCCGGGGCCGCCGCGTTGCTCGTGATGGACGTGCTGGTGGTCGTGCCGGAGGCGATGGCCCGCGCGGCCTTCGTCGCCTTCGCCGCCGGCCTCCTCCTCGACCTGCTCATGATGTTCCTGGGTGAGTTTGGGATGCCGCATGCTTCGGAATCGGCTGCCCAGGGCGCCCATGCGATTCGTCACGGCGCGTATAAACACCACTTCTGGCTATGGAGCGTGGCGACGGGCCACCTGATTCCGCTCGCCTTGCTTGTTGCCGATGCCCCGCCCGTATCCGCCCTGGCCGGCGGGCTGAGCCTCGTCGGATTGTACTTCTACGAATACGCCTTTGTGATGGCCCCGCAAAAAATCCCCAATAGCTGAGTGCGCCGCGCATGAAGACCCCGGAAGCAGCGTTTCGTTGGATCGTGGACATCCTGACCCGAAAGCGCGTCCCGTTTCAGATCGTCGGGGGCCTGGCGGCGCGGGCCTATGGATCGACGCGCGACCTGGCCGACCTCGACTTCTACATCCCGGGCGCGCGCTTCCCCGACCTGATCCCCGACGTGTCCCCGTTCGTGACGTTCGGCCCGGCCCCTTTTGCCGACGAACACTGGGACCTGGTATTCATGGCCCTCGAATACGACGGCTGGACAATCGAACTCGGCGACGGCGACTCCACGCGGATCTTCGACCGGCACACACAGCAGTGGGTCCACGAATCGATCGACTTCGAACGCTTCGAGCGAAAAATGCTCTTCGGGCTCCCGGTGCCGGTGATGCCCCGCGACCGGCTGATCGCCTACAAACGTCGGCTGGATCGAGCGGTAGATCGCGAAGACCTGGCCCTGATTTCTCCGTCTTGACCTTAGATCGACAACCCGTATGAGCGCCCACCGACGCATCACCGGCTTGCTTTCCGCCCTACTCAAACGGAGCAACGAGGAGCGAGTCTATGCCGCCCCGTCCCGAGACGAAACACCCTTCGGCCTGCCTGCTTTCGGCGAAGCCGAGGTGTTGCCGGAACGCATCCCCATGACCACCGTCACCCACCCCGACGGGCGCATGAGCCAGTATCCCCCGGTCGAAAAGTGGAAGGACTGGGTGGAGTGGGACGGCAAACAATGGCCCCGGAAAGTGGCCCGGCGCTACACGCTCGTGCCCACGGTCTGCTTCAACTGCGAGAGCGGCTGCGGCCTGCTGGCCTACGTCGATCACGACACGCTGGACATCAAAAAATTCGAGGGAAACCCGGTGCATCCCGGCAGCCGGGGACGCAACTGCGCCAAAGGCCCGGCCACCCTCAACCAGATCTACGACCCTGAACGCATCCTCTACCCGCTGAAGCGCGTCGGGGCGCGGGGCGAGGGCCGCTGGAAACGTATCTCGTGGGAGGAGGCTCTCGACGAGATCGCCGCCCGGATGCGCGAGAGCCGCCTGAAACGACGCGACGGCATCATGTACCACGTCGGACGACCCGGCGAGGACGGCTACACGAACCGCTGCATCCAGGCCTGGGGCGTCGACGGGCACAACAGCCACACCAACATTTGCTCCGCCGGGGCGCGGGCCGGCTATTTTTTCTGGGGAGCCGGCGACCGACCGAGCCCCGACTACGCCCACGCGCGCGTCATCCTCCTGCTCTCCAGCCACCTCGAAACCGGCCATTACTTCAACCCGCACGCCCAGCGCATCATCGAGGCCCGGCAGAAGGGGGCAACGCTCATCACATGCGATCCCCGCCTGAGCAACACCGCCTCGAAAAGCGACGTGTGGCTGCCTGCCTGGCCCGGCAGCGAACCCTATATCCTGCTCGCCGTGGCAAACCACCTCATCCGGCACGACCGCTACGACAAGACCTTCGTGCGCCGCTGGGTCAACTGGGAGGAAACGCTTGCTCATTTCAGGGCGCACCCCGACCTCCTGCCGGGTTTCGCATGGGACGCCCCCCCCACGTTCGACACGTTTGATCGCCTGCTCAAAACGCTGTACGCCGAATTCACCTTCGAGCGCGCCGCGCGGGAGGCACAGGTGCCCGAAGACCGCATCCGGCAGGCGGCCGAACGCATTGCCGACTGCCAGGGACGGCTCGCCACGCACGTCTGGCGCAATGCGTCCATCGGCAACCTCGGCGGCTGGCAGGTAGCCCGGTGCCTCTTCTTCCTCAACGTGCTCACCGGCAGCGTCGGCACGCGCGGAGGCACTGCCCTGAACGCCTGGAATAAGTTCGTGCCCAAACCCTTCGATACGCCGCCGCCCGGCACCGCCTGGAACGAACTGCAACTCCCGCACGAGTGGCCCCTCGCCTTCTACGAGATGAGCTTCCTGCTCCCGCACTTCCTCGAAGAAGGACGCGGCGACATCGACGTGTACTTCACGCGGGTCTACAACCCGTTGTGGATCAACCCCGACGGGTTTATGTGGCTCAAGGCCCTCAAGGACGAGCACAAGATCAAGTGCCACGTCGCCCTCACGCCCACCTGGAACGAGAGTGCCTGGTTCGCAGACTATGTACTGCCGATGGGACATGCCGGCGAACGGCACGACCTGGTGAGCCAGGAGACGCACGCCGGGCAGTGGATCGCCTTCCGACAACCGGTGCGCCGCGTGGCGATGGAGCGATTCGGCGCGAGGGTCCGCTTCACCTACGAAGCCAACCCCGGCGAGATCTGGGAAGAAAACGAGTTCTGGATCGAACTCTCGGCGCGCATGGACCCGGACGGAAGCCTCGGCATCCGCCCGCACTTCGAGAGTCCCTACCGCCCCGGCGAGATCATCACCATCGACGAGTATTACCGGTGGATCTTCGAGAACAGCGTGCCCGGCCTGCCCGAAGAGGCTGCCGAAGCGGGCCTGTCGCCCCTCGAATACATGCGCACCTTCGGTGCGTTCGAGGTGAAGCGCGAAAACTACACCCCCTACGAACACCCCATCGACCTCGCCGGGGCCGGCGTGGACGACCAAAACCGCGTCGTGCAAAACGGCAAGGTCGTCGGTGCGATGATAGACGACCGGGCCATGACCGGCTTCGGAACGCCGAGCCGCAAACTCGAATTCTTCAGCCCCACGCTGCACAACTGGGGCTGGCCGGAACGCGAATACGTCATCCCGTGGCCCCTCAAGAGCCACGTCCACCCGGACCACATCGACCGGGAAAACGGAGAGATGCTGCTGCTGCCGACCTTCCGCCTCCCGACGCTCATCCACACCCGTAGCGCCAATGCCAAATGGCTCTATGAACTCAGCCACAAAAACCCCGTCTGGATGCACACCTCCGACGCGCAACGCCTCGGGCTGGCATCGGGCGACCTGGTCCGCGTCGAAACGGAACTGGGGTACTTCGTGGATACGGTGTGGGTGACCGAAGGCATCAAGCCCGGCATCATCGCCATGAGCCACCACCTGGGTCGATGGCGCTTGCAGGAAACAGCCGGCGTCAACCGGGGCACCTCCAACCTCGTCAGCCTGCGTGAAGACCACGGCGGCGGCCTTTCATTGACGGTGGAACACGGGGCGCGTGCCTGGAACAGCTTCGACCCGGACACCAGCCGCATCTGGTGGGATGACGTGGGCGTGCATCAAAACCTGACCCACGCCGTCCACCCTGACCCCGTCAGCGGGGCCCACTGCTGGCACCAGAAGGCGCTCCGTGTCGGCAAAGCCGCCCCCGGCGACCGCCACGGCGACGTGTACGTCGATACCGCCCGGTCGATGGAACTATACCGCCGGTGGGTTGCCCTCACCCGTCCGGCCGCCGACTACAGCCCGGACGGCACCCGGCGGCCCTACTGGATCAAGCGTCCGCTCAAACCGTCAAAAGAAGCCTACAAACTACCAGCAACGCCTTTCCGACGCCCCCTTTAAGTATGGAGCCGGAACACTCGATATGATACGTTATCGTAGTAATGGATCTGTCCACCAAGAGAACGCGCCATGTATAAAAACTGGGTGTTACTTGTTACCCTGGCTGTGTTGGGCTATGTGATCTGGGTGAGCGAAGACTTCAAGATCATTGCCGCCGGCGTCGCCATCTTCCTGTTCGGCATGTTGTTTTTGGAACAGGGCTTCACGGCCTTTACTGGCGGCGTCCTGGAAAAACTCCTCCAACGCTCGACGAGCAACCTGTGGAAGAGTCACGCCTTCGGGGTTGTCTCCACGTCCCTCATGCAATCCAGTTCGCTGGTATCGGTCATCACCATTTCGTTCCTGAGCGCGGGGCTGATAGATCTACTGGCGGGGGTCGGCATCATCTTCGGGGCCAACATCGGCACGACTACGGGCGCGTGGCTGATGGCCGGCTTCGGCATGAAGGTGAAGATCTCGGCCTATGCCATGCCCATGATCGTCTTCGGGCTCGTCCTGGTGTTCCAGAAAAAAAAGGAACTCAAAGGGATCGGGAATATCCTGGCCGGGCTGGGGTTTCTGTTTCTGGGCATCCACTACATGAAGGAAGGCTTCGAAGCCTATCGGGAATCCTTCGACCTGGCCCAATATGCCGTCGGCGGCTATGCGGGGGTCCTCCTCTTCGCCGCGATCGGCATCCTCGCCACGGTGGTGATGCAATCCAGCCACGCCACGCTGATGCTGATTATCGCCGGCCTGGCCGCCGGGCAAATTACATACGAAAACGCCCTGGCGCTGGCTATCGGGGCCAACATCGGAACGACCATTACCGCCATCCTCGGCTCGATCAGCGCCAACATCGCAGGCAAACGCCTGGCGATGGCGCATCTCGTCTTCAACACGGTCACGGCGGTCATCGCCATCGCCCTCATTCCCCAGTTTCGATGGATGGTGGACGAGATTTCCATGTTCGTCGGCATCGCGCAGGACGACTGGACCCTGAAGCTGGCCGTCTTCCACTCGCTCTTTAACGTGGTCGGCGTGCTGGTGATGATTCCGTTCATTTCGCTCCTGGTGCAGTTTCTGGAGAAACGGATAACGGTGCGGTATAAAACGGCCAGAGAGAAAGAACTCGGCATCCAACCGCAATACCTGAACGACTCGGCGATGCTCCTCCCGGATACCGCCTTAGAAGTGCTGATTAAAGAAACGGCCCATCTCTTCGATAATGCCTTCGAACTCATCGCGCACGGGCTCAACCTCCACCGGATGGATATTCTCATGGGCCGCAGCCTCGACGAGATCGTGGCCAACACGAGGGAATCGATGGACGTCGATGTCGTCAAAAAATATTATGACGGCATCAAGCAGCTGTACGGCGCTATCATCGAGTTCATCACGCGGGCCAGTTCGCAAGGGCAGTACACGGAGAGCCAGCTCGATCAGTTCTACAGCATCCGCATCGTCTGCCGCCACCTTGCGGAAATCATCAAGAGCATTTCCATCATACGGGATAATGTGAACGAATACATGATGTCCGACAATGAACCCATGAAGCAAGAGTACAACGCGATTAGAAAAAACATCGCGTCGATCCTGAGAAAGATCTTCCGAATCCGGGACTCCAAAGACGAAACCTTGATCTTCGTCACCCTCAAAGAAATGAAAGAAGATCTGAAGGAAAGCGATATTCTGGCCAACGGTACGTTGGATCGCCTGGTGCGGGAGCAGGCCATTACGCCCGCCATGGCGACCAGCTTGATGAACGACAGCGACTATGCCCACAACATAGGCAAGATGCTCATCGAGATTGCCGAGCGCATGATTACCGCCGAAGGAACGGATCTGAAAGCCCTGGAGAAAGAGTTGCTGCTGGAGGAGAGCGACTTTTCCGAAGTCACCGTTTAAAAAGGAGGAGCACCCGATGAAAATGCGGAAGAGGCTCGCGAAGATCGCCGATGCCGTGCAAGGCATTCTGGGAGATGACGTGAACGCAAAAAAGATAAAGAAGGTCAAGGCGCTTAAACGCTTTATCGCCAAGCTGAAGGAGAAAAGGAAAGAGTTGAAACACCGGCTGGAAAAGAAAAAGGTCAAAGGAAAAGACGCCAAGGAAGTGCAACGGCATCTGGAAATACTGGACAAGCAGATCAAAAAAGCCAAAAAAATATTGCAAGATATGGAGCAATAAGCCTACTATTACCACCAGGCACAACACATTCGATGACGCTATGTGGCGACGGGACAGCTGACACGCAGTTCCTCAGCAAACCGACATGGACACAGCAAATACGCTCGACACGCTGCAAATCTTGATCGGCCTCTTCGGCGGCCTGGCGCTCTTCCTGTATGGGATGGAGCAAATGACCGATGCCTTGAAGATGGTGGCCGGCGGCGGCATGAAACGGCTGCTGGCCCGGATCACGACCAACCGCTTCAAAGCCGCCTCTGCCGGGGCCTTCGTGACGGCCGTGATTCAATCTTCGTCGGTGACGACGGTGCTGGTCGTCGGCTTCATTTCGGCCGGGCTGATGTCGTTATCGCAGTCGATTGGCGTCATTATGGGCGCGAATATCGGCACCACGGTCACCGCCCAGATCATCGCCTTTAAGGTCACGAAGTACGGCCTAGTGATGGTCGCCGTCGGCTTCACGATGCTGTTCATCTCTAAGAAAGAGAAGATCCAGCAATACGGCACCATGCTCATGGGGCTGGGTCTGATCTTCTTCGGCATGCAGTTGATGAGCGACGCCACTCGTCCGCTACGCACCTACGAGCCCTTCATCGACCTGATGCAGAGCATGGACAATCCGTTCCTGGCAATTCTCATCAGTGCGGCCTTTACCGGGCTCATCCAGAGTTCTTCGGCAACAACGGGCGTCATCATCGTGCTGGCGTCTCAGGGGTTTATCACGCTCGAAGCAGGCATCGCGCTGGCGTTCGGAGCCAACATCGGGACGTGCGTTACAGCCCTGCTGGCCTCCATCGGCAAGCCGCGCGAGGCGGTTCAGGCGGCCGTCGTTCATATCCTTTTTAACGTGGCCGGCGTGTTGATCTGGCTGGGCTTCGTCGATCAACTGGCGTGGGTCGTACGCGAGATTTCGCCCGCAGCTTCGACCTTAGAAGGCACGGCCCGGCTCGCTGCCGAGACCCCGCGCCAGATCGCCAATGCACATACGTTGTTCAATGTGGCCAATACGCTCGTCTTTATCGGGTTTACCGGACCGTTCGCCTGGCTGGTGCAACGCCTCGTGCCCGAAAAACCGGCGACGGGGCCGGAGGCCATCCAAACGAAGTACCTCGACGACATCCTCCTGGAAACCCCGGCCCTGGCGCTGGACCGCGTACGCATGGAACTGCGCCGCATCAGCGAACGAGCCTACGACATGGTCTCCCGCGCCCTGGCGGTGGCGCTGCGCGGCAGCAAAGAAGAACTCGTTGCGCTGGCAAAACAGGACGACGAAGTCGACGCGCTTCACGGCGCTATCGTCACCTATCTCGGCCAGCTTTCTCAGCAAAACCTGCCGGTGCAGCAATCGCAGACGCTTGCAGAGTACATGGCGGCAGCCAACAACATCGAGAATATCGGTGACATGATCGAGACGAACATCGTTGAGGCCGGGCTGGAACGATTGCGCGCCAACGTCCGGGTCAGCGAATCGACGGAGGAGGTGTTGTCGGCGCTTCATCAGAAAGTGAGCTGGGCCGTTCAGTTATCGCTGGAAGCCCTGGATGCGTCGAACCCCGCCATGGCCGAGCAGGTCATCGATGCTAAATCGGACATCAACCGCCTGGCCGGAGAAGCCGAAAGCCATCTCGCTCTTCGCCTCACCGCAGAAGGAGAAGACCGGCTCGCCTTGTTCCGCATCGAATCCGAAATCATCGAATACCTGAAACGCGTGTACTATTTCGCCAAGCGCATCGCAAAGTCCACCATCGCCGACGCGACGGTGCCATCGGGTACGGCCGAGCACCA
Source organism: Rhodothermales bacterium (assembly GCA_046756545.1). GTDB lineage: Bacteria > Bacteroidota > Rhodothermia > Rhodothermales > JBHHWM01 > JBHHWM01. Next base: position 7,987 of record JBHHWM010000025.1, on the reverse strand, counting down.
TACTTCGGCAACAGCAGCAGCGTTGTGACGTCGTTCTGCCCTGCCGCATGGTCTACTGAGAGGAGGTAAAACGTTATGTCGAAAGAGAAGCACAAGCACAACGAAGAGCCGAAAACCAAACAAAAGATCAGCAACAAGGTCTACGAGAAGGAACTGGCTACACTCCAGATCGAACTGGTCAAGCTGCAAGAGTGGATCCGGCGGGAAGGGCTGCGGGTCGTCGTCATCTTCGAAGGACGCGACGCCGCCGGCAAAGGGGGCACCATCAAGCGGATCACGGAGCCGCTGAACCCCCGCGTCTGCCGCGTCGTGGCCCTCGACAAACCGACCGAGCGGGAACGGACGCAGTGGTACTTCCAACGGTACGTCGCCCACTTGCCCGCAGCCGGCGAGATGGTGCTCTTCGACCGGAGCTGGTACAACCGCGCCGGCGTCGAACGCGTGATGGGCTTTTGCACCGACGAGGAATACCGTGAATTTTTACGCTCATGTCCGACGTTCGAACGCTTGCTGGTCAGTGCCGGGATTATCCTGATCAAGTACTGGTTCTCGGTCAGCGACGACGAACAGGAACGCCGTTTCAAAAAACGCATCAACGACCCGACCAAACGCTGGAAGCTCAGCCCGATGGACATGGAATCGCGCACGCGGTGGGTGGAATATTCTCGGGCTAAAGACCAGATGTTTACCTATACAGACATCCCGGAAGCGCACTGGTATGTGGTGAACTCCGATATCAAAAAACATGCACGTTTGAACTGCATCAAACATCTGCTCAGTATGATTCCCTACGAGGACCTGACACCTGATCCGATAAAGCTCCCCCCCCGCCAGGGCGACATCGGATACGTGCGTCCTCCACTCGACTCGCAGACCTTCGTGCCGGAGGTCTACTAACTCGTCCGGTCCCACACCCTTCGGACCGGGAAAACGTAACCCGAACGTTGCAGCTACGGTGTCTCTTTTGAGGCACGATGTAACCAAAGATCGCCCTACCTTTGTATCTGTCCCAGTACGGCAAACAATGGATGCTGAACACGGGCCACCCAAAGGCGAGAGCGAAACGTAAACACCTTCCTATACGCCTCGGCAACACTCGGAGGAAGATGGAAAAACCCTTCGGGAAAGTGGGGGTTTTACCCACAGACGGAGTAGGGGTATATCCGACGGTGCTCTTGATGGATTTTCTGTCTATTGATATCAACAAGGTTCACGAACCTGTTCCTTGCAGAGCGAAAGGAAACGCAACACGCCACGCTCGTGCATACCAGGCAGGTTACCTGCGCCGGAATCCATAGAACCCCCCTTCGCGGTCCGCGCATCGTGTGCTCGACAAGCCGTTGCTTAACCTGACAAGGAGGTATTGAACATGTCCAAGCTCATCCATCCCAGACACCTTGCCGCCATCAAGAAGCTGGCCGCCGATACCAACCGTGCCACCATTCAGCGGAGGGCTCATCTGTTGTTACTCTACCATGCCGGGCATCCCACGGCCGAGGTGGCCGAGACCGTCGGGCTCTCGCAAAACAGTGTGCTCCGCTGGCGCAGGGAATACAGGTCGAGGGGCATGGGTATCTTTCCGGATTCTGCCGCACCCGCCAAAGCGGCTCCCCGAGCAACGCGCAAGCCGGCTCCCAAAACGACGCGCCGGACGACACGCAAAACAGCCTCCAGAGCAACACGCAAACCCGCCCCGAAAGCACCGCCCCAGGCAACCCCGGAGGTAGCCCCCGAAACACCCCCGGCGGCCCCTGCCCCTAAAGCAGCGAAGAAAACGAAAAAGACCGTTTCGAAAGCGGAGAAGCGGCTGAAAAAGCTGCAAAAGAAACTTGCGGCGAAAGGCGGCAAAGGGAAAAAGCTGAAAAAAGAGATCAAGGCGCTCAAGAAGAAAATGAAAAGTGGTGGGAAAAAGAAGAAAAAGAAAAAGTGAGGAAGGTTGCCATGAACAGGTTGACTGCAATAGACGTGATGACTCGCAACGTGCTGACGGCTCAAGCAGATTGGCCGATCACCAGACTGGCTGAGTTTCTCATCGAAAACGACATCTCCGGCGCGCCGGTCACGTCCGAGGAGGGCCGCCTCATCGGCGTCGTCTCGCTCACCGACATCGTACGACACGACAGCCTGCCGGAGAAAGAACCACCCGCACACACCACACCCGACTACTACCGGCCGTCGTTGGAGCGGCACTATGCACCGGAGGAAATGGTCTCCTTTCGCATCGACGGCGAAGCCGGGGTCAAAGTCCGCGACATCATGACGTCCATGATCTTCAAAGTGGGCGAAGACACGCCGGTGCAGCAGGTGGCCGACACCATGATCCGAGGACGCATCCACCGCGTCTTTGTCACACGGGGCGGCCTCGTGGTCGGAATCATTACCGCATTGGGCCTGTTGGACGTGATACGGGCTCTCTGAACAGACGGGGATACACACGCTAACCGCCGCTGAAAAGCGCAGGTCGAAAAATATGAGGGGAGGCCCCTACCGATTTACTGTTCGCGCTGATACCAAGGTAGACGAGGTAGTGGCCATGCTGCGCCGGCGCTTCCGCCTGCGGGCCGAACCGGTTGCATCCTGCACGCGTCGCTACGTCGATAGCTTCGACGGCCTCCTGTATGCCGCCGATACGGTATGCTATCAGGAAGTCGTGCGAAACAAGGCACAGCTCCGATGGGAACACCTCACCGACGGAACCCTGAAGCATTCCCTCGATGCGCCCGAAATACCCCGGTTCGCTACCGACATACCGCCGGGCACGTTTCGAGACGCGCTGGCATCCGTCCTGGAACTCCGCGCGTTGTTGCCCTTCGTCGAGGTCCGGTGCCGCCAACGGGCGTTCCGCCTCCTCAACGCCGACGAAAAAACCACGGCGCGGCTCCTCATCGAAGACAACGTAAAAGCGGTACATCCCGTCTCCGGGACCGAGGTGACGCTTCCCGCTACCCTCTCCCTGGTCTCCGTGAAAGGCTATGCCAAAATAAGCAAAGGACTGCGCCAATCGCTTCGCGATGCGCCCGGAGTGACAGCCCTGCACACCCCCGCCTTCCACGACCTCGTGCAGGCCATCGGGCACGCGCCTGGCGTAGACGCCGCCAGGATCAAACTGGCGTTGACCCCGGAGATGCGAGCCGACGACGCCGTAAAACAGGTGCTCCGGGCCCTGCTACGGGTCATGGAAGTCAACGAACCCGGCCTCCGCGCCGACCTCGACTCCGAGTTTCTGCACGATTTTCGCGTATCCGTGCGGCGCACACGGTCGGTCATGACGCAGCTTAAGAGCATCTTCCCCCCCGCGAAACTGGCCCATTTCAGAACCGAATTCAAATGGCTGGGCGGCGTCACCGGCCCCACCCGCGACCTCGACGTCTACCTCATCCGATTCGACGACTACCAGGCGTGGCTCCCTGCCTCCGTGCAGGAGGATCTGATTCCCCTGCGTGACTTCTTGTTCATCCACCAGCAACAGGAACACGCACGGCTGGTCCAGGCCCTGGATTCGCCTCGATACCTGTCGCTGATGCACGACTGGAAGGCGTTCCTGAACGCACACGAACCCGACCCCGCATCGCCCGCCGACGCGGCACGCCCCATCGTCAAGGTCGTTTCCAAACGGATCCGGCGTGTCTACCGCCAGGTCCTCAAAGAGGGCAACGCCATCCTGACCGACCCCCAAACGCCTGCCGAAGCACTGCACCGGCTGCGGATTACGTGCAAGAAGCTTCGCTACTTGCTGGAACTGTTCCGCAGCCTGTATCCTCCTCAAGTGATCAAACAAGTGATCCTGGCACTCAAACAACTGCAAAACAACCTGGGAGATTTTCAGGACTTCGAAGTACAGCAGGACAAGCTCCAGGAATTTGCCTTGCAGATGATGGAGGAAGGCAACGCCTCTGCCGAAACCCTGCTGGCCATGGGACGGCTAGAGGCCCACCTTGCGATGCTCCAGCACAAAGCCCGTGCAGCCTTTGCCGAACGGTTCACCCGGTTTGCGGCTCCCAAAAACCAGCAGCGTTTCCAACGCATCTTCCACCCCTCGGCCTAAACACCATCGATTCGTATGAGCATCATCGCTGTGTATAACCTCAAAGGCGGAGTGGGCAAAACCTCTACCGCCGTCAACCTTGCCTTTGCCTCCGCGAAGGATGGAAACCGTACGCTGCTCTGGGACCTCGACCCGCAGGGCTCCGCCACCTTCTATTACCGCATCAAACCCAAAGTGAAAGGCGGGACCGACAAGCTCGTCCGGGGCAAACGCGAACTGGATCGGGCCATTCGCGGCACCGACTTCGACCATCTCGATCTGCTGCCCGCCGATTTTTCCTACCGGCACATGGACCAGGCGCTCGACGCCGTCAACAAACCGATCCGCCGTTTCAATAAATTGCTCAAACCGCTCACCGAAACGTACGACCACCTCTTCCTGGATTGCCCCGACGGCCTGGCCACCCTGACCGAAAGCATCTTCTTCGCCACCGACATCCTGCTGATCCCACTGATCCCGACCACCCTCTCGCTCCTCACCTTCGAGCGCATCCGGAAATACTTGCGGAAAGAGTCGAAAAAACCGCCGAAAGTGCTGCCGTTCTTCTGCATGGTCGACCGGCGGAAACGCCTGCACAAGGACACCCTCGAAGCCTATGCCGACGGCAAAGACGGCTTTCTGGCCGCCTCCATTCCCTTCGCCAGCGCCGTGGAACGGATGGGCATCGAACGCGCTCCGTTGTTGAGCTACGACCGGCGCAGCCGCGCTGCCAGGGCCTACGGAACCCTCTGGGAGGAAATACAATCCCACCTGGATACGGCCTGACCGGCCATGCGTACCTTCGACGCCGAACATGGGTGGGGTAGGCACAGACGCCGAAGCAGGTGTGGGTGGTTCCCTCCCAGGCTCCCACCCATGTCCCCTTATTCTACTGGGAGACCGTACACCGCCAGGTGTTGGTTGCGATAGCGCAGATCGTCGGTAATGTCTTCTCCGAACCAGCCGGGGGGTGTAAACAAAGCGCTTTCTTCTACCGCATCAAACTCTACTTCGGCCGTCAACAGACCGGCCAGCGCACCGCCGTACACGTCGAATTCAATCGTATGGCCCTGGTAGGGGATGTCGTAGCGCACTTTTTCGACACGCCTTCCCTGCGTCAGCGGCCAGAGGGCGTCGAACTGTTCGCGGGTCAGCGCTATCTCGACTTCGACGCGCTGGAGCCCTGCCCCTTTTTTGATCGTTTGTACATAGCGGTCTCCCTTGCGCCGCACGCGCACCTCTTCCTCGCCCAGCACCAGGTAGCCCTGCGCGATAGACGCATGGGAGTAGGTGTGAAGATCACCCGGCCCTTCGGCCACCAGGTACTTGCGTTCGATTTCCATCGCCGATGCATCTGGGCCTTGTTCAAGGTTATCCGTCATAAATACTTTTTTTCAACTCCATCTTTCGAGAAACAAACGACACACATCATTATGTTATCATGGCATGGTACCATGTAATCGAACGTTCAAGGTAACCTGCCCTGGCCGTTAGCACACCGGCCCGGTTCGGCAACCTGAATTTACTAAAATCGGCCCCCAACGGACGTCACAATGGGTATTAGCGTCATCGATCAGACTGAAAACACGCGCGTCCCTTTCTTGCGCGGTATTCTAACACGCTCCCTGCAAGAAGCGGGCCTGCCGTTCGCCGAAGCCTACGACATCGCCAACCAGGTCCGAAAAAAACTGAACTCCGATGCCGAAATCAGCACGCAGGAACTAACCGACCTCGTCGCCGAGTTGCTCAGCGAGAAAAACTACACCGACGTCCACGAGCAATATACGAAGAGCCCGCAAGATCAGATGCCGATCCGGGTTCTCGACCGAGACGGCCAGCCGCATCCGTTTTCCAAGGGGCATCTTTCTCAGTCGCTCGAAATCTGCGCGTTGCCGTCGGAAGAATGCTATACGATTACCTCCCTCCTCGAACGCCAGCTCATCAACACCGGCACGACCGAGCTAACCTCGACCGAACTGGCCCGGATCACCCATCAGTTTCTCCTGGAACACGAACCGCCGGAAATGGCCCAGCGCTATCTGACCTGGGTCGAGTTTTCGCGCAGCGGTCGCCCGTTGATCTTGCTCGTGGGCGGAACGACCGGCAGCGGGAAGAGCACCATGAGTTCGGAAGTGGCCCACCGCCTGAACATCGTGCGCACCCAGTCTACCGACATGTTGCGGGAGGTGATGCGCCTGATGGTTCCCCAGCGTTTACTCCCCGCCCTCCACGTCTCGTCCTTTAATGCCTGGCAGACGCTGCCTTCCCGAGAAGACAACCCGGTCTCGTTCGATACCCACTTCATCGACGGCTATCTCACCCAGGCCCGCAAAGTAGCCGTCGGCATCGAAGGCGTGCTGCAACGCGCCGAACGCGAAAAAGTATCGCTCATCCTGGAAGGGGTGCACGTCTTCCCCGGGTTGCAGGAACAATGGATGCACCAGACCGACGCCGTGATGGTACCCTTCATCCTGGCCGTGCTCAAACGGAAGCAATTGCGCAACCAGCTCAAGGGACGCGGTCAGCAAGTCTCTTCACGAAGGTCGGAACGATACCTGGAAAACTTCGAAGAGATCTGGGAACTCCAATCGTTCCTGCTATCCGAAGCCGACCGCCATCAAATCCCCATCATTCCCAACGTCGAACGTCAGGAAAGCATCCGTCTCATCATGGAAACGATTTCCGAGTATCTCGCCCGTGAATACACCGGGACGCCGGAGCGTGTGTTTGCCTGATCCTTCGTCCAAGCAGGCGCAGATCAAACCCTCGAAAAACCATGACGACCTACAAAGGGATCATGATCATCCTGGACGGCCTCGGCGACCGTCCCGTGGCGGCCTTCGACGGCCGGACCCCGCTCGAAGCCGCCCAGACGCCGGTGATGGACCGGCTGGCGGCCTCCGGCCTGTGCGGCCTCGTCAGCCCGCTGACGGAGTGGGTGCCTGCCGAAACGCAAACCGGTACGGGGATGCTCTTCGGCCTGGCACGCAAGGATCTCAAGAGATTGACCCGGGGACCGGTAGAAGCCGCCGGCGTCGGGTTGTCCCTGCGCGACGGCGACCTCGCCCTGCGATGCAACTTCGCCACGTTGCGCCCCAACGGCACCACCTTCGACATCCTCGACCGGCGGGCCGGACGCATCGCGGAAGATACCGACGTGCTCTGCAAAGTCCTCGACGGAATGGACCTCGGCGACGGCATCACGGGACGCCTCTGCCCCGGCACCGAACACCGCGCCGTCCTCGTGCTTTCCGGCCCCCCCCTCTCCGATGCCGTCACCAACACCGACCCCGGAGCCGGTAGAAAAACGGACGGGGTCCAGCCGTGCCGCGAACGCACCCCCGGCGACGCCCTGGCAGCCCAAACTGCCGAAGCCGTGAACACCTTCGTCCGGCATAGCTACCGACGGCTGCACGATCATCCGGTGAATCGCCGGCGGGAAGCCAGGGGCCTTCTGCCGGCCAACGGCCTCATCACGCGGGGAGCCGGCAAGGTGGCGATGCTGAGAAATCTGGTGGTCCATCTCGGGCTGAAAGCGGCCCTGGTGGCCGGAGAAGAGACGATCAAGGGGCTGGCCCGCCTCTTCGGCTTCCACGTGATCGACCACCCCGAATTCACCGGCACGCGCCACACGGATGTTGCCGCCAAGGTGACCGCCGCGCGGCACGCCCTGGACGACCACGACCTGGTGTTCCTGCACGTCAAAGCCACCGACACCTACGCGCACGACCTCGACCCCGTCGGGAAGAAAGAAATGATCGAACGCATCGACGGGGCGCTGGCATCGCTGCTCGCCCCCGACCTCGTCATCGGTATCACCGGCGATCACGCGACGGACTCGACGCTGGGCATCCACACGGGCGACCCGGTACCGGCGTGCCTCGCCGCCCCGCACAGCCGCACCGATGCCGTCACCGCGTTCTCAGAGCAGGCGTGCATGCACGGCGGCCTGGGCCACCTCTC
>JBHHWM010000024.1:0-32758 GCA_046756545.1 Rhodothermales bacterium | reverse complement strand
GCCTCGCCGACGTACTCCCTCGATTCAGCCTGGAGACGATCCAGCAAGACCCGGCGGAATTCCGGCGTAAATACAAGGGGCTGCTTCAGATGTGGCGCGCCACGCACCGATGACAGCACACCGGCACGATGGTAGGTAATGAAATTCAGTTTCTGAGCTGGGAGGAATTCAAGCAGATGGCCCCGTCTATCCTCCAGCTAGAAATCACACGACTGGGAGCCCTTATCGATGCATCGGAGGATGCTACGGATTTCCGCAATGCGCTGGTCAAAGCGCGGTATGAACTCAAGCAATTCATTGCCTGCCTGCCGCAAACAGAGAAAACACAGATTGCGGCGATCTGTGCGTCCCACCTTCAGGTAGCCCTGCTCAACGTCACGCTCGCCAACACCAGCCGGGACGCCGCAACCACCGACACCTTGCAGTACGTCATCGACCGGCTCACCTACGTGCTGGAACGGATTCAGTGGATCTACTAGACGACACGACGCGGTTCAATTCAGCGTCGCCAGATACGTCGCCGCCTTCCTTTTCTTCGCCTTCTTTGCCACGTTGAGCGGGGTATCACCGACCTGGTAGGAGCCATAGGCTCTGGTAAGACCGGCTGTCGGATCGGCTCGGTGCTCCACCAGGAAACGGGCTACCTCTACGTGATTATTCTCGGCTGCTTCGTGGAGCGGCGTAAAGCCATAGCTCTCCTTGATATTCACGTCGGCTCCAGCCTCGATCAATAGCTCGGCAACCCGGACGTGGCCGGCCCGGCAGGCATAATGCAAAGCCGTCACTCCCCACTTGTCTTGCCGGTTGACCTCGGCGCGGCCCGTCTCCAGCATCATCGCCATGAGTTCTGCGCTCCCTACCGTCGCCGTGTGAAAAAGGGCGGTTTGCTTGCTGTCGTCCAGCGCCGCCTCTACATCAACCCCGTGATCGATCAGGTACCTTGCCGTCTTCATGTAGGCGTAGTACTCGTCGTCGGGATGGCCGCCGACGGCTGCGCGGATCTCGTCCGGATCGGTGAGGGTCACCTTCTTGCCGTCTCGCGTGACGGTGGCGGTGACGTTCAGGGGCCGGTTTTCGACGCCTTCGGAAATAACAAACAGCGCGGTAGCTCCGGTTTCCAGCCGCGCATCGATGTCCGCGCCGTGCTGATGCAAATAGGTCACCACGTCGTGCAAGCCCTCCATGGCCGCGCTGATCAACGGCGTCTGCCCGTTGACGCCCCGCACATCAATGTCGGCTCCCCCCTCGGCCAGGGTTTTTACCACGCCCAGGTGATCCTTGTCATCCTGGTGCGGATAGGCATTCATGGCGTAGTGCAACGCCGTAAAACCGTCTGAATCTCGCGCATTGATGTCTACGCCTTCGCTCACCAAGGCTTTAATCCCCTCGATGTTACCCTCGTCGGCACAGAGCCGGAGTGCCCTTCCTTTGTCCATGCTCGCCCTCCTAGATCCATCACAGCGCGTTTTCCTGGGTGCCTTGTGCATCCCGGAAGCGATTGTTCCAAAGTACATATTGCCGGGCGTTAATGCGGGGGGCCTGACGATCACGACGAAGAAATTACCGTTACGCCACCCCGCACAGTAACGCACTTTACCCCCATCACCCTGTTGACTTTATCCCGCCCCCACGCTATGCTGAAGCCTGATCTCCGTGGGATTCATTTGTACAGCAACACGCTCTCTCTTCAGTGCCGCGTCTCCCCGCCCCCAACCTGTCAGCCCGCACGAGGTGTTCATGTACAAAAAGATCTTTGTTCCGGTCGATAACTCCGAGCATTCCATATCCTGTATCGATGTAGCGGTTGAACTGGCAAAACGGTTTGATGCCCACCTGGTGGGTAGCCATGCCTACGCCGCACGGATGCACGACTACCGGTTCAAGCAGATGGAATTCACGCTGCCGGAGGAGTATCTGATCGAGAACGAGATGGAGAAGCAGCGGAAAATCCACGACACGCTCATCACGATGGGCCTGGAGTTGATCTCGGACTCTTACCTGGTCGTGATGGAAAAGAAGTGCCGGGAGGCCAACCTGCCGTTCGAGCCAAAGATGTATGACGGCAAGAATTTCAAGATCATCGTCAAAGATATCAACGAGAGCGATTACGACCTCGTCGTGATCGGCGCACTGGGGCTCGGAGCCGTCAAGGATAGTGTGCTCGGCAGCGTCTGCGAACGCGTGGTACGGCGCGTCAAGACCGACACGCTGGTGATTAAAAACACGGCCCCTATCGACGAGCAGCTTCGCTGGAATGGGAACGGCGAGATAGGCCACAAGCACGGAGGCGGCATCGTCGTGGGCATCGACGGTAGCCCCGAAGCGTACGCCGGCCTGAAGACGGCGCTCGCGCTGGGCAAAGCGTTGGGCAAAGACGTAGAAGCCGTCTCGGTCTACGACCCCTACCTGCACTACGCGATGTTCAACAGCATCGTCAACGTGCTGACGGACAAGGCGGCGAAGGTGTTCAAGTTTAAGGAGCAAGAGCAACTCCACGAAGAAGTCATCGACACGGGGCTGGCCAAGATCTACCAATCGCACCTCGAAGTGGCCCGGCGGATCGCCCAGGAAGAAGGCGTCGATCTCAAAATCACCCTGCTCGACGGGAAAGCCTTCGAGAAAATTCTCCACTATGCGCGCCGCGAGCAACCCTGGCTGCTCGTGCTGGGCCGCATCGGCGTGCACAGCGACGAAGACATGGACATCGGCAGCAACACCGAAAACCTGCTTCGGCTGGTGCCCTGTAACGTCTTGCTGTCGAGCCGCCGCTACACGCCTCCGCTGGACGTGCGTGCCGAGGAAACAATGACCTGGACCGAGCCTGCCACGCAACTGCTCAACACGGCTCCTGATTTCGCCCGAGGGCTGGCGCGCACCACAATCCACCGCTGGGCGATGGAACGAGGCCATTCCGTCATCACGCAAAAAGTGGTGGAGCAGGCCATGGCCACCATCCTGCCCCGTTCCGCCATGGTATCGATGGGCATCATCGCGGAGACCGTGGCGAAAGAGAAAATCAACGCCGAGGACACGGCTACCTACATCTGCAGCGAGTGCGGCTATGCGGCGCGTGGCTTCGAGCCGGTGCAGTGCGCGGTGTGCGGTGCGCTCGCCGACGCGTTCCAGAAACTGGACAAAGATACCATCGCAGGGCTGGCTCCACTCGAAGGCGGCATCGAAGAAGAAGAAACCTTCGACCGCATCAAGCTGAACTGGACCGCCGAGGCCCGCCACGCGCTGCGCCAGGTACCGGACGGCTACCAGATGCGACGCGCCAGAGCCCAGATCGAAAAAAACGCCCGCGTCAAGAACATTCCGACCATCACGCTGGACATGGTGACGGACGTGATCGGCGACACGCTGGACGACACGAAGCACCTTGCCGAACGCGGCACACTGAAACGGGCTACCGAGAACGAAGGCAGCGACCGCACCGCCCCGAGCAAACCGGCCGCCGAAGAACTCATCCAGGACGGCGACTTCCTCTGGACGCCGGAGGCCGCTGCTCGCCTCCAGCGCGTCCCCGAAGGCTTCATGCGTACGCGCACGAAAGAACGCATGGAGTCCGCAGCGCGCGCGCATAACACCACGCTGATCACGCTCGAAATCGGCGAAGAGGGCATCGCCGAGAGCCGCCGGTTGATGGAAGAGATGCTCCGGAAACAGGCCGAAGAAAACAACCCGGAGACATAGCCTCCGTCACGTCCCGCGAAATCGAAGGATTACACCTGTCACGCCCCCTGTGAAAACCTACCACGACATACCCAGCGACGGCGGTTCCGACATTGTCGCGCAAGTCACGGAACAGGCCAACCGGCTCCGGGCACGCATGGCCTCGATACGGCATATCGTCGCCATCATGAGCGGAAAGGGGGGCGTCGGGAAAAGCTCCGTCACGGTCAACCTGGCGTCGGCGCTGGCGCTTCAGGGCGAGACGGTCGGCATACTGGACGCCGACATCAACGGGGCGTCTATCGCCAGGATGACCGGCGTACGCGGGCAATCGTCGGCATCCGATACAACCGGTGTGCAGCCGGCAACGGGCGCGCTCAACCTCAAGGTCATGTCCATCGACCTGTTTTTACCCGAGGACGACACGCCCGTCTTGTGGGATGCGCCGACGCAGAAAAGCGCTTATGCATGGCGCGGCATGATGGAGATGGCCGCCCTCCGCGAGTTGCTCTCGGATACGGAATGGGGCACGCTGAACTACCTGCTCATCGACCTGCCGCCGGGCACCGACAAACTGCCCAACCTGGTCGATCTGCTGCCTGATCTCTCCGGCACGATCATCGTCACCATCCCGTCCGGCGTTTCGCAACTCGTGGTGAGTAAGTCCATCAACATGGCGCGGCAGGTGCTCAAGACGCCGGTCATCGGCCTGGTCGAGAACATGTCCGCCTACATCTGTGCGCATTGTGGCCGGGAAGAGGCCCTGTTTCCCGTCGGGCGCGTGGAGGCTCTCGCTTCCCGACACGAGATCCCTTTCCTGGGGCGCATCCCGTTCGATCCCCGGATCGCCGCCGTTGCCGATGAAGGAATCCTGTTCATGCAACACTACGACGAGACCCCCGCCGCCCGTGCCGTTCGCCAACTGGCCGACCGGACCCGGACTTTCTTTAGCTAGCGAACCTCCACCTGTCCCTGCACCCCTGCCTACACCCTCAACCCGACACAGAAGACGGCTATGAAGTTTTTATGCGTGGCGTGCGACGAACCGATGATCCTGAAAGAAACGCAGGGACCTGACCGGGGCTCCATGGCGCTCCTCTTTCGTTGTCCAAGCTGCAACCGGGATATCGCGATGCTGACCAACCAGATGGAAACCCAGATGGTCCGGTCGCTCGACGTAAAGATCGGAGGCCGCTCCGTCCCTGCCGAACCTATGGAAATGCTGAAATCGTCGCTGGCCCATCAACGCGACGACGATACCACCGACACCTCCTCTCCGGCTGACATCCCGGCATCGGCAACGCCTTCCGGCTCGAAGTGTCCCTTTACCGGCGTCGTGGAGGAGGCCTACGCCCGGCAAGAAGCCGCGAACGGCCCCGCCTGGACGGAAGAGGCCGCAACACGCATCGAACGCATCCCGTCCTTCGTCCGCTCCATGGTAAAAAAAGGGGTGGAAGACTATGCCCGCGAGAAGGGCTACCCGGAAATCAACGCCGCCGTCATGGACGAAGTGAAAGGGCGATTCGGCATGTAACCCTCGCCACGCGGAATCGACGAACAAACACGCGGGGAACCACGCCTCGATGCGCCGGCTCCCCGATGCGCCGGCTCCCCGATGCCTTGATTCCGTCCAGGTCGGTCAAAAGGGGGAAAGGGTATTATCCGGCCGGATGGAGCAAACGGCGCAGCGAGGCTTTTCCAAGATCCTTACGACCTCCCGTCTCGTCCATCATCTCCCGGACAAAACCGGCCAGCAACCCTCGAAGCCGTTCGGCGTCCGTCTCCAGGTCTCCCAGCACGCCGGCGGCATGCCGGACGAGGGCTCGCCACGAATCGTTCTCAGGGAAAAACGCACGTCCGTGCTCGCGATTGGCCGCCATGTCGATCCGCAGCTCGAAAAAACCATGGAAGCGTTCCAACGCGGCGAGTTCGTCTTCGGAAAAGCAGGCCCGAAAGTGCCGGACGGCCTCCTCGGAACGATCCCCTTTGAGGCCGTCGAGGTAGCTCTCGCCCGGCACGTAGATGTCGTCGAACCAGAGGCGAGACAGCTCAGCCGCCAGCACGTCGGGAGCCACGTACCGGCGGCAGGCTTCCAGGCATTCTTCCGACGTCAAAAACGCCAGAAACACCACGACGCGCTCCCTGAAATCTATTGATGCTGTTGTCGGCTCTTTCTGCATTTAATAGTCGATTTCGGGCAGCTTCATCCACTTCGGTTCGCCCTGGGGCTTGAAGTTTTGCGTGGCCACAAAATGCCAGCCCCGATGAAAGTTCAGTTTGAACTTGCCGCCGCCGTAGTGTTCAACGAGGTAGGTCATCGGATCGTGGACGAGGTCGAGCCGGTCGATGACGTGATGCCGGGCCAGCCCTTTGAACCGAACCGAGTTCTGCCATGGCTCCTGCACCAGCACGGTGACAGTCGATTCGCTCAGGAGCTTCAGAAAAGCCTCTTCCAGTTCCTCGTCGCTGGGGTTCATGTTCCCCAGGCGCGCTACCTGCTTTTCTACATAGGGCTTGTACAGCGTCCAGATCCAATCCATGGGCCGGGTAATCGGGATGGTATGATGCGTGACGGCTGCGGATCCTCTGCCGGGATGCGCGGTCGCCTCGACCGGAAACTGCGACAGATAATGCGATTCCTTCCTGGTTTCCTCTTGACATTTTATCTTTTTTTCAATAATTGAGCAATGGTCAAAACCAGTCCATGAGAACTTTGACTTATTGCGGCAAGAAGTGAGCCCCTCATTGGCCCGTCTCATCGCCCCCAAACGATAACCCACGGAGAAGGCCTATGCACTTTCCAAAGTACTTGCTGCTCGTTGCAGTTTCGTTTGCGTTACTGACCGCCGGATGTGGCGGCGGCGACCAGCCGACCCCTCAGGCTGACGACACCTCCCAAGACACGCCGACCGTGTCCGCCGAACCTGTTGGCACGGCTTCCATCACGGGTACCATCCACTTCAGTGGAACCCCACCCGAGCGAGCTACGATCACCCAGGATCAAGAATGCGAGGAACTGCACGACACCGCGGTTCTTGCCGAGAATGTGGTGGTCAACGACAACAGCACGGTCAAGTACGTGTTCGTCTATGTGAAGGAAGGACTCGGCGACTACACCTTCCCAACACCCACCGAACCCGTCGTGCTCGACCAGGAAGGCTGTATGTACCAGCCCCATGTGTTCGGCGTCCATACGGGACAGACGATCCTCATACGCAACAGCGATCCGCTTCAACACAACATCCATGCGCTGCCTGATGTAAACAGAGGCTTCAACCTGTCCACACCGAATGAGGGCGACGAGCGAGAACGCGAGTTCCGGCAGCCGGAAATCATGGTCCGCATCAAGTGCGATGTCCACGGCTGGATGAGCGCCTATGCCGGCGTCCTGGATCATCCCTACTTCAGCGTCACGGGCGACGACGGCACGTTCAGCATCGAAGGACTCCCTGCCGGCGAGTATGTCATCGAAGCCTGGCACGAGACCTACGGCACCCAAACCCAGACCGTCACGGTGGGTGACGGCGAGGCAGCCTCAGCCGATTTCAGTCTCGGCGAAGGAGCATAGTGCCAGACCCGCCACAGGCGCACAGAGATAAACGGTTCCGCTTCTGGTCGGTCTCGCCGCACTGAAACCCGAACGTTTATCCGGGAAAGGCTCCTATCCTCTCCTCCATGGCCTAGCTATGTCCGGCTACGAAGCCGCACCTCAACAATCATACAGGCAACGAGATGTCAAACGATGCCCCCGGGGCGTCTGCTCAGGATGAACGCCATGCCGACCATGGTCATCCGCTAGCCGATGCGCCGCAGACGCATGCTCTCGAACACACGCACGACGCCCATCATGAGGAGTTAAGTTTCTGGAGGAAGTACGTATTCTCCACCGATCACAAGATCATCGGCCTGCAATACGGCTTCACCGCCTTATTCTTCCTTTTCTTCGGCTTCTGCCTGGTGATGCTCATGCGCTGGCAGCTAGCCTATCCGGGAGAGTCGTTACCCTTCATCGGCGCGCTTCTGGGTGAGGACAGGATGCCGGGTGGTGCGATGTCGGCCGAGTTCTACAACCAGCTCGGCGCGATGCATGGCACCATTATGGTGTTCCTGGGCATCGTCCCGTTGGCCGTGGGTGCCCTGGGAAATTACATCGTCCCGCTGCAAATCGGCGCACCGGACATGGCCTTTCCCAAGCTCAACATGGCCAGCTACTGGTTCTACTTCCTGGGCGGCGTGGTGATGTTGGCCAGCTTCGTCGTCCCTGCCGGTGCCGCCAAAGCCGGTTGGACGTCCTATCCCCCCCTGTCCGACATCGAGACGATGGGGCAGACGATGTGGCTTTTCGGGATGGTGCTGCTGATTACCTCCTCGCTGCTCGGAGCCATCAACTTCATCACGACCATCATCCAGTTGCGTGCGGAGGGGCTCACGTTCATGCGCCTTCCGTTCTTCGTGTGGGCGCAGTTGGTCACGGCGTTTCTGCTATTGCTGGCGTTTCCGCCGCTCGAAGCCGCCGGGGTGCTCCAGCTTATGGACCGCCTCGCCGATACGAGTTTCTTCCTACCCAGCGGCCTGGTAGTGAGCGGCGAGGCCATGGATGTGAGCGGCGGTGGGAGTCCGTTGCTGTGGCAGCACCTGTTCTGGTTCCTGGCCCACCCCGAAGTCTACGTGCTCATCCTTCCTGCGATGGGCGTGGTAGCCGAGATCATTGCAAACAACACCCGAAAACCGCTCTGGGGTTACAAGGCCATGGTCTATGCAACGATCTTCCTGGGCTGCATGTCTTTCATCGTGTGGGCGCACCACATGTTCATCACCGGGATGGGAACGGCGATCAGCGCCTTCTTCCAGGTTACCACGATGATCATCTCCATCCCCTCGGTGGTCATCCTCTCTGCGCTGTTCATCTCGCTGTGGGGCGGATCGATCCGCTTTACGACACCGATGCTCTTTGCCCTGGGGTTCCTGCCGATGTTCGGTATCGGGGGGTTGACGGGCCTGCCACTGGGCCTCGCGCCTACCGACATCCCGCTTCACGACACCTATTACGTGATCGGGCATTTCCACTACGTCGTCGCGCCGGGCACCATCATGGCCCTTTTCGCCGCCATCTATTACTGGTTCCCCAAAGTCACAGGCCGGAGGATGAACGACCTGCTCGGGAAGATCCACTTCTGGGGCACGCTCATCTTCATGAACGGGATCTTCTTTCCCATGTTTATTCAGGGCCTGGCAGGTGTCTCCCGGCGGTTGTCCGACGGGGGGGCGACGTACGGCTTTGCGGAGCCCGTCCTGCAATACAACGAGTTCATGTCGATTGCGGCGTGGCTGCTGGCACTGGCCCAGATCCCCTTTATCATCAACCTCTTTATGAGCATCAAGAAAGGGAAGAAAGCCAGGGATAATGAATGGGACGCCACCACCCTTGAATGGGCGGCGACCCCCACCCCACCCATTGCACACGGCAATTTTCACACGATCCCGCGGGTCTACCGGGGACCGTATGAATACAGCCCGCCGGATTCAGACCGGGCCTTTATCCCGCAAAACGAACCCGAAGCCGCAGAACCAGCGACCGAATCGGCAAAGACGGAGGCTTAGCGATAGATGGACATCCCCTATACCACCCTAGCGCGCCCCGACACCGGCGTCAATAACGCCAAGATGGGCATATGGCTGTTCCTCGCTTCCGAAGTGATGTTGTTCGGCGGGCTTTTCTCAGCCTACATCTTCCTGCGCATCGGAGCACCGGACTGGCCCGGCATCGTCGGCGGCGAGGCATACGAACGAGCCGCCGACATTCTGAACGTCCCGATGGCCACGTTAAACACCTTTGTGCTCATCGCGTCCAGCGTGACGATGGTGATGTCGTGGGCCTCGCTGAAGATGAACAACTTCGGCAAGTACCGGCTGTACATGGGACTGACTATCGCCCTGGCCTTCGTCTTCCTCATCGTCAAGGCGTTCGAGTACGGGTCCAAATTTTCCCACCACCTGTATCCGGCGGATAGCGTCTTTCTCGCCATCTACTTCACCTTGACGGGCCTGCATGCGCTTCACGTCATCGGCGGCATCGTGGTCAACACGTACTTCTTGCTTCCGGGCAGCACCATGTGGCGCACCGACCCGGCCCGCTTCACCAACCGCATCGAGATAGCCGGACTCTACTGGCACTTCGTCGATCTGGTGTGGATTTTCCTGTTTCCAACCATCTACCTGCTCTAGAAAACGCTATGAGCGAACTCACTCACGAGGAGGACATCAAGAAACACGTCAGGGTGTACCTCGCAGTGTTCGGAGCCCTGGCCGTCCTCACCGTCGTCACTGTGGCGGTGGCCTATTTGCATCTGTCCATCTGGCCCGCCCTTATCATGGCCTTGCTGATCGCTTCGATCAAGGGAGGATTGGTGGCCGGATACTTTATGCATCTGGTCTCGGAAAAGAAGGTCATCTTCTGGATCCTCCTGCTGACGGCAGCTTTCCTGTTCTTCATGTTCCTCTTGTTCATTTCGGCGTTCCACGATCAGGCTACGGCCATGTGGAACCCTGACCTACCTCACAGCACGCTACACAGTATCGGCTAACGAAACGGTCTCTTCTCCCAAAGCAAGCTTAGGAGTATGCGACTGTAAAAAGAATCAATCTGGAGGTCCTCATGTCGCTTAAAGCCTTCCACATATTCTTTATCGCCCTATCGACGCTGCTGTCGTTCGGCTTCGGGGTGTGGGGCGTCTACGACTTCTTCGCTTATGGAGGGGTCTGGTCCCTGGTCCTGGGAAGCGGGTCGTTCGTGATCGGCATCGTCCTCATCTTCTACGGCATCAACTTCTTGCACAAGCTGAAGCACATTGGCTACTTGTAACCCCATCGCCTCATGAAAAAAGGTATCATCCCATGAAGAAGCCTGTTCTGGTTTGTGTTGCCCTGGTCGGTGTTGCTGCGATGATGCTCCCCGACGTGGCCTATGCCTGCGAAAAATGCTTCGGTGCCGTCGCCGACTCAGACACCGTGCGAGGAATCAGTCTGGCCATGCTCTCGCTGCTAGGCATGGTCGGTCTTGTCTGGATCGGCATCGGGATGTTTTTCATCAACATGCGAAAGCGATCCAAAATGCTCGAACCCGGCGATCTTATCGTGACGACGCGGGGTGAAATCCGCCCATCCCCGCACGACGCCCCTGAATGCTAGACACGGAGGATATCATCGATGTTCGATCTCAGTCAATACCTGGGCCTACCCCTGGACGCCTCAGGTCATGGTCATGAAATTGACTTCATGATGAGCATGGTGCACTGGCTCATGCTCGCGCTGTTCGTCTTCTGGGCTCCTTTTTTCCTCTATACGCTCGTGCGGTTCCGCGCTTCCAGGCAGCCCCGGGCCATCTATAAGGGCGTCACAAGCAAGTTCTCGACGTACCTGGAGGTCGGCGTGGTCGTGGCGGAAGGCCTTTTGTTGGTGGTCTTCGCCTTCCCCATTTGGGCGGATCTCAAGCATGACTTCCCGGCGGAGGAAGACGCTACCGTCGTGCATGTGATCGCCGAGCAGTTTGCCTGGAATATCCACTATCCGGGGCCGGACGGTGCCTTTGGAGAACGGAAACCCGAACTCGTCGATACGCAACTCAACCCGCTCGGGCTGGACCCCGATGATCCCAACGGGCAAGACGACATCACCGCCGTCAATGAGTTGCACCTCCCGATAGGCAAGCCTGCCATCATTCATCTCACGTCGAAGGATGTGATCCACAGTTTTGCGCTTCCATCGATGCGCATCAAACAAGATGCGATCCCCGGGCTGGCCATTCCTATCTGGTTCGAGCCGACGATGACGAGCCGGCAATTCCGGGAGACGAGTATGAAGCGGTATCCCGTGGCTCAACTTTCCCGTCAGTGGGTAGCCATGGACGACTATGTGGACGAGAATGGGGAGGTCATCGTGAATAGAGATAGACGCATCTCCAGGCGTACGCTAAACAGATTGACCGACGCCGGCATCACCGAGATTCTAGCCTCTCCGGAAATGGAAATTAGCTGCGCCCAGTTGTGCGGGCTGAGTCATTACGGCATGCGCGGTTTCCTGACGGTGGAAACGCAGGCCGAGTTCGACGCCTGGCTGCAAGAACAGGCCGCCCGTTGAAACACCCGCCGGCCCTTCGGCGGAGCGTACTCATGGGAGACGTGTCGAAAAAAAGAGGCGCAGCCATCGAAGGGCCGCGCCTCTGTAGCATGTAATCTATGAATGTTATTGTTGCGCTTTGATGAAGGCGATAAGCGCATCTAAATCTTCCGGCGTGAGATCGCCGTAAGCCGGCGGCATAACCGGCCCAAAGCCTTCAACCAGCTTGGCGTTAGGCTGGGTGATCGACTCTCGGAGGTAGTCCTCATCCGCCGTAGCCGAACTACCGTCGGTAAAGGTGCGCTGGCTTCCAAACACTCCTTTAAACGAGGGACCTACCCCCGCCGCTCCGTCGAGACTGTGGCAGGCATTGCACACCCGCTGCTCATAGAGCAAGCGACCCCGCTCGACGGCGTCTTCACCCATCTCCGCCGGAGCAACCGCCGGAACGTCCCCGCTCTCCTCCGCTTCCGGCACGCTCACATCAGCATCGGCGGTGGTCGTATCGTCTGCCTCCTCACTCGGCTCGACCGCAGGTTCCGTGGTTGCCTCCTCAGGATCTGCAGCAACCACATCGGCCGGTGGCGTCTCTTCGCTCTCTTCCTCTGCCGGCGTCGCTAGCTCATCGGCGGTCCCGTGATCTTCGGCTTCCTCACCCGGCTCGACCACAGGGGCCGCAATGACGCCGGGTTCCATCGTATTGAGCGATCCGCGAAACGCCGTATCGAAGAGCGTAAACACGAGGAAGACGACCACGAAGATGGCACCGACAGAGAAGACCAGCACATTGACGCGGTTGTCGTACTTGAGCGCCATGAAAAAGGCCACCACCAGCGAGGCCTTGGTGAGGGCAATCGCGAGGGCCAACGGCACGTTGAAGCTGCCCAGGTCGAGTTGCGCGGTGAGCGCCGTAAGAATCGTCAGCACCACCAGCGCAGCGAAGACCAACCCCAGCGTCTTCTTTGGGATGATGTGGTGCCCGTGGTGTTTGTCTTGATGAGCGGCGTGCGCCATGTCTTTCCGGTTTCGATGGGTTGCATGGTCACGGACGCAATGCCACGCGCCCGCACACGAAATCGTATCCCCGAAGGATCATATCAGGTAGAGCAACGGGAAGAGGAAAATCCAGATGATGTCTACCAGGTGCCAGTAGAGTCCCGTCAGTTCGACCGGCGTGTAATACTCGCGGGAGAAGTGCCCGCGCCAGGCACGCGACACGATCCAGGTGAACACCCCCATCCCGACGAGCACGTGGAGGCCGTGGATGCCCGTCATCACGAAGTAGATACTAAAGAACTGGGGGGCGTACGGAAAGGCATAGTCTGCGTAGCTCACTCCGTTGCTCTCGCCGTGCGGCGCAAAGTTGCCTCCCGGAAACACGCCATGCGCAAACTTGCCGGTGTACTCGAAATACTTAACGATCATAAAAACCGCCGCAAAAGCAATCGTAAGCAGCAGGTTGATGATCATCTTCTTCCGGTCGCCTTGCTGCACGTAGTGAATCGACAACGCTACGGTCAGCGATGAAGCGAGCAGGACGAGGGTGTTCAGGCCACCCAGCCTCCAGTCGAGCAGTTCGCTGGAGCTGGCAAACACCTCGGGATGCCAGACGCGATACACGGCATAAGCCACAAACATCCCGCTAAAAAGCAGGATCTCCGTGATCAGAAACAACCACATGCCCATCTTCGACGCGTCGAACTGTTGCTCGGACGAGACGAAGTGATGATGCAAGTGAGGCGGATGCGGCGCGTGGGCCGCGTGCGATGCCTCGGCCGTGGATGCGGTGGTCGAAGACGTTGCCATAAGAGTGCTTGCTTGATTCCCGGTACGAGCGGTAGAGGAACTACGAGGACGACCCGGAGGATTCGGCGACCGGCGTTGCGCTGTCATCGGCCCCATCCCCACTCTGAAGCGGGCCGAAAACATCATCGGCTTCGTAAAAATCGTAGGGGCCGCGTGTGATCAGCGGCGTGCGATGGAAGTTGTGCGGATCCGGCGGCGAGGTCGTGTGCGTCCATTCCAGCGTGACAGCCCCCCACGGGTTGGCCGGTGCCTTCTTCCCTTTCGCCAGCGACCAGAGCAAGGTCCCTGCAACCAGGAAAAGACCGGCGGCCAGAATAAACGACCCGTACGTCGACACCTGGTTCAGAATCTCGAACTCCGGATTATACTGAAGCAGTTCCGTGTAGTCGTGGTAGCGGCGCGGCATCCCCCGGCTACCCAGGATAAACTGGGAGAAAAACGTGATGTTGAAGCCAACAAAGATCAGCACGGCCGCCATCCGACCCGCCACCTCGTTATACATTTTGCCGGTGATCTTCGGCCACCAGTAGTGCAGGCCGCCCAGCAGCGCAATGACGGCCCCGCCCATCATCGTGTAATGGAAATGGGCCACGACGAAATACGTGTCGTGCAGATGCACATCCACCGCCAGCACGCCGACCATGATGCCCGTAAAACCGCCGATGGTAAAGAGGAACAGAAACATCAGCGCATAGAGCATGGGTGTGCGAAGCCAGACCGACCCCTTGTACATCGTCGCCACCCAGTTGAATACCTTGATACCGGTCGGAATGCCGATCAGGTAGGTGAGCAGCGAAAAGATGATCGACGAGATGGCCGACTGCCCGGCGACGAACATGTGGTGGCCCCAGACGAGGAAGCCCAGGAACGCAATGGCCACCGACGAGAGCGCGATGAACGTGTAGCCCTGCACTTTCTGCCGCGAGAAGGTCCCCATCAACTCGCTGATGACTCCCATCGCCGGCAATATCATGATGTAGACCGCCGGGTGCGAGTAGAACCAGAAGAAGTGCTGGAACAACACCGGATCGCCGCCCAGCGCCGGATCGAAAATACCGATCTGAAGGGCCTTCTCAAGAAACAACAACACCATGGTGATGCCGATGACCGGCGTTGCCAGCACCTGCACGATGGCGGTAGCGTAGATGGCCCACACAAACAGCGGCAGGCGGTTCCACGTCATCCCCGGTGCCCGCATCTTGTGGACGGTGACGATGAAGTTGAGGCCCGTTAAGATGGACGCAAACCCGGCAATGAAGACCGCCGTGGTCATGAAAAGCACGACCGAGTTACCGGCTTCACTCGACGAGTAGGGCGTGTAGAACGTCCAGCCCGTATCTACCTTCCATCCGAGGTTGGGAAAGATCAACGGCAGCACAATACCCGTGATGGCAACCAGGGCACCCAGCATGAAGAGGTACCAACTGGCCAGGTTTAGCCGGGGAAACGCCACGTCCTTCGCCCCGATATGGATGGGCATAACAAAGTTGCCCAGCACCGCAGGAATGCCCGGAATAATGAAGAGAAAGATCATGATGACCGCATGGAGCGTAAACACCTGGTTATAGACATCGCGGCCCATGAGGGTCTCTCCCGGCGAAAACAACTCCAGGCGAACCAGCATCGCCAACAGGCCGCCCACCAGGAAGAAGGTCGCAATCGCGACGGCGTACATGACGCCGATCCGCTTGTGGTCGATGGTCGTCAACCACGACCAGAGCCCTCTCTCATGATTGAGGTAGTTAGGCGATCCGGGCCGGCGCGCCTCCGCAGCCTGCGAGGCCGCTCCAGTCGATTGGGTTACGGTATTCATAGATCGTTAGTCAGGGCTATACGTCTCGCTACGCGCGTTACTACTGTTCTTTGATGAATGCGATCAGCGCATCCAGTTCTTCTGCAGAGAGCCCTCCATACGCTGCGGGCATCGCAGGAGGAGATCCGGCTGCGATCTTCGCCGCAGGATTGAGGATGGATTCCCGGATGTAATTATCATCGGCGACCACCGAACTGCCGTCACTCAACGGCCGCTGCTGGGTGCCGAAGAGCCCCTGGATCGTTGGTCCTACCCCCGGCGTTCCATCCAGGCTGTGGCAACCTTTGCACCCCAGTTGGCCGAACAGAAGCGCGCCCCGCTCGGCAGGCGACGCATCGGCCCCCATCCGGCTCTCGGCCAGCCAGGTGTTAAAGTCGTCCTGCGAGTGCACCACCACCTGGGTCAGCATGTCGGAATGCCGTGTGCCGCAATACTCGGTACACGCCACCAGGAAGGTGTCTTGCTTCGTGGCTTCGAACCAGACGTAGGTGTAGCGATTGGGGATCACATCCTGCTTAACGCGAAACGCCGGAACGAAGAAGCTATGGAGCACATCCACGCTGCTCATGCGCAATTTCACCGGACGGCCCACGGGCACATGCAGTTCGTTCGAGGAGGCGCCGTTGGGATACTCGAATTGCCAGTTCCACTTCTGGGCGCGCACCGTGATCTCGTAGGCATTGGGCGGCGGCGTACCGAGCTTGAGAAACGCCTTGAACCCCCAGGTGAAGACGATCAACACCAGAAAGGTCGGCAGCACCACCCAGGATGCTTCAACGAACTTGTTTTCTTTGATAGGCGCAGGCCGATCCGTCTCGCTGCGCCGGCGATATCGATAGGCGAAGAACACCATGGTGCCCACCACGCCGACAAACAAGATGACGCTCACCCAATACACAAAGAAAAAGAGAGCGTCAATCTCCGGAGCAAGCGTTGAGGCTCCGTCAGGAAGCCAGACCATACCCTTGTCACCCATAGCGATTGTTGTTATCGATCCGTGTGTTACTGTCAGGAATTACGTAAACCTTCCAGGTTGGGGTACCCTGAAAGGCCTTTTGATCGCCGACTCTCGCGCCGCCAGAACACAAACAGCACCATGCTCAAGACTAGTACCGTGAACAGGCCCGCGATCTTCATGATGTTGATAGCGTGCAGCACGTAGGAGTTCGCCTCCGAGTCATACCGGAAGCAGGTAAGGAAAATCCGGTCCATCGTCGTACCGACCGTCCCTTCCGATGCTTCGACGAGCGAAAGACGCACATCGCGCGGGACAAACTCGATGCCCGGCAGATACCGGGTGATCTTGCCCTCACCGCTGAGAAAGATCAACGCCGTCGGGTGGGCAAACTCCTGCTGCTCCTCGATCCAGCGAAAGCCGAACCCGACCGCCTGTGTCAGTTGGTCGATGGCAGCTTCGTCGCCGGTCAGGAAGTGCCACCCGGCACCGGCTTCAGGCTTGCCCAACGCCCGCAGATACCGGGCCTTTTGGCGAGCGGCCAGTTCCGGCGTTTCGAGCGCGTTAAAGCTGACCGTGAGCACTTCGAACTCATCGCCCGGCACCCAGGTCATTGCCCGAAGCGCAATCGTAAACTGATCGAGCCAGAGGTTGCAAAGCATCGGGCAGTCATGATAGACGAAGTTCAGCAGCACCGGCTTCTCCCCGTCAAAGTACGTCCCGAGTTCGACCTCTTGCCCATGTTCATCCTGAAAAATCAGGTCCATCGGCACATAATCACCGAGCCGTTCGTCGATGCCCACACCTTCGAACACCTCGGGAGTTTGCCCCGTTCGCTGT
Organism: Rhodothermales bacterium; assembly: GCA_046756545.1. GTDB lineage: Bacteria > Bacteroidota > Rhodothermia > Rhodothermales > JBHHWM01 > JBHHWM01. Next base: position 15,557 of record JBHHWM010000024.1, on the reverse strand, counting down.
GCCGTCACGGGCTCGGCCTGCCACACGCTGCTCAGAAATAAGCAGACCAACAGAGCCGAAATATGTGACCACTGCACGCGCATTTCACGCCCTAATAAATCAAAAAAACAAGGCTTAGTTGCCTGGCTGGAGTTGAAGCTCCTGCGAATAGTCGCCGCCCGGAGCCTGATAGGCTTCGTTCACCATCAGGTCTATCGCCCGGTCGATGGGAATGCGATAGATGCCCTGGTTCTGGTCAATGACGCCATACTGGTTGAGCTTGCGCGCCGCCTGAAGTTCTACCTCGCGCGTCTCCGGGTACTCTGCACTCGCCGCCATCTCTTCGTGTAATTGCTGCGAGAAAGCCCCGGCCCAGACAAAACCGACCGTCACCAGCAAGACGACGGCGAGGATCACAACAGCGACGAAGCCCATGATTCCCCCCACACTGATGCCCTCGTACTGGACGCCGATTTCTTCAGCCAGATCCCGCGCTTCGGGGCGTGTCTCGCCCGACCCGGGTTGCCTTGCGGTATCGTGTGGTTCTGTCATCGTCTTTGCTCTTACCCTTTATTCCAGATCTGCTAGGCGTTTTCGAAGCGTAACGACTTCGCGAGTAGAGGGTCTCGTTGCGGCACCAACGCATGCCGGCTCAGCCGCCACACAAACACCCCGATGAACAGGAAGAACAGGCCGAGCCAGCAGGTCACGTCCAGCCAGTGAATGCCAGTCGCGTGCTCGGCATGCAAAACCGGCATCGCAATCCAGTACAGATCGAACCAGTGCATCACCAGCAGCCAGACGGTCATGATGCTCATCAGCGGTATCGACCGTTTGGGGGCACGCGGCAGCAGGATGGCAAACGGCAAAATAAAATGGAAAATCAACAAGATGGCGCTATACATCTCCCAGCCGTGTTCGAGGCGGTGCCGGAACCAGACCGTCTCTTCGGGAATGCTGCCATACCAGTACAGCATATACTGACTAAACGCAATATACGCCCAGAACACGACGAAGCCGAACATCAACTTGCCCAGATCCTGAAGATGATCTTTGGTAATGATGTTGTGGAGCATCCCGCCCCGATGGAGCAGAATCGTGGCGAGCGCGATGAAACTCAGGGCCGCTAGAAACGCTCCGCCGAAAAAGTACACGCCGAAAATCGTCGAGAACCAGTGGGGGTCGAGCGACATCAGCAGGTCGAAGCTGGCAAAGGCCGAGGTGACCGCTACGAGAGGCAGTCCCCAGGCACTCACCCGGCGTTGCAAAGCCGGAATGTTCGGATCCGGATCGACGTCTTGCCGGATGGAAAGCGTGTAGAGCCGGTAGGAGAGGTACATCCAGATCAGGAAATAGAACGCCATCCGGATCAGAAAGAACGGCACATTGAGGTAGGCGGTCTTGCCGGCCAGGATTTCGTCGAAATGCTCGCTCGTCGGATCGTCGATGCCGTGCTCCGTCCAGTGAAAAAGGTCGTTCATCCCGAAGAAGATGGGAATGAACAAGACGATCAACAGCGGAAACGACCAGAGCAACGCCTCCGGGATGCGCCGGACGGCCACCACCCAGTACGCTTTCGTCAGGTGCTTGATCATCACGAGGAAGAGCGCTCCTAGCGCCAGCGAGAGGCAAAAGACCCAGCCTATCAAGTAGGAGAAATAGAACTGCTCCGACTCGAGATTCCAGCCGACGGCGCTTGCCACAAGCAACGCGATGCCAAGTCCCAGAGGAGCGAACCAGGCTCTCCGGGATGCGGTGAATCGATAGGGTTGCTCGGCCCGGTCCGTCGTCGGTCGAAAGGGATCGACCAGCGCGGTGAGGAGGGAGCTTCGTTTTACCGTGTCAGCCATACGTCACGTTGGTTTATCAAAAGCGAGCGCGTGGCACCCACTGCTATAGTTCGGATCAACCGGTGGGAATACCGTTAAAGTGAACGTTACCGGCCTTGCTGAATGTTGGCCAGTTCGCTCTCGGGCAGATCGTCGATGCTTGCGTGCTGGCTACGCTGCAAGGCTCGGATGTAGGCCGTGATGGCCCAGCGGTCGGCAACGGGAATCTGCTGCGCGTAGCCCGGCATGGTGCGAATCCCGTTGGAGATGGCGTCGAAGACGTATCCGTCGGCGGCCATACGCGGCACGACGTTGGCGTCGTGAAAATCAGGCGCGGGCGTGTAGCCGTACTGCCCCGTCATAATGATGCCCTGACCGTCGCCGGCTTTGCCGTGGCAAACGGCACAGAAGATGTCGAAGCGCTCGCGGCCACGCAACAGGAACTCACGCGTGACGGGTACCGGCATACCGACCACGAAGGCCCCGCTCTCGTCCCGTCCCTGATAGAAACGTGTGTCTTCCTTGAGCATCCCGCGTGCCACGGTCCCCGCCACCGGCAGACGCATGGCCCGGCCGTCGGCGAAAAAGGGATTGGCTTCCTGCGGCTCGAACCGCTCCTGAAAGTCCATATTCCGGTTAAGATGAACCGGCGGTTCGTCCGACGTGCTCCCCCGGCATCCAGCCAGCAGCAGCCCCCCGAACAGGACAGTGATGATGGTTAGTCTATGCATGTTTTCACGTTTTGCTGCGTCAGTCGCTACGCTCGTGGCTGGGTTCAGCCTCTATCTAAACATCCGTGGTGCCCTGATCCCGGATCACCTCCACGCCGAGTGCCCCGATCTCTTTCAAAAACGCGCCGGTCTGTTCCAGATTGAAGTTCTTGTCACTCGCAGCAATGTGGAGGAAGAAGCCGTCGTCGGTGGCACGCACAAAGCGGCGGGAGTAAAAGAGCGGGTTGTAGGGACGCGGCAATCCGTTGAGAAACAACATCCCCGCCACGGCCCCGAATGCCGAGAGCAGCACCGTCACCTCGAAGATGATCGGGATCGAGGGTTCGAAGGCAAAGAACGGCTTGCCGCTGATGTTGATCGGATAATCAACGGCGGAGGTCCACCATTGCAGCCAGATACCGATAGCCAATCCGGTGATGCCGCCGCCGAGGGTGATGAAGCCCACTTTCGACTGTCCCAGCCCCATCGCGCGGTCCATGCCGTGAATGGGAAAGGGGCTATGGGTGTCGAAATGCTTATAGCCGGCCTTATGTACCTCCCTGGCGGCCCCCAGCAACGCACCGGGGTCGGTGAATTCGGCGAGCACCCCATAGACCTGATCGGCGCGGGCCTCGTAAATCCCCATCGTTGCCTTGATATCCCGAAGTATTTTCTTGAGCATGATCGTAGTAATCGTAGTGGCTCTAAGGCGTTGGCTAGCGGGCCTCGTGGCCGTTGCCATGGTCGTGGTAGAAGTGGGGATCGGCCTCGGGCAACACCATCTTGACCTCGGCAACCGCCACCATCGGCAAGAACCGCAAGAAGATCAAGAACAGCGTAAAGAACAGGCCGAACGACCCGATCAGGGTCAGCACATCCACCCACGTGGGGTTGAAGTAATCCCAGCTCGACGGCAGGAAGTCCCGGTGCAGCGACGTCACCGTGATCACAAAACGCTCGAACCACATCCCGATGTTCACGATGATCGACGTAATGAACAGGAACGGGACGCTGCGGCGCAGCTTCTTAATCCAGAAGAACTGCGGGAAGAGCAGGTTACACGACATCATGGTCCAATAGGCCCAGGCATACGGCCCCGTCGAACGATTGAGGAACGCGTACTGCTCGTACTCTACCTGCGAGTACCACGCCATGAAGAACTCGGTGATGTACGCAAAGCCCACCATCGTACCCGTCACGAGCATGATGATGGCCATTTTCTCCAGGTGGTTGATCGTAATCAGGTTCTCGATGCCATAGACCTTCCGAGCGATGACCATAAGCGTCATCACCATGGCAAAGCCGGAGAAGATAGCCCCCGCGACGAAATAGGGGGGGAAAATGGTAGTATGCCAGCCGGGCACAATGGACACGGCGAAGTCGAACGACACGACCGAGTGGACCGAGAGCACCAGCGGCGTAGCCAGGCCGGCCAGCAGCAAGTAAGCCTTTTCATAGTTCCGCCAGTGCCGGTTGGCTCCCGTCCAGCCGAGCGAAAAGAAGCCCGTAACACGCCGGCGCAGGGTGGTCTTGGCGCGATCTCGCAACGTGGCCAGGTCCGGGATCAAGCCCACATACCAGAAGAGAAGCGACACAGTAAAGTATACCGAAACCGCGAACACGTCCCACAGCAGTGGGCTCTTGAACTGCGGCCACATCTCCATCTGGTTCGGGATCGGCAGCATCCAGTAAACGGCCCAGATCCGCCCCACGTGAATCGTCGGGAACAGCAGGGCGCAGATCACCGCGAAGATGGTCATGGCCTCGGCGGCGCGGTTGATCCCGGTGCGCCACCGCTGCCGAAACAGGTACAGAATGGCGGAGATCAGCGTACCGGCATGACCGATACCGACCCAGAACACAAAGTTGACAATCGGCCAGCCCCACCCGACCGGGTTGTTATTGCCCCAGACGCCTATCCCGTTCCAGAACAAATAGGCGATCATGAGAACGAGCATAAACAACACGGTGGAAGCGACACCGAACGCCATGAACCAGGACTTCGGCGTCTTCTTTTCCGTGTGATACGAAATCAGGTCGGTGATCTCGTGGAAGGACAGATTGCCCGTCACGAGCGGGGGCTCGCTGTGAAAACCGTCCCCGCCATGCGGCGCTAGATCCTGTCCGACGTGAGCCTTTTCCACGGGTATCGAAGGTTTAATTGCGTTGTAATTCGTTGTGCAGGCCTATAGCCGCCCCTTCCATCAGGCTTCCGCCTGCTCCAGACGCGGGTTCGGATTGCGCACGCGGGCCAGGTACGACACGCGCGGCTTGACGTTGAGTTCGGCGAGCATCGCATACCCACGCGGGTTCTGCATCTGCCCGGCCACCCGGCTGTTCGGATCGTTCAGATCGCCGAAGACGATGGCCTGGGCCGGACACACCTGCTGGCATGCCGTGAGCACTTCGCCATCCTGAATAGCACGCTGCTCGATACCGGCGCGCTGCTGCGTCTTGCGAATGCGCTGGATACAGAACGAGCACTTCTCCATCACCCCCCGGAAACGCATCGTGACGTTCGGGTTCTGCGCCATCTGCACTTCCAACGGGATGGTCTTCGTCCAGTTGTAATAGTTAAACCGCCGCACTTTGTAGGGGCAGTTGTTCGCGCAGTACCGCGTGCCGATGCACCGGTTGTAGATCATCTGGTTGGTGCCGTCCGGCGAGTGCACCGTCGCGGCTACCGGGCAGACGGCTTCGCAGGGCGCGTTCTCGCAATGCTGGCACAGGACCGGCTGGAGCACCATCTGCGGGTTCTCCGGAAGCTCTTCCTCGTCGTCGGTGTGGCTGACGAAGTAGCGGTCGAGGCGCATCCAACTCAGTTCGCGTCCGTTCCCCACTTCGTCCTTCCCGACGACCTGGATGTTGTTCTCCGAGGTACAGGCTACAACGCACGCATTGCATCCGGTGCAAGCGTTCAGGTCGATCACCATGCCCCACTGGTTCCGGTAGTAGGGATTGTCCCGTTGCGAGTCTTGCTCTGCCGGATGCTGTTCCTCCCAGAGGGTCGGATAGTCCTCAAACGCCTCTTTCGGCGTCGGCTCCTCCATCCCTTCCGCAAAACGAGGATCTTGCTGGTACTCGCCATAGGTCCCCATTCGGAAAAGAGGACGGGCTTCTACGTCGAGGGTGCCGTGATCCTGCGTGGTAATGATGCGGTAGGTCTCGCCGGTGCGCCGGACCTGGGCGTCCGTCGCCACGGTCGAGGCCGTCGTGGTGCGCAACACCGACACATTCGTGCCCACGCCGTTGGCGAGCGGCCCCTGGCCATACACGTCGGTGGCCTTGTCCTTATCCCAAACTGGACCCTCCCGCTGCGACCGCTTCGAGGCGATGTTCCGCCCGTAGCCCAAGGTCACACTAATCGAATGATCCGCGTGGCCGGGCACCGTCCAGATGGGTAGCTCGATGCTGCGCCCATCCACGGTCAATTCAATGACATCTACATAATATCGGCCCTTGTTGTACTCTTTGGACAGGCCGAGTTGTTCGGCGGTTTGCGGGCTGATGACCGCCACGTTGTCCCAGACGATCTTCGTGGTGGGATCGGGGAGTTCCTGGCACCAGGCGTTGTTGGCAAAGGTGCCGTCGAAGAGCGTCGGATCCAGGCGAAAGACCACCTCCAATGCATCGCCGGAGATCGCCGAAAGCCCTGCTAGATTCACCGGCTGCGCCGTCGGCGTCACGGGGACGTAGGCCGTCTCGGGCAAGAACCCGTCGTGCAGCACGCGCCGCCAGCCCTGCTCGAAAGGCTCCGGAAGCACCGAGCGCCACTGGGCGCGAACGAGATCGTAGCCGGACTGGTCGAGGCCGTTCGCCAGCGCGTTCAGTACTTCGATTTCCGACCGGGCATCGTCGTAGAGCGGGGCAATGAGCGGCTGGATGACCGACAGCGTGCCGTCGTAGGCTCGTCCGTCGCCCCAGGCTTCGAGGTAATGGGCGCGGGGCAGGTGCCACCGGGCGATCTGGGCCGTCTCGTCGTTCCAGAGACCCAGGTGGATCGTTTCATTGACCTGCCGCATCGCCGAGGCGAAATCCAGGTTGGCGGGGGCATCGTACACGGGATTAACACCGAGGCACACCAGCGCATCGACGTTCCCCGCGTTCATATCCTGAACGAGCTGGGTAAGCGCGGCAGACTGGGCCTGCACCGGCGGCTCGGCGGTGTCGAGAAGGTCCACCGTCGTGCCGATGCTGCCGAGTGCGCTGTTGATGGCGGCGCAGAGCGCGTGAATGGCGGGCGGCTGCGTCTCGCCGGCAAGCACGACGCCCCGGCTGCCCGCCGCCTGAAGATCCTCGGCTATCGCCGCAACGTAGGGATGGTCGGCGAAGGAGGCACCGGCATTGCCTGCTCCGGCGACGCCAAGCTGTGACGCCAGCGCGGCGGCAAAGGCCGGAATCTCGCTGGACCGCAGGCGCAGGCGATGGTCCGCCATGCTGCCGGTCACCGAATAGGCGCTCTCGGCAACGTAGAGCCGACTCATCGTGTCGTCGGGCGACGAGAGGCGGCGGCTATCGGCAAATTCGCGGGTGGCGTGGACAAAGTCAGGCGCGGTGGCTCCCAGGAAATCGGCATCCAGGCTGACGATCACTTCGGCTTCCGAGAAACGATAGATCGGGCGGTACGGGCTGCCGAAAGCCTGCTGCATCCCCAGCCCGACCACATCGTCGCCCTCGGCCCGATAGGTCACCCAGCGAAGCTGCGGATACTGCTGGGCCAGTTGCCGGCGCACCGCCGCCATCGTCGGCGACGACGTTTCTTCACTCAGCACCACGACGCGCTTGGCGGCGGCATCCCGGACAAACTGACGGCAGAAGTTGACAAAATCGGCCCACGAGGCTTCGCTCCCGTCCCGCAAAACGTGGCGCGACCGATCCGGGTCGTAGAGCGCCAGGATGGATGCCTGTTCGAAGAGGCCCGTGGCCCCGCCGCCCATCGGATGCTCGGGGTTGCCCTCGACCTTGGTGGGGCGTCCTTCGTGGCTCTCGACGAGGAGGCTCTGCACCACGCCGCGAAACGGCATCGCCGTGGCGTAGAAAAGCGGAATGCCGGGAATGACTTCCTCCGGCTTGCGCGCATACGGGAGAATAGGCTGCACCGGGCGGCGGCAAGCCGACAGGCCGGCCAGCGCCATCGAAGCGCCCATGAGTTGCAAGAACTGCCGCCGCGAAGCCCCGCCGGGCGCCTCGGTGGCCCCGGGCATGAACTCATGCCGGGCGATGGCTTGAAACTCGGAATCCTGCTGTAGATGAGGCAGGCTGCGCCAGAATCGCTGTTTCGGCGTTTCGGCGTCGGCCTCGCGTGCATCTATAATGGGAAGTTCGATCATGTGTTTTGAAGCTATCAACCTCAGCGATCAGCTATACCGGGAACGGTCGAAGCGACCGCCGCTAGCCGAGTGCTGCGCTTTTAGTAGTGGCACGCTGAGCAGTTAGTGGGAGGTTGGATGCTCTTGGTGCGAATCTGCTCCAGGTTGCGTTCGATGAAATCGGAGGGCTGCACATAGCCCATCGTCGTGATTTCTTCGGTCGGGCGCAGGTACAATTCGGGCTGGCGGTGGCATTCGAGGCACCACCCCATCGAGAGGGGTTCTTCCTGCCGCACCACATCCATCTGATCGACCCGCCCGTGGCAGGTCTCGCAACCGACGCCGTTGTTGACATGCACAGCGTGACTGAACTCCGCATAGTCCGGCAGGGCATGGACCTTCACCCATTCGACCGGCTCTCCGGTAGCCCAACTCTCCCGCACCGGCAACAGCGCTAACGACTCGGTCCGGATCTGATTGTGGCAGTTCATGCAGGTCTGCGTCGCCGGGATGTTCGAATGGTCCGAGACCTCGACCCAGTTGTGGCAGTAGCGGCAGTCCAGGTTCAGTTGGTCGATGTGCACGCGGTGGCTGTAGGGCACGGGTTGCTCGGGTGCATACCCCACGTCGGTATATTCCGGCGAGAAGTAGTACCAGACGAGAAAAATGGACAGCACGCCCCCGAAGAGTGCTCCCCCCAGTGAGAGATGAGGCAGCACATTTGCCCTCTTCGGAAAGATTTGTGGCATAACGCTCTCGACGTCAGGCGATTAGCGAAAGAATGCGAAAGCACGTAATGTAAAACATTGTGCGATGAAGCGAGACCATCCGGTATTGAATTTAGAATTAAAAGGTAGTGGTAGAGCCTTCAAATAGATAAAAAAGAGCCCTTCCTTTGCAACCCGGCCTCTTCGCTCTGAGGAGAGAATATGAAGATCGTTACGTTGCAGGCCTGTATCGGGCGCGTTCTCAGCCGGATAGAATCCACAATGTGGAACCGAGAAGATGGCGAGACGAGAAATCGATGAACAAACACGCGGGCATCCCCTCTTCGATTCGTCGTTTCAACCCGAGAGGGTCACAACGGGGGGTTATCCTACTCGCGCTTGAATGTGATGAGTTGAGGGGGCGGACGTTCGATGAGCCATTCCGAGACCAGGCGCGGATCCAGGTTTTCACGCCGGGGATCATCCTCAAAACAGAGGCCGCAATGCGCACCCGTCGGGCCGAATTCCACCATCCGTCGCGGCCAGCATCCACCCCCTCCCGACCAGATGGTCCCTGCCACGTGGTCGAACACGATCATGTCGTATTCAACAAAGAAGCGGGTGTCTGCCTTCAGGATAGGCGACTCGGCTAGGTCTTTCACCAGGGGAAGATGGGGGCAATACACATGGAGGCACGCCCTTTCACCGAATCGTGTGTGTGCTACCAGGTCAGCTCTGAGACCGCTGTCGCCGAGCATATCGGGCAGGGAAGGAAGAACCTCGTCCCGGCTGCGTTTTCTAGCGATTCCATGGATGATGCGTGGGGGGATAACGACCACGTCTTCATTACTATACTCCGAACAATCGACCTGAACCAGCGGGAAGGGGTCCTCCGGACGGCGCGGCATCCACAGGGTGTTGACGTGAACATTTTTGTCCTCGCCGTTGCCCAGGGGGCGAGCCAGTGCCCAGTTGCGGCCATGCGTATGAAACAAGGTGGATCTGCCCGATAAGAAGAAGGGCTGTGTTACAAAAATAGGGCTGTCGGCCTCCTCGACGTCCACTTTCAAGAGCAGGATGCGCCCGTAGGGCTGCCGGGCAAACGTGGGCAGAACCACCCAGGGCCAGGACCGCTCGTGTGTACGTTCTTCGGCGACGACCTCCAGCGTTCGGGCCAGGCGCGCGGGATCAAAATCCGCATAGTTCTGATCCTCTTTCAACGCGACCGCCAAGACCTGAAGGTGATCGGTATCGATGCACGCATGGCGCTGGTTCAGGTCGCGCGCGCTGCGAGTAAGCCCGTTAAAAAGCCGGGCGAGGGCAAGCGCATCCGGCACCTCTCGTCGATGGCGGGCTCTTTTCCATTGCAAGAACAAGATCGCGGCCGCGTCGTGAAGAGCCGCCAACACCTGCTCGGCCTCCGGTCGGGAGGCTGTTTTGGCCTGGTGAGACAGGGCACGTAGATCCAGGCCGAAGCGCTTCGCCTCTTCCAGCACGGCGGTCATCCGCGTCAGGACGTCCGGCGTCGCCGTGATTGTGCCACTGTCAAATTCCCTGGTGGGGAGAACTCGGGTATTGGTCGTCATGATGATCGAGGGGGCAACGTCATCAGATCACGCCTTGCACGTCGGAAGCGAGCGCAAGGCAAGCATGGAACGCGGCGGCAGAAGGCACAACGCCGCTCCAATGTAGCCATCAGCCCCTGATGCACGCAATGGCCGAGATCGTCACGTGTTGGATCCGTTACTTCTCAGCCAGGACATCCCGGTCGCCGCGTGTGTCTGAAGGCGAAGGAGATCGCATCTCGACAGCCTCTTGCCCGGCGCGGTCGTCTAATACCCCGTCCGTCTCCCCCGCCGCTATGACCGAGGCACCCGCTTCCCCCGAGGGGACGTACCCCACGTGCCGGTGAAATCGGCCCGTTAACAATACCGACGCCGAAGCCAACCCGACGACGAGGCCCCACCAGAGTCCTCGGGCTCCCCAGCCTCCCACGAAACCGAGGAGATATCCAATGGACAGGCCCAGGATCCAGTAAGAGACAAAGGCCAGCACCATCGGGACGCGGGTATCTTTGAGCCCGCGCAATCCACCGGCGGCCGCCACCTGCACCCCGTCGAAAATCTGGAAGACGGCCGCCACGCCGAGGAGTGTCACGGCCAGCCGCACTACGTCGGCGTTGGCCGGGTTGTCCAGATCCAGGTAGAGCGAGATGATGGACTCGGGAACGGTCCAGAAGAGGATGGCGGCACACAGCATAAACACACCGGCCAGCAACACGCCCAGGTAGCCCGCCCAGCGCGCACCTACGGGATCGCCCCGCCCCACGGCCTGCCCCACCCGCACCGACGTTGCGATCCCGATGCCCAGCGGCACCATAAACGTGAACGCTGCGCACTGAATGGCCACCTGATGGGCCGCCAGCGGGACGGCCCCCAGCGTGCCGATCATAAAGGCCGTCATCATGAACAGGCCCGCCTCAATACCATACGATACGCCGATGGGCCAGCCGATGCGGAAGATCTCGCGGAAATAGTGCGGATCCGGTTTGCCGAGCCGGGCGAACAGGCGATAGGTGCGGAAGCGCGGCAACCCCTGCACGTATCCGGCCAGGGCCAGGAACAGGAACCAGAACACGAAGGTGCTGGCCCATCCCGTTCCTACGAGGCCCATCGCCGGAAAACCGAGCTTGCCGAACATCAGCACGTAGTTGGCCCCGATGTTGAGCCCCACCCCTACAAACGTGATGAACGTGACCGGCCAGGGCCGCGACACCGCCTCGACGAAGCTCCGCAACGCCACGAACCACAGAAACGGCAAAAACCCCCACACGATGGCCCGCAGATACTGCTGCGCGATCACCACCGTCTCCTCGACCTGCCCGATCATGCGCCAGAACGGCGCGATGTTCCAGAGGATCAGGAATGCCGGCACCGTCAGCGCCACACCCAGCCACAACCCCTGTCGCACGCTCCGCCCGATAGGGTCGTGTTCGCCCGCACCGAATGCCTGCGACACCATCGGCCCGACGGCCACCACCACCCCCATGCACACGATGAGGAGGAAAAAAAACGTCGTGTTGCCGAGCGCCACGCCCGCCAGTTCGGCGCTACCCAGCCGTCCCACCATCACCGTATCGACGAACCCATTCGAGATCTGGCCGAGCTGCGCCGCCACCACCGGACCGGCCAACAGCACCAGTTCCTTGATTTCGTGACGAATGATATGTCGTTGTTGGGACACGGGCGGGAGACGGCTTGTGATGATCGCTTGGAAGCAGAGCAAGGCGCAGTATACGGCGCTTCCGCTTTTCCGTTCGCAGCGGATCATCACACCCCGTTTCAGCCTTTGAGACTGTTCGTAGGTGCACGCTGAACGCAGGGGGGGCATTTACTACGTCAGTCGCTTGGCTCGTGTCAAATGGGTTGAAGCGAATGTTTTTGTCATCCCGACCGCAGGGAGGAGCCTCTCCTGAGCGTAGCCGAAGGGATCTGGCATTTATTGAGGCTCTGGCCTTGAGGAATCGTTCGTGCCGAAGCCAAATACGCACTTCGTACAGATCCCTCCTCCTTGCAGTCGTCGGGATGACAAGGTGGAGATCTAAACTCTGATGACACGAGCAACGCGACTGATGACACGAGGGCCCCGGATCCCGGATCAAGTTCGGGAGAGTCCGGGCCAGGCTCCGCCCGACTGACGACAGTAAAAATATGCACCCGTGCGGAGGCTTTTGATTGTGCGTAGAGACGGGCCGAGACGACCGGTATGTTTGTTGTGGATAGTTTTTTTATTGCCAGCGCTTGCATCTCTCGGGGGGGGGGGTATTATGTTGCCATCGCAGGATTTGTGATGAGGATCGTAAACCAGCTAACCACAAGTGGCAGTCCGTTTTGATGAAGTGATGGTTCAACATGTGATAAAGGGAAAAAATGGCCCACCTGCTTTATAATCGACGAGGGTATGTGTATGCTTATGAAGAAAATGCGCAACCTTGGATCCCTTGCCTCAAACATGCGGTTCCTCAACTTCATTCTCCTTGTTCCCTTGCTGGGGTTAAGTGGAGTAGAACATAAGACGATACCGTCAACACGCGCAGCCCCCGAGATGGTACTCGGACATCAACTGAAATGTACCGGGGACCCACCTGGGCCGAGAGCGGAGTGGGTGTGCGAGTGCGAATCCAGTAATGGTTTGGGGACGCGCCAAGTTGTTGTTCAGGTCTTCTCTCCTGGAGGAGCCAAAGAGCAGTGGACGAATGATAATTATATCCTCTGGTTCTACAAGGTTACCACTACGGATCCCTGGGGTCTAGGTAGCTTTAATGCAGGAGAAAACAGTGGTCCAGGGGATGACGATATCTATCCAAGCTTCGACGATGAACACGATTATCCAGAGCTTCAGTTTGGCGAGTCATCATTTAATTGCGACTGGAAGCCGCGACAACTTGAATAGATCTCATCGGTCTCTCAACTACTTGCCAAACACCTACTACCGAACAGGAGACGAGCTATGAAGACAATAAGGTATTCCGTATTCGCCCTCGCAGCCCTCGTATGCTTCGCAACTGGTTGCGAACAGGTTTCCCAGCCTGCTGATTATGCAGTGCAGTCGGAACAGAGTAAACAAGAGCGTCTAGCCGCTACCCGAGAGGCGCATCACCAGTGGGTACTTGCGAACAGCCAAGCCGACGAAGAACGAGCTGTTAACCGGGCGCGGCAGAAATTCTTCAATCATGTTTCGCCTTACTTGCGCAGCGAGAAGGTTGTTGATGCGGAGAGCCTTACGCATATTCACGAGACGGTTCAGCAGATTGTCTCTGAATTAAAGGGGCGTCCCGCTAAGGTGGCAGTAGAACAACTCATCGGCCATGCCATGCTTACCTGGGTTATGCCACTATCTAGAGACGAAGTACCCACTGAACTTGTGCTTGCCTATGTGGACATGCTCACTCGAAGCGTGAGCATACAGTTTGATGACATTGCCACTGCACTGGAAGGTATCGAAGGGCACCAAAGAGAAGTGAGGGCACTCGCAGAGGCTAACCTGATTAACCTCCAGGCGCACGTTGACCTGAGAGAAGAGCTAGAAAAAGAGGCAACCCAGCACATTGGTAGGGAGAGACTGGCTAAGGAACATCCACATGGGCTACCCTTTGCGGATTTGAATGTCGAAGCCATACATGCTCGCTTTCAAGCGCTGGCAAAATAGATACCCCCGCGCTTACGCACGGGGTTCTCAAAACAGGTCAAGCTGCGCTTGTCCAGCATCTTCCTTACCCTGCATCGCCACGTACTTTTGGATGACCGATTCATCAACCCCAACCGTGCTGACAAAGTATCCCGTGCTCCAGACACTCTCGGGGCTCCAGTACACCTTCTCAAGAAACCCGAACTTGCGCTTCTATAATGGACCCCATTGGGGGTCCACTGTATGCGTTGCACGCGTTTCCTTCCACCCTTCTGTGAGTTAACGTCAGTCGCGGGTTGAAATAGAGAACGGGTTGGTCCATTGCCGCTCGGTGCGTAAGATGGAAGTCGCCAAACCTGTCTTCCGCACTAGTACATCGCGGCAGAAGTCCGCATGAAGTTCAGACCGTCAGGGGACGTCCCGTGTAAGTCCACTTAAACGGTTTAGCCATCGTCTCATTGAAGTACGCGATGAAGGCCAGCACCCGCTCCTTGAGTGCCTCAACCGACGCAAAACTGCCTCGTTTGAGCACGCGACGCACCAAGATCGAAAACCAGATCTCAACCTGGTTGAGCCAGGAACAATGCTTCGGCGTGTAAACAAACCGGATACGATGACCGCGATCCTCCAAAAACCGACGACGACTCGCCATCGACTGCAAAATACCGCGCTTACCTTTCTGGCCCAAATCCTCGTCGATCAAGCAGCGCTGGGCTACCAGACGCACCAGGCTCTCCGACTGATGCGTGTTCAAACCGTCAACGATAAAGATCCATGTAGCCTCCGAATCGGTCTCGATCGTCTGGGCGACATGGCCGGCAAAGTCGGCCTCCTTGCGCGTCGGCGAAATCGTCGGAGCGATCACACGACCGGTAGCTACTTCCAAGTTGGCAAACAAACACTGCGTACCGTGGCGCTTGTACTCGAATTCGCGGCGCTCGACAAGGCCCGGTCTCGCCGCCTTGGTCGGATGCTTGCGCTCAAGGGCCTGGATGCCGGTTTTCTCGTCCAGACTCACCAGATGCACTCCCTCGGCGTGCAACACGGGCGCTTGGGCGTAGAGATCACAGAGCCCCGCGACCTCCTCGGCAAACTGCTGTGGATCATCGATCTCGGGGTGGAGCCAGTATCGCGACAGGTGCGGTTTGAGCACGGCTTCTTTTTAAAAAACGCCCCACACTGCGGGGCGAAATCTGCTTGACAATGCCCCGTTTGATGGCTTCATCGGCGAGTTCCTCGTTGGTCCAGTGCGTCACGGGCCGACCCGAATCGGCGGGGGCTTCGCAGGCCAAGGCGATGATCTGGGCAACGGCTTCGGCTGAGAACGTCAGCGGGGTGCCCGAGCGGGGCGCGTCGTCCAAGGTCGCCTCGACGAGCCGTCTGAGGTGCCGGGAATCGGCCTGGGCAGCCTCAAACTCCGGCGTGGCCTCGCGCCAGCGGTCTCGCCAGGTCTGGACCATATTGAGCGAGCAGTCCAGGCGTCTTGCCGTCTGTGTCAGGCCGAGGCCTTCGGCGGCGGCCAAGATGATTCGAGCCCGTTGGACGAGGCGTTGCGGAGCTTTTTGTCGTCTCAGTAGTGCTTCGAGTATGTGTTGCTGCTCGGCGGTAACAAGCAAAGGGGTCGGTGGCGGTCCAGGCATGGCAGGCAAACAATCAATGAAACGGGGCAACAGGATAACGAGGACCGTAAGATACCTCAATCCAAACTTGCCTCAAACTTCCGCCACGATGTACTAGGTGTTTAGTCCCAGAGCACGATTCCATCCATTCGTCAAAATGAGTGACGAAGACGCATTGCAGGCGCTGCGAGCGAAATGGGGTAACGGAGAGATGAAG
>JBHHWM010000023.1:0-33750 GCA_046756545.1 Rhodothermales bacterium | reverse complement strand
GAGAGGAAGCTCTTGGTGACGCTGAACGTCATGTCCACCCGCTTCGTGTCGCCCCATTCCGCCACGATGTAGCCGCCCTTGAGGATGATCCCGCTCATGTCGCCTCGCTCCCTGGTCGGCCCGACGATTTCGTCGTGGGGGTCGTCGGACCGGCTCAGGTAAGCTTTCAGGTCGGTCGGCATCGACGTTTTGTTGTTTTGGGCAAAGGCCGTAGCTTCTTCCAACAAGGCCGCATTGACGCCGAGGGTTTCCGGTGCCTGATGCATCCATTCGTCACCGGGACCGGGATAATACACCGCCGGCGACGTGCCGGCCCGGCCCGCACACCCCGAGATCAAACCGGCGAAGAGCACGAGGACGATGCGGTATGCATAGGGCCGTTGCATGGGGGAGCCTCCAGATGGTGGGGTAGCACCCCAAATTAACGGCTAATCGGCCCCATAATCTAGCCAACCTGTTGAACATCCTGCCATGATAAAACCCCTCCTTGCCGCTATCATCCTGACCTTCGCCGGGCTGGCCTGCCAGACCCCGCAAGAGCAGCAACCAACCCTCCAGGGGGCCTGGGAACCGGAGCGTTACCTGCTCAAAGACGGCAGCGAACACCCCGTTACCGGGCTTATCTTCTTTGCCGAACACGACTGGAGCGTCCTCTTTTTTGTGACAAACGAGAATGCCACGCCGCTACGCGGCTCCGGCGAAGGAGGCACCTACACCGTCCACGGCGACACCCTGATCTTTACCCACCGGTACCACCTCTCCGGTGGGCACGCCGCCGGGAGCCTCCCTGAAAGTCCGCTACGCTTCGAAATCCGAGAGGCTGCGGAGGCCCCCCGCGAAACCTGTATCATCGACCTCCGCGAAGACAGCCTGAAGGTCTTTTTTCCCAGCGGCAACGCGATGACTTTCCACCGCCGACGTTCCGGGTCTACCCGGTAGGCAAAAAATGCGGTATCTCGCCATCTTGTAGGGCGAAGCTGTTGCGTTTTCTACTTCCTCCTTGCTATATAGCAGAGCGTATGTAGGTGCTTTTGTTCGCACATAACCATGCATCCGGCTCACTAAACACACAGCGCCATGGAATCGAGAAGAAGCATCGACGAATTAATCAATGAGGGCTACCAGGTCCATATAGGAGACTACATCAACAAGGGAGTCGAGATTTTTAAACAGAACATCGGGGGATTCATCGGTTTCATACTCCTCGTTTTTCTCATCAATCTGGTGCTCGGGTTCATTCCCATCATAGGCGGTTTGGCCTCCATTGCCATCTCAGGACCGCTCGGTGTCGGCATTTTTATCGTCTCTGCAAAAATCATGAAGGAAGAGCCGTATGAATTCGGCGACTTCTTTAAAGGCTTCAACTTTTTCCTGCCGCTCCTCCTGGCAAGCTTAGTAGTAGGCATCCTGGTCGTTCTGGGTATGATCCTCTTGATTATACCCGGCATCTACCTGGCCATAGCCTATACTTTTACCAACATGCTGATCGTCGAGCGGCGGATGGAGTTCTGGGAAGCGATGGAAACGAGCCGTAAGATCGTCACTAAAAGCTGGTTTCCCATCTTCGGCTTGATCCTGCTGCTGGGGCTGCTCAACCTGCTGGGCATGATCGCGCTGTGTATCGGCATCCTGGTCACAGCCCCCATTACGTCCTGCGCCATGGCGGCTGCCTACGACGACATCATCGGCATCGAATCAACCGACTTCGAAGGCTAGCTTCAACATGGAACGGAGGCCTGCGCCGTACGGGATTTGCAGGCTCACAGCACCGCAACCGTGATGCAGCCGATTCAAACGCCCCGAGCACCGGCTCCGGCGGGCCATTATTCCCAGGCCGTCGTCCATGACGGCCTCGTCTACGTCTCGGGTCAGCTTCCCATCGACCCGAACCGGGACACGCAAGCGCCCGGCTCCATCGAAGACCAGACGCGGCAAGCCTTGCACAATGTGCGCGAAATTCTGGAAGCAGCGGGAAGCAGCCTAGGCCACGTCGTGCAGATGACCATCTACATCGCCGACATCAGCCTCTGGAGCCGGGTCAATGCAGTATACGCCGAGATGATGGGCGAATACCGTCCCGCGCGCGCCGTCGTACCGACCAAAGCGCTGCACTACGGCTACATGATCGAAATTCAGGCTGTTGCCGCGACCTCCTGATGCCATGAACCACCCTCCTGCATCCCGGCGACAGTTTTTGAAAAGCGCTGCTCTCGGCGGCCTGGGCACGCCCGTGCTGGGCAGCCTGTGTGCTGTTCGCGACGCCTTCGGGGCGGCATTGCACCGGCTGGACCTCGCCACCTTCACGAACGACACCTTCCCGACCCTCCGAGACGAGTACCTGCTCTCACCGGATATTACCTACCTCAATCATGCCTCCATCGGAACGATCCCCCGGATTGTTCACGAGGCCCGTCGGCACTACCTGACCGTGTGTGAATCGAATCCATGGCTGCACATGTGGGGCGGTGCCTGGGAGGACCTGCGCGAAGACGTGCGTGCCGGAGCCGCCCGCTTACTGAACTGCCTGGCCGAAGAAGTCGCCATCCTCCACAACACGACCGAAGCCTTTAACGTGCTCGCGCACGGCCTGCCGCTGGGGCCGGGCGACGAGGTCGTCTTTAGCTCGCTGAACCATACCGGGGCCAGCGCGGCGTTCTTTCACATGGCCGAGGTTCGAGGGTTCGATGCGCATCGGTTCGCCTTCCCGGTACTCGATGTGCCAACCATGACGAAGGAGGACGTCCTTTCCATCTACGACCGGCATATCACTCCCCGGACGAAACTGCTGGTGCTCCCCCACATCGACAACACCGTGGGGCTCCGTCACCCCATCCCGGAACTCGCGCAACTGGCTCGCGACAAGGGGGTGGCGTTCATCGCCGTAGATGCCGCTCAGACGGTGGGTATGATTCCGGTAGACATGCAATCGGCGGGCGTCGATGTCGTTGCGACCAGCCCGCACAAATGGCTCCAGGCTCCCAAGGGCCTCGGGCTGGCGTATGTGAGCCAAGCCGTGCAGGACGTGTTGCGCCCGATGTGGGTCACCTGGGGACAGAACCGCTGGAAAGGAACGGCACGGATCTTCGAGGACTACGGCACCCGCAACTTTGCCGAAGTGCTGGCGCTGGGTGATGCCATTGACTTTCAGGCCCGTCTGAACCAGGATGAACGCGTGCAACGACTTCGCGCCCTCTGGACGGTTGCGCACGCGGCGGCCACGGAAAACCCTGGCAGCGTCTGGCGATCTCCTCGGTCGTGGGATCTTTCCGGCTCGCTCTATGCAATTGAGATACGCGACCGGGACAGCAGCCAGCTTTTCGACATAATGTTCAAAGAGCACGGCTTCGTCTTTCGCCCTTTCCAGGTGGATGGGATCAACACCGTACGCCTCTCGCCCAACGTCATGAACACGGAAGACGAGATCAGCCGGTTTTTCGAGATCGCAACGGGACATTAGCCGCTTCGCCTCTATACACCGTTGCCTCTTCCCGAAGCCTTTCTCGCATGGAGTGATACAGGATGTCACATCAACTCCCAGGGGAAACGAACAGGCAAAAGGACGAGGTATTATCGATGGGATCAAGGACCAAAGAAATCACCCTGTACAAGCAGGAAGGGGAAACATACGTCCATCTCTATGCCCAAATCGACAAGGATGGCGACCTCCGCGTCTGCGGCCACGACATCGGCGCAGCCCCGCAAGAATGGTGGGGGCACGATGATTATGAATACACCGTTACCGTTAGCAAAAAACACAAAGATCGCCTGCTCCTCGCGTTGATTGCTGCACTGTACAAAGACAATCCTTCGGCAGTGTCAGAGTTTCGAGATTTTGCCAAGGACCACGATATCCCGTACGGCTGGTTCTCATGGCCGTGATGCTCCTCCCAGGGCATTCGTTCCGCATGTCCAGCCCGGTTCATCTTTCCACAACATCTATCGCACATAATGTTCATACAACTTCCTGCACCATGCATCGTAGAAGTTCATCCCTGGCCAAAGGACGATGACTCTGGGTCAGGACTTCGTTGGTCAGGAACCATGTTGTCCGACTAGCAACACAACGTAGTATCCACGATGATAACCATTCGATTACCCCAACCCAAGCGGCCGTTCACCTGGCGGCGCGCTTGATGGATATAGAAGCGACGACCTTGAGGTCGCGCCGGGGCTCCCCTCAACGGTAGAGCCCTTCGATTTTCACCAACCCTAAAAAAGAGGGGACGCGGCCTGGAAGCTGCGTCCCCTCTTGCTTTTCAGAATGCGCATAGCGGCAAGACCGCTGTTCGGCTATTTGGCCAGCACCATGGTGCGCGTGACCACACCGGTCTTCGTCTCCAGACGGGCAAAGTAGAGACCGCTGGGCAAATCCCCGGCCACAAAACGCGCTTCATGCCGCCCCGTCTCCATGTGTCCGTTGACCAGCACCTGCACGGCCTGCCCGAGGACGTTATAAACGGTCAGGCGCACCTGCTGTGCCGCACGCAGATCGAAGCGAATAGTCGTCTGCGGGTTGAACGGCATGGGATAGATGCTCACAAAATCTGCCTGCTGCTGCTCTGTGTTCTCGTGCGCCTGATTAAACAGGCTGGCTGTGTTCAAGAGCAAGGCCGATTGGTTCGACTGCTCCGTCACTCGGTCGTAGCCACCGCTAGCATTCGATTGAGCCCAAACCTGACCGGTGCAGAAACTCATTACAACGAATGACAACACGAAAACCCGGTAATGCTGCTTCAATACCGTGTAGATGGTGTGCATGGTGATACCTCCTCATCTGTTTGATAAACGGTGTACCCCGGAACAACTGCGTTCTCTTCTACCCAGCCCGTCTTCCCGACTCATTCAGCCAAACACTTTTGCGCACTCTCATCCATGCAGGAAAACATGCTGTTGAGAACAGGAGACGGCGAAAAACACTACTCCAACCTATAGCATCGACAGATGAGCTAAACTCTTAAATATTTTTCTATGAGCCCCTTGCACAGGGGAGCTATTCCTCTTCCAGGGCCTGCAAGAGCGAGCTTATTAACCGTGGTTGCCCCAATGACCGTAGGATGTACACTGAAAAGTGTATATGAAGGATTTCCTGCTGGCCTACAGAGGATCACCAATAATAGAGAACGGAGCCCAGAAGAAGGGATGCCGCGTACGTGGATCCCTGATAAATCGTCGCTGTACCAGGGCCAAGGCCTGTGCCTTTCCCTCGATCCCGAGGGCGTCGTAAAAACCACGCATAAAATCACTACTCACCTGATCATCAATGGGCCAGAGGCTGGCCATAACGGTAGGCGTACCGGCAGCGAGAAACGCCTGGTTCAGCCCGATCCATTCATCTCCATTGGGCACATCGGAGACCAACCCTCCGCTGAGCGCTGTTTCGCAGGCACTCAGGGTAACGAGATAAGCATCCAAATCTAACCGGGCGATTTCTTCGACGCTCAATACGTCATCACCGTGTAATTCGAGATGCGAACGCCAGGGGGCCCGAGCGACAAAGCGACCGTGCGTGGCAACATGCAAAATGTCATACTTTCCGGCCTCTTGTTCTACCGCAGGCTGGGTAGCGTCCTTTCCAATCAAGACGCGGCGCTGATCAGACAAACCGGCCTCAGCAATCGACCCGACCTCTCTACGAGAACCCGGCAGGCGTCCATTCGGATCGCCCAGCAACAACATAGAGCGCCAGCGCTTCGGGTTTCGGTCCCGGCTCAGCTTCAAAATGCTGGCCGACGGGGTCACAGAAAGGGTATATCGTTCCATCAGGAATTGTCCATCCTCATCCTGAAGCGCTGCAAAGGGCAGGTAGTGCAACTCGCCCTCCGGCACCAGGTGCAGGTGCCTGACAGAAGAAGGTACTACCGAAACAACAGGCGCTATCAGGTGTCGGTACAACCGACGAGCCGCCGGTTCCCAGTGCTCACCCGGGCCGTCCTCGGCGGTACCCAGTTGATCTCGGAAAAAGCGGATGGATTCTGATAGATCCCGGCCCCGCACGTCTAGCTTTCGGACCATGACGGTGTCGGAGAGCACGATGTAGGCTACCGATGACTCTTCGTTGTCTTCACGTGTGCCAGTGCCGCGCAAATCGTACACCACCATCGCTTCTCCCGGCAGCAGCGTCGTGCGCATCTCGTCGGCCGGAAGCGGGCGGAAGGTGTAGAGAGGCTGCTCCGTGCTCAGATCGATCTGTACCTGGCGATAAATAGAGTCGGCCCGCTGGTACTCCCGGCGTAGCTGTGCCGCTCGCGTTGCGCTGTAGGCCGACGTGTCGTCCTCCGCTGCAAAAGCATCCGTCGAAACCTCCTGGATGAGCGCGCGTACCCGCCGTTCCGCCTCAACGATACGGTTTGTCGATGCTTGCTGAGAGGTAAAGAGCAGGTCGAGCAGGCTCCGGCTCCGCGCCCGTTCGACGTAATAAAGCGCCTCCTCATTGCGCGACTGCTCTTCCAGAAAAGCCGAAAAATCTTCGTACACCCGCACCTTGTCCAGCACGAAATACGAGCGATGGGTCGAGGAGGTGAGATGCTCGCGGAGCGCCTCGATCACGCCGATAGCCTCTTTATAAGCCTGTTCGGCCCGGCGCGGATCTTGAAGCCCTTGATACGCTCGCGCTTTTCCATACAACACGAACCAGTGCGTCGAAGGATAGGGCAATTCACGCTCAATGGCTTCGGCCGCCTGGAAATGCTCAAGCGCTTCTCGCTCCCTTCCCTGGCTCACATACACCTCGCCAAGCCCCACCTCGGCCCGATAGGCCAGTGCGCGATATTCCGGATGCAGGTGTTGTGCTTCCCGGAATAAACGAGCCGCTTCTTCGTACGCGCTGGTAGCAACCAGCGCCCAGGCTTTCGCAATGAGCACGTCGGCACGCACCTGCGAAGCATGCTCGCCGAGTTGCGCCAGGGCCAGATCGTAATACCGGAGCGCCTCGGTCGCATTCTGAAACTGCTGATATGTGCGTCCCAATCCCAGGTAGGCGTTGGCCAGCGAGAGCGCATGTTCTTCTTGCCGGACGTTGGCGAGCATCGTTTCAAAATGCGCTTTTGCCATGTTCGCATCTCCCATATCCAGGGCCGTCTCCCCCAGCACATTGGCAAGCTCTCGAACACGCGTTGAGCTTTGCGCGTCCTCGGCCAGGATCAGTCCTGATTCCAGATGCCCGGCAGCGACCTCGTAATTACCCCAGCGGCGTTCTATCATCCCCAGGATCACACGGGTGGCCATCTCATGGTCTTTCAGGCCGTCTTGTTGAGCCAGAGAAAGTGCTTCCAATCCCGCCTCGCGCGCGGCTTCATAGCGTCCCATTTCATACCGGGTCCTTGCCAGTTGTATAAGGGCATCACTTTGTATCGTCCGAATTCCTCGTCCCTCGGCTTCAGCAACGGCTTTCTCCAGCATGTTCTCGGCATCGCTGAAACGATACAAATGTCTCAGGACGGTGCCACGCTGTGCAATAATATCGACCAGTCGAGAGGGACGATATCGGATATACTTCACCTCAGCGGAATCAAGCGTTGTCAGGGATTCATTGTACCTATCTTGCCGGAGAAAAATGCGTGCCATCCGGTAGTAGTTGATGCCCTCGGTGCGGCCAATGGCAAGAGCACGGCTCTGTTCGAGCGCACGTTGTATAAACGTTTCCGCCCTCCCGGCATCGCCATGCCGTTGAAATAACTGCCACCCCAGGTTGCCCTGCATTCTCAGCTCCTGCTCCAGATCGTGCCGGATCTGGGCGGCCTCAATACCCGCTTCGAGTACCTGTTCGAGTTGGTCCGGCTTCGCTGTGAAAAAGTATATGCGTCCCAGTTCATTATAAATGAGGGGATCGTCAGGCGAGAGGGCCTTGGCCCGGAGCAGCAAGGATTCGCCCAGGTCCCACGCTTCGCGTTGCAACACCGCTGCATAGCCCAGTCCAAAAGCGGCTCCCACCGTTGTAGAATCTTCCGCAAGTTGCCGCCGCCACGCCGCCTGAACACCTTCCAACCAGGGTGCCTGGCCGCTTTGTAACCCCTGGTTCACGATGAGTCGTGCCAGCGCCGGGTCCAGGGCGGGAGCCACGGCGAGTTGCTGCCAGCGTCGCCCCGTCGTGTCGGCTTCGGTGGCCGTATGCATGCGGGCCAGGGCCGCCTCGCGATACAAATGGGTCAGCGAGTCGGAGGGGAGCAGGGTGGACAGCACATCCCGGCAGGTATCGACGGCCTCCGCGTCCAGGCACACCTCGGCGAGGCGCAGGTAGAGCGGGCGTACGTGCGGGCTCCGGGTAAGCAGTTCGAGGCCGGAGGCAAGCACCTCATCGTCGCCCTGGTTGATGGTACCCACCCAATGCCAGTAGGCCTGCTGATCTTCCGGCATGCCTGCATCGGCCTGCGACGAATTTCCTTGAAGAACGATGAGCCCGACGACGAGCCCCGCGAGGATGAGTACGCCCACCCCCACTTGCCAACGGTGAAGGCGCAGCCAGTCTGTCATGATAAAGCGTCAGCGTAAAAAAGAAGTTGCTAATATAACGAAAGCTCCAGCACTTTAGGATACGTAAGAATTTCTAAAAATTGCGCTCGGGGCTTTGGTTTTCCCTGCTCCGATGTTGAACGTATTCATCAAAAGCCTTCACGCTCCATCGCCAGCAATCGCTCGATGCGTTCCTCGGTGGACGGATGCGTGGAGAAGAGGCCGCGTACCCCTCTCATGGCTCCCGCGAACGGGTTCACAATGAACATGTGCGCGGTGCCGGGATCGGCATTCATCTGCACCCGCGTCACGCCGTCCTGCAATCGGGCCAGTGCATTGGCCAGCGCCCGTGGTTTTCCGCATATGCGCGCCCCGTCGCGGTCGGCGGCATACTCGCGAGAACGTGAAATGGCCATCTGGATGAGCACGGCGGCCAGCGGTGCGAGGATCAGCATCAAGAGGGCGGAAAGAGCATTGCCCCGGTTCCGGCCTCCCCCGAAGAACAACCCGAACCGGGCCAGCAACGTAATGGCCGCAGCAACGGTCGCGGCGACGGACGAGGTCAGGATGTCGCGGTTTTTGACATGGGCCAGTTCGTGCGCAAGGACGCCTTCCAACTCATCGCGGTCGAGCAGGCGGACGATGCCGTTGGTGACCGCTACCGCCGCATGAGCCGGGTTGCGCCCCGTGGCAAAGGCATTCGGTTGCTCCGACGGGATGATGTAGACCTTCGGCATCGGCAAACCGGCTTGTTGCCGCAACCGGTCGATCATGTCGAAGAGTTCGGGGGCCTGAGCACGACTGACCTCTTGAGCCTGGTACATGCGCAAAACGATCTTGTCGCTGAACCAGTAGCTGGCGAAGTTCATCGCGACGGCGATGGCAACGGCGATCATCATGCCGCCTTCACCGCCAAGCGCCCGTCCTACCAGGGCAAAGAGAATGATGAGCGCCGCCATCAACGCGGCTGTTCGCAGGCTGTTTAGCATCGTTTTTTCCAATGAATGATCATAGCATGCCGAGGAATGAATGCCTCCTAAAACCCTCGCTATCCCAGCATTCCCGTCACAATCATCACGTCGTAGAGGGCATGGGTCCAGGCCGCTACCCCAAAGCCGCGTACCAGGAACACGACGTTGAGCGCCAGGCCAAAGAGGAAACGAAATGTGAACGACGGCAAGGTAAAAGCATCTCCCAGCGCACCGATGTAATGCACCGCGCTGAAGAGCAACGCTCCGATAACCGCCGCAATTACGTAGGCGTACGTGGGTTTGGAAAAGAGTTTCCTGAGCGCTACATACATCCCCCCGACCAGCAACACACGGAACAGCAATTCTTCGTATAGCCCGGCTCCGATAGACAGCGCCAGCTTCGTCCACAGGCTCTGCTCCACCATCTGCGCCGCCACCAGCGAGACCGGCGCGGCGGCAAAAATGATCCCCACCATGCTCGACACCAGGAACGCCAGCACGACGGCATACACCGTGCTTTCCCCAATCATCCAGCCACAATAACGAGGTCGAAAGGGGATCTGTTTTTTACGTTCATAGACAAAAACGCCTACCCCTATGATCAGGACGACTGCAGCCAGTACATGCCACCCCGCAGTGCCGAGAGTGGGCAATACGCGCTTGATCCACACCTCGGCACTGATGCGCACTTGCATCACCTGCCCCCGATTGACAAACAGAATGAGCCCTTCATAGAGCACAAGCAACGGCAAAGCCATCAAAAAGCTGTACGTGGCCGTGCGCGTGATCTTGTGATAGACACGCCAGGGAGCTTCGGAAGAAGGCACTTCGAAAGGAGGAAGATCCATCGACTCATTGTTTTGTGTTCAGCCATAAACCGGCCTTACTCGAACTCCTCGTCGAAGCCGATACCTTGCGCTTGCACGAGCGCGTCTTGAAGCTCCGACAGGTCTTTGAGCTGGCGTCGCTCGCGCGATACCTCAATGCCTTTCCGGTACGTAGCCACCGCATCATCCCGGCGTCCCAATTGCTCATAGAGTTTTCCGAGATGGTAGTACGTACCTGTATAAGCAGGCTGCCCCTCGACGAGCGTTTCAAAAAAAGACAACGCCCGTTCCGGTTCGCTGCGCTTCACATATTCCCGTGCAATCGCAAATTGCGTGAACGCATCGTCGGGATCCTGCTCGTAAAATTCGAGCAGCCGTGTGAGCCTGTCCGGGTTCATCGCACGCAAGGTCTACCGTTCACGTCGAAAAGCATGTACGCAGGCTTCTGAAACTCGGCTACCAGCTTCCACCGGCTCCACCGCCGCCAAAGCCACCGCCGCCAAAGCCACCGCCGCCGAAACCACCACCGCCGCCAAAGCCGCCACCGCCGAAACCACCGCTACTGCCGCCGCCAAAGCCGCCTCCCCAGAAGATCAAGGGGAAACCTCCCCGCCGGCGAAAACGCCCTCTCCCGCCGCGCCGCATCGAGGAGATGACAAACAGCACGATGATCAGAATGACGTAGAGAATCCCAAAGGGATCCTCGCCCCGCCCGTCATACGATTCCGGCGCATCCTCGGCGGTGAACTCGCCGGCAGCCGCCAGGATCAAGGCATTGACTCCTTCGGCGAGCCCTGCATAAAACTGCCCCTGCCGAAAATTGGGCGTAATGATATCGCGCACGATCCGGCCGGCTACGGCATCCGGGATCGCTCCTTCGAGGCCGTACCCGACGGCGATATACACCTTGCGGTCGTCGCGGGAGACGAGGATGACGATCCCGTTGTCTTTATCCTGCTGCCCCACCCCCCACTGTTGCCCCAGTTCGGTGGCATACATCGCAATGTCGGCCCCGCCGAGGTCCGGCAACGTCACAATGGCGATCTGCGTTGAGGTGCTATCGGCATAGCTATGCACGATGCTCGTGAGGGCTCTTTCTTCGGTTGTCGAGAGCAAATCGCCCAGGTCCGTCACCATCTTCCCCGACGACGGGATGACATTCAGGCGCTGTGCCTGCGCTGCCGGCACGGCAACAAAGGCCGAAACAAGTACTACGAGCCACAAAAAACGATACACGGCACAGCCTCACTCAAGAGTTAAAATCGACGGTGGGAGCCTGCTCGGCACCGGGGTCTGCCTCGAACGACGCGCGACGCGTGAAGCCGAGAATCCCCGCAAATAACGCCGCCGGAAATTTTCGAACCTTCGTGTTATAGATGCGCACGGCATCGTTATACCGGGTGCGTGCCACATTGATGCGGTTTTCGGTCCCTTCCAACTGCGTTTGCAAATCGCGGAAGGCCTCGGTGGCGCGCAGGTCAGGATAGTTTTCGGCAACGAAGAGCAGGCGGCTGAGTGCTCCGCCGAGCTGGGCCTGCGCCTCCTGAAACTGGCGTACCCTGGCCGGATCGCTCAGGTCATCCGCCGTCAGGTTGATGGAGGTGGCGCGGGCACGCGCATTCGTAACGGCCTCCAAGGTTCCCCGTTCGAAATCGGCGGCACCCCGCACGGTGCTGACGAGGTTGGGGATAAGATCGGCGCGGCGCTGGTATTGCGTCTCTACATTGGCCCACGCCTCTTCGACGTTCTCCTCCTCGGCCACCAGGCTGTTGTATGTGCCACAGCCGGCACACCCGGCGAATGCCACCAACAGCACGATCACGAGAAGTCCTAAGGTTCCTTTGCTTCGCATAGTGTTTTTTATCTAAGTGTTTTATTTGCAGGATAGTACACCGAATCGCATACGGACGGATCAAGGCTGAGTTTCTACTCTCTCCAACGGTCAGCGATCCAGGTATTCCTGCAATATGATTCCGGCGGCAGCGGCATCGACGCGCTGTTTATCTCCCCGACGCTTCCGGTTGCCCCCGGCCTGTTTAAGCTGTGCTTTTGCCAGTACCGACGTATACCGCTCGTCCCACTTCACGAGGTCCACGCCGGGCAACGCATTTCGTAGCCGGTTAATATAGTGCTGAACACGGTTTGTAGCCTCGCCCTCCTCGCCCTCTTCAGTCAGCGGCCATCCCACAACGACGACGGCAATGCCCTCATCGGCGTGCAGCTTTTGCAGACGTACCACCGCTTCGTCCTGGCTAAACGTACCGAAGGGCTGGGCAAAGACCCGCAGCGGATCGGCCAGGGCCACCCCTACGCGCTTCGTTCCATAGTCTACAGCAACGATCCGAGGTCTGGGTATCATGAGTCGGTTTCCGACAGGTATCCGTCCATGGACGGTTGCCCGTTCCATGATGTATGACTAAAGAAAAAGCGGACGGGAATGCCGCCTCCCGTCCGCTTAACCTTCCAATTCTGTACAACGTTCAATTGACGCCATTGTGGGCGAGCACCGTCTTTTCTTGCAGGGTGTCAAGATCCAGGTGCTTGTCGGCGCTGCCTTCCGGGATATCATAGTCCAAATGCCGGAGGGGAGTTTGCAGCACCTCTTTGAGGCGTTTGCTGGGCTTGAAGTGGGTTTTACGCCGGGCCTGAATAAAGACCGTCTGATTCGTCTTCGGATTGCGCGCCTTTGGCTTGGCCTTGGTTTTCTTCACTTCAAAAACACCAAAGTCACGCAATTCAATGCGTAACTCGGGATCAGCCTCCATCATCAGGTCCCCAAGGGCTATAATAACCGCCTTGACCCAGGGCTCACTCTTGTAAATGGGTTCCCCCATAATTTCAGCAACGCGACGCGCAACGTCCTTCTTGGTAAGCGTCGTTGATCTTTCCGACATAATGAAAAACTCCGTTTTTTCGTGGACATGTAACGAACAGCCACTCATAGGGCAGTGTCCTGAATGGACTTTCGCTTCCTTGCAGAATCGAAGCCGACGCCAAGGTACGGATTAATGCTTTATCAATAAAGGACTTACGACAGAAATATTTCGAAGATGCTTTAAAAATTCTATTTGCTTGAAAAAACCAGGATATCGACTGAGAAACACACTGCACAAGTTCTACAATGTTAAATATTTATTCCTCAAAGCGATATACCCCGTGAATGTTGTCGATCCGTTTAATTCGCTCAATAAGCCTACGCAAGTGTTCCAGATCACTCACGTAAAGCACGATGTTTCCCTCGAAAATGCCGTCCTCGGTCTCCACTGAAATCGATCGAATGTTGGTCTTGAGGTTGCGCGAAATGAGCGTCGTAATATCGCTTACGATACCGACACGGTCTTCCCCGATAACACGAAGCGCCACGATAAACTGCACATCTTTCTGACGGCTCCACTCAACCGGCACCGTTCGGTCCGAGTGATTGATCAACAAACTCGGGGCGTTGCGGCAGTTGACCCGGTGAATCTTGATGGCCCCCGCCTTGCTGATGTAGCCGAAAACCTCGTCGCCGGGAATCGGATTGCAACAACTCGCATAGACCGTAGCGATGTCGGTGTGCAGTTCGCCGTCGATCAGCAGCGCAGGTTTGCCGCTCGATTGTGCCGTATCGAGAAAGCTCTCATACTGGAGTTGAAGGGGCTCCGGACTCGATTCGGACTCGTCCGTCGCTTTACTCCTCCCCCGCTTGATCAGTCGTACCAATTCCTTCACTTCGAACAGCCCGACGCCGATCTCATAGAACATCTGTTGCGGGTTCGGAAACTTCAGCTTCGAGGCATACCGGTGCAAGTCCTGGTCGTCGACCAGCAGACCGGCACGCTTTGCTTTCTTGGTCCAGATGGCACGACCGCGTTGGACGGCGTTGCGGCGCTCTTCGTTGATCCAGTGCCGGATGCGACTGCTCGCCTTGTGCGTCACTACGAACTTGATCCAGTCGGGGTTCGGCTTTTGTTTCTTCGAGGTGATCACCTCTACCTGGTCGCCGCTCTTGAGTTGGTACGAGAGCGGGACCATCTTGCCGTTGACCTTGGCTCCGATGCACTGATAGCCGACCTCGGTATGGACCTGAAAGGCAAAGTCGATGGGCGTCGCTTTGCTGGGCAGGGTCAGCACGTCGCCGCGTGGCGTGAAGACGTAGATTTCTTCGTCGTAGAGATTGAGGCGGAAGTCCTGTACAAACTCGGTGGCCTTTTCCGGGTTTGGGTTATCCATCAGGTCGCGCACCCAGGTCAGGAACTGATCCATCTGGTGATCGCTCTGCGCCACGCCTTCTTTGTATTTCCAGTGAGCAGCCACCCCGCGTTCGGCGATGTCGTGCATCTCCTGCGTGCGAATCTGCACTTCGATGCGTCGTCCCTTCGGACCCAGCACGGTCGTGTGCAGACTCTGATACCGGTTCGACTTGGGCACGGAGATAAAATCGCGGAAACGCTCAGGTAACGGCTTGTATAGATCGGTAATGATCGAGTAGACGCGCCAGCAGTCTTCTTTCCCTTTCCGGCCCTCGCTCTTGAGCACGATGCGGACAGCGAACAAGTCGTAGATCTCATCCAACGGCTTGTTCTGCGTCTTCATCTTTCGATAAATCGACTGGATATTTTTCGAACGTCCGTAGATATCGAAGGTAAAGTCGTCTTCCACCAGTCGGGCGCGTAGCGGCTCAATGAATTGCTTGATGTACGCCTCGCGTTCTTGCTGGCTGGCCTGGAGCCCCCGTACGATATGGTCATAGGCTTCAGGTTCAAGCACTTTGAGCGCCAGGTCTTCGAGTTCGCTCTTGACGGCGTTCAGGCCAAACCGATGGGCCAGCGGAGCAAACAAGTCGCGCGTCTCACTGGCGATTTTGAGTTGCTTTTGCCGAGAGAGGGAACCCAGGGTCTGCATGTTGTGCAGGCGGTCGGCAAACTTGACGAGGATGACGCGAATATCCTGTGCCATGGACAGCATCAGTTTGCGCACATTCTCGGCCTGGCCCAGCTCCCGGCTGCTAAAGACACCGCCTATCTTGGTCAGCCCGTCGATGAGCATCTCCATCGTCTCGCCGAACTGCTCGCGGATGAACTCCAGCGAAAACTCGGTGTCTTCGACGACATCGTGCAACAACGCTGCTCCTACACTGACATCATCGAAGCCGATGTCTCGGGCAATAATCATCGCCACTTCGAGCGGGTGCGTGATGTACAACTCGCCCGACGCGCGATGATCGTTGCGATGCGCCCAGTAACTCAGCCGGAAGGCCCGCCGGATCATGTCTTCATCGACCGAGAGCAGATTCTTGTGACACACCTCGATGAGTTGCTGAAGTCTTTCCTCAAACTCCGGCTCAATCTCAACGGCTACTCCCCTTAATATCTCGGAGGCTTGGATCATGCAACACGCACACTGTTTTCGCAGTCAATTATGAATTTAACTCGTTTCTTCGCGTCTGTTTCCTGCAAGGCACATCGACAAGGCGAAGAGGGAGCGGCATGGGATGACTCGTGCCCGCCCTGTTTCACAGCTTCTTTTTCCTCGAACAAAAAAGGGTGCCTCCGCTGATAGCGAAAGCACCCTTGTGCAAATGGGTGAAGCCGTTGGCGGGCTTATGCCTCGTCTTGCTTCGGGTCGGCGTCTTCCTCGTCGGCTTCGTCTGCGGAGGCTTCAGGGAGCGTTTCCTCGTTGGCTTCCGGTTCCTCCGTTGCCGCTTCGGGCTGCTCAAGCGCTATCTCCTCGGCCTGCTCCGGTTCCTCGACCGGCGCTTCTTCTACTACGTCGGCTTCCGCCGCTTCGGCTTCGACGACTTCTTCGACGACCTCTACCACCTCGGTCTCTGCTTCCTCGACGGCCTCGGGTTCAGCCTCTGCTGCTTCGACGGTCTCCGTCGCTTCGGCCTCTGCTGCTTCGACCCCCTCGGCTTCTGCGATCTCATCTTCGCTCGCCTCAGGAGCTTCTTCAATGGCCTCGGTCGCTTCTTCAGCTACGGCAACCGCCTCTTCGTCAGGCGCTTCGGCCTCTTCATCAGCCTCCACAACCACATCTTCGGCCTCAGCCGCAGCAGCCGTCGCAGCAACCTTCTCGGTCCCGCGACGCCGGCGCGTTCCGCCTCCTCGACGCGTGCGACGGCGTTTGCGCCCGCCGCGCTGCACATCCGACTCGTTATAATCAACCAGCTCGATGACGGCCATCTCGGCCCCGTCGCCGGAGCGCTGCCCCAGTTTGACCACCCGCGTGTAGCCGCCATTGCGGTCGAGCACTTTCTCCGAAATCTCGCCAAAGAGTTCCTTGACAGACTCCTTGCTCTGGAGCATCCGGAACACCTGACGCCGGTTGTGCATCGTGTCTTCTTTCGAGCGCGTGATGAGTGGCTCGACGTACATGCGAAGCGCCTTGGCTTTTGTCAGCGTCGTCTGGATGCGCTTGTGCTTAATCAAAGCGTTCGAAAGCGCAGCCAGCGTCGCCTGCCGGTGCGCATGCGTCCGGCCCAGTTTATATCCTTTTCGTCCGTGTCTCATGATCTCGGTACGGATTGCAGGTTGCGAGTTCGTGCTCCGAAAAGAACCCCACACTCGAAACCCGAAACGTGTAATTATGCCTAGCTTACTTCTTCGAGATAGTGTTCGACGTCCATGCCGAAGTGCAAGCTGCGCTCTTCGAGCACCATGACCAGTTCTTGGAGCGATTTGCGTCCGAAGTTGCGGAACTTCAGCATCTCCGACTCCTCGCGCCGCACCAAGTCGCCGATGGTCTTGATATTGGCCGCCTTGAGGCAGTTGTGTGCCCGCACCGACAGGTCGAGTTCGTCCACCGTCTGGGCCAGCAATTCGCGAATACGCTGCACCTCGGCGTCCACTTCTTTCTCTTCTTCGACGGGCTGCGGCTCGCTGTCCATCTTGATGAAGAGGTTGATGTGGTCGCGTAGAATGGTAGCCGCCTGGGCCAGCGCATCTTCGGGCAACACCGAGCCGTCCGTAGTGACTTCCATTTCCAGACGCTCGTAGTCGATCTTCTGCCCGACGCGCGTTGGCTTGATGGTATACTTGACGCTCTTAATCGGCGTGAAGATCGCGTCGATGGCGATCACACCGATGGGGTCGTCGGCTCGCTTGTTCTCGTTAGCCGGCACGTAGCCTCGCCCAACCTCTACACGCAATTCGACGGAGAAACTAACGTCGTCGGATAGCGTGGCGATATGATGGTCGGGGTTGAGAATCTCATACTCGCTCGTAGCGTCGGCCAGGTCGGCAGCGGTCCAGGCACCGGGTCCTTTGAGGATCAGGTGGAGGGTGCCGCCGGCACCCTCGTTGGCTTTAAAGCGCACCCCTTTGAGGTTCAGAATGATGTCCGAGACATCTTCGGTCACCCCCGAGATGGTCGAGAACTCGTGCTGCACCCCGTCGATCTTGATCGCGGTGACGGCCACTCCCTGGAGCGACGAGAGCAGAACGCGGCGCAGGGCATTACCGATGGTCACCCCGAAACCGCGTTCCAGTGGTTGTATGACGAAACGTCCGTAGCTATCCTCGGCCTCTTCCACCAGGACACCGTCCGGCATCTGAATTCCGTAGTTGCTCATATCAGCCCGATCAATCCTTTAGTAGTTCGAATGTCGCCAACAAAGAGCCGCGCCAAGCACTCCCACCCGGTAGCGTGCCCTCGACGCGATGCTGTGCTCTGGATTACTTAGAGTACAACTCGACGATGAGTTGTTCGCGGATGTTCTCCGGGATGTCTGCTCGATCCGGATAATCGAGAAACTTGCCCGTCATCTGCTTGCGGTCCACTTCGAGCCAGGAGAACGAGCGGCGGTTACGCTGCACGTTTTCCTGAAAGACCGGCAGGCGGCGGCTTTTGGGACGCACACTCACGATATCTCCCGGACGCAGTTGGTAAGAGGGGATGGTTACCACCTCGTCGTTGACCATAATGTGGCCATGATTCACGAACTGGCGCGCCTGGCGACGCGTCGTACCGATACCGAAGCGGAACACGGTATTATCAAGACGCGCTTCGAGAAAGCGAAGCAGGTTCGCACCGGTAATGCCTTTTTTGCGCGCCGCTTTCTCAAACAGATTGCGAAATTGGCGTTCCAGAATACCGTAGGTATGCTTGGCTTTCTGTTTTTCCTTCAACTGCACCGCGTATTCGCTCTCGCGGTGGCGTCGGGATCGCCCGTGCTGTCCGGGCGGATACGGCTTACGTTCCAGCGATTTGCTGGGGCCGAAGAGCGGCTCTTTGAAGCGCCGTGCTATCTTTTGTTTGGGGCCTCTATATCGGGCCATAGGTTTTCTCCTCTTTCTCGTTTGTCCAAAGATGACAACCCTGACAAACGCGCGGATACGCCTGTGCGCTATCCGCGACCGGGCTTATACCGAAGGCGATGCGTCTCTCCGTTGAACGGTGGAGGATCGATGCCGGAGAGGTCGTGCCCTCCGAAACCCTCCATCTCCAACGGTTAGACGCGCCGACGCTTCGGGGGCCGGCAGCCGTTGTGGGGAATAGGGGTAATGTCGCGGATCGTTGCGATTTCCAGCCCGGACGAAGCCAAGGCGCGAATCGCCGACTCGCGCCCGGAGCCGGGGCCTTTCACATACACATCGACCCGACGAAGGCCTAAGTCGTGGGCTTCCTGAGCCGCCGTCGTCGCTGCGACCTGCGCCGCATACGGCGTGCTTTTGCGACTGCCTCTGAAACCCTCCTTCCCCGAACTCGACCACGAAATACAATTCCCATACTGGTCGGTCAGGGTTACAATGACGTTGTTGAACGTAGCCCGGATGTAGGCCATCCCGTTCGACTCAACGACGACGTTCTTTTTGCGTACGCGGCCTCCGCGGCCTTTTTTCTGTTGTCTTTTCGCCATAGTGCGTTCTAGCTGCGATCTGCGATCAGCTTCCTTCCCTTTCCGTACATGGGGTAAAAAGCTAAAGGCCGACCGCTAACGGCTTCCGAATTATTTCTTCGTCGCTGCCTTCTTCTTCCCGGCAACGGTTTTCTTGCGTCCCTTGCGCGTGCGGGCGTTGGTCTGCGTACGCTGGCCGTGCACCGGCAGACCGCGCCGATGCCGCAACCCTCGATAACAACCAATGTCCATCAGGCGCTTGATGTTCATCTGAACCTCGGTCCGCAACTGACCCTCGACGATGTAATGATCCTCGATGAGCCGACGCACTTTCTTGGTCTGCGCCTCGGTCCAGGTCTCGGGGTGTGCATTGGGGTCGAGCTTCACCTGCTCCAGAATCTCACGCGCCCGCGACCGGCCCACACCGTAAATAGCGGTGAGCGCAACTTCGCCGCGCTTGTGCGTTGGGACGTCTATTCCGGCAATTCGTGGCATATCCTATTGGGGATTTTAGAGGGACGATGTTGGATGACGCCTACCGTCGCCGGCTCGTGGGATCATCCGCAATCGAACATCGGGTTAGCCCTGACGCTGTTTGTGCTTGGGGTTCTTCTTGTTAATCACGTAGATGCGGCCTTTCCGGCGAACAATCTTGTCGTCGGAACTCCGTTTTTTTACGCTGGCACGGACTTTCATGGGGTGGCTCCGGGGTTCAATTCGACAAACGTCGCCCTGGCGACGCAGAAAACATGCTCCACTCAAAAAAGGCAGAGCCGGGGTGTAACGCCCTTCTGCAACAGAAGTTCGCCGGCACGCTATCGATGCGTTTTTTCGCCATTACTTATATCGATACACGATGCGGCCCTTCGATAAATCGTAGGGAGAGAGCTCTACTTTAACGCGGTCGCCGGGCAAGATCTTGATGTAGTACATCCGCATCTTTCCGGAGAGCAGCCCGAGAATCTCGTGCCCATTCTCCAGGCGGACGCGGAATTGCGCGTTCGGCAGCGCCTCGATGACTTCACCGTCTTGCTCGATGGCTTTTTGCTTAGCCATTCGTCAGTGCTTCTTTATGGTAAGGAGCGTCGATTACTTCTTCGATCCAGGCAAAAGTGCTGAGCACTTCGGCCTGGCCCCGGCGCACTACGATCATGTGCTCATAGTGAGCCGACGGTAGGCCGTCGGCGGTCCGGATGGTCCAGCCGTCGGCATCAACACGAATGCGATAGGTTCCCCGGTTGATCATCGGTTCGATGCAGAGCGTCATGCCTTCTTTGAGCTTACGCCCCGATCCGCGCCGTCCGAAGTTGGGCACCTGCGGCTTTTCGTGGAGTTCGCGTCCGATGCCGTGGCCCACCAGGTCGCGCACAACGCCGTAGCCTTGCGCCTCGCAGTGTACCTGCACGGCATGCGAAATATCCCCGATACGATTGCCGTGAACGGCCTTCTCAATACCCTGATGGAGCGACTCGTAGGTCGTCCGGCAGAGTTGAGCGGTTTCGTCGGAAATCTCACCCACGGCAAAGGTAAAAGCGCTATCGCCGTAGTATCCGTTGAGCAACACCCCGCAATCCACCGAAACCAGATCGCCGTCCTGGAGCACATGGTCGCCCGGGATGCCATGCACGATGACATCGCCGACCGAGGTGCAGAGCGTACCGGGAAACGGATCCAACTGCCCCACCTGATACCCTTTGAACGCCGGTTCGGCACCATGCGACCGGATGAACGCCTCGGCCACCTGATCCAGCTTGGCCGTAGTTACGCCAGGACGAATATGACGCGCCACTTCGGCCAGGGTCCGCCCGACAAGGTCGGCGCTGGCACGCAAGTGATCAATTTCGCGCTGGCTTTTCAGGTGAATCATCCGATTGTGCTTGCTTAGACGCGGCGTCCGCGTACCCGTCCGCTCTTCATAAACCCATCGTAGTGACGCATCAGCAGATGGCTTTCGACCTGCTGTAATGTGTCGAGTGTCACGCCGACCATGATGAGCAAGCTGGTGCCGCCGAAAAACGTGGCAAAGTTGTACGTCGTGGTGATCCCGAGGTTAAAGGCAAAGGCCGGAAGGATAGCCACGAAGCCCAGGAAAATCGACCCCGGCAGCGTGATGCGCGTCAGGATATTATCGATGAACTCGCTCGTCTGTTTACCGGGTCGAATACCGGGGATGAAGCCGCCCTGCCGCTTCATGGTGTCAGCCATCTCCTTCGGGTTCACCGAGATGGCCGTATAGAAATACGTAAAGAACACGCAGATGAAGAAAAAGATGAAGGAGTATCCCCATCCGGTAAAGTCCGTAAACCAGCTCCCGAAGTTCAGCATAAAGGCGCTCTCCGGGAAGAACGACGCGACCGTAGCCGGCACGAACATGATCGACTGGGCGAAGATAATAGGCATCACGCCCGCTGCATTGACGCGCAACGGCAGATACTGAGTAGTGCCGCCATACACCTTACGCCCGACTACCCGCTTGGCATACTGTACTGGGATCCGCCGCATGCCCTGCGTCACCAGCACGATGAACCCTGTCACCAGAGCCAACACGCCGACTTCGCCCAGGAACAGGAAGAGGTTCGGGCTCAGGCTCATCTCATTCATGAAAGCCTGCGGCAGAAAGGCAATGATACCGATGGTAATGATCAGCGAAATGCCGTTCCCGATACCGTTCTCCGTGATGCGCTCGCCCAGCCACATGACAAACATGGTCCCGGATGTCAACACGATCACGGTAGTGACCGTGAAAAACGTCGGATTGATCACAATGGCATTGCCCACGGTACCTTGCAGGTAAATCGTATACCCGATGGACTGCAAAGCCGTAATGCCTGCCGTTCCATAGCGTGTAAGCTGGGTGATCTTCCGCCGCCCTTCTTCTCCTTCGCGTTGCAGCTTCTGAAAGTAGGGTACCACGGCCCCGAGCAACTGAATGATAATCGAAGCGGTGATGTAGGGCATGATGCCCAGCGCGAAGATCCCGGCCGCACTGAAAGCACCGCCAACGAAGATGTCTAAGAACCCGAACAGGTCATTCGGGCTGCCCCCCGCGTCGTTGAGTTGGGCAAGGATACCCGCGTCCACGCCGGGCAACGTTACGTAGGCCCCGATGCGATAGACAACCAGAATGCCCAGCGTATAGAGGATACGCTTGCGCAGTTCTTCGATTTTCCAAATGTTGCGTAGGCTTTCGGCAAGACCAGCCATAACTTCTTCTGCGCTTGAGGCCCTAGCAGGGCCGGTTTACTTGAGAACAGTGGTTTGCCCACCGGCCTCTTCAATTTTCCGACGGGCCGCCTTGCTAAAGGCATGCGCCGATACCTGCAGCGCCGCATCCAGCGTGCCGCCTCCCAGAATCTTGATCAGATCCGACTTGTTCGCCAGGCCTGCTTCGATCAAAACCGAGGGCGTAACCGGCTGCGAGGCATCAAGCCTGCCCGCCGCGACGAGTTCAGCCAGGCGTGATACGTTCAAGACACGATATTCCGTGCGGTTCCGGTTGGTGAACCCAAATTTCGGAATACGACGCTGAAGCGGCATCTGGCCGCCTTCGAACCAGGCCGGAATGTTGGCTCCGGAGCGCGACTTCTGACCTTTATCGCCCCGCGTAGAACTGTGGCCGCCGTGTCCGGACCCCACGCCGCGCCCGAGGCGCTTGCGCTTTTTCGTCGAGCCTTTCGCAGGCTTCAGATTTCCTAAATCCATTTTTTCCTCGGCTAAAACGCTCGCTTCCTTCATCCGGAAGCAAACTCGCTTGACATACTGCCTGATTCATAAAAGGCGATGTGCAGGAAGCAGATGGCGCTACCGGCGTCCTTCCTCTTCATGCCTCACGTTTTACGAATCGGCCTCTTCGACCTCGACCAGGTGGCTCACCTTGTCGATCATTCCGCGAATCACGGGAGTGTCTTCGTGCGTCACCGAATGGTGCAACCGCCGCAGGCCCAGAGCCTCGATGGTCCGCCGTTGCTTCCCGCTGCTATTGATGATGCTACGCGACTGGGTGATCTTCAGTTTGGCCATTGCTCTTTAGCTTTCAGCGATCCCTACGCAGCGGTCAGCTTCTTCCACCCGAACTCGTATGAGCAGAGGCAAGCGGACGGCTGCCCGTCGATCGCTCTTTATCCTTCGAATACTTTCCGCAGGGGTACGCCGCGACGCTTGGCTACTTCCATCGGGTCTTCGAGCCTTTCCAGCGCGTTGATGGTAGCCCCCACCTGGTTGTGCGGGTTGCTCGTGCCCAGCGACTTGGACAGGATGTTGCTGATCCCGGCGCATTCGAGCACGGCACGCACGCCGCCCCCGGCAATGACCCCGGTCCCTTCGGAAGCCGGCTTCAACAACACCCGGCCTGCATCCTGTTTTCCGATCACAGAGTGAGGAATCGTACCCTTTTTCAGCGGCACCCGAATCAGCTTTTTCTTGGCGTCTTCGGTTCCTTTCTGGATGGCGTCGGCCACTTCATTGGCCTTGCCGAGACCCGCGCCTACCAGGCCCTCTCCGTCTCCGACAACCACAACGGCATTGAATGAAAAGCGGCGTCCGCCTTTCACCACTTTCGCCACGCGGTTGACCGTGACCAGGCGTTCGATCCACTCTTTCTGTTCTCCGGTGTCGCGTCCGCGATTCCGACGATTTTTTCCTTTTGCCATGATCGCTACGTTTGCTCTATAGCGTGATTTCGCCCGTTAACTTTGCTTAAAACTGCAACCCGCCTTCGCGCGCTCCATCAGCCAGCGCCTTCACGCGGCCATGGTAGCGATAGCCGTTGCGGTCGAAGACAGCCTGTTCGATGCCGGCTTCTTTGGCCCGTTCGGCCAGCCGCAGTCCTACCTGCTTGCCCACGTCGGTCGGCGTATCGCCCTCGATGCCGTCCTCCAGGCTGGAGGCCGCCGCCAGGGTGCGCCCGGCCAGATCATCGATCAACTGGGCATAAATGTTTTTGTTCGAGCGGAAGACCGACAGACGAGGCCGGGCGGCCGTTCCGCTGAGCTTGCCGCGCACACCGCGCTTGACGCGCAAGCGACGAGCCGTTTTTCTATTCTTGACTTTCTTGTTCGCCATCGTTGCGTTGCTCTATGCCAGAAGATTTCCGACCCTCCGGCCTGTTTCGATGCTGATTGTGGGATGAGCAGACAATGAACGTTCCTGCCCACCCACCTGCTAGACTTAGCGGGCCGCCGTCTTACCGGCTTTGCGACGGACGTACTCTCCGACGTAGCGCACCCCCTTGCCCTTGTAGGGCTCCGGCGGACGCAACGCGCGAATCTTGGCGGCTACCTGCCCGACCATTTGCTTGTCGATACCATCGACCGTGATGATCGGATTCTTGCCGCGCCCTCCGGGTTCGACCGAGATCGTCACGCCTTCCGGGGGAAGGAAATAAATAGGATGCGAGAAGCCCAGCGCCAGTTCGAGCACGCCGTTTTTCAACTCGGCGCGATAGCCCACCCCGATAACCTCCAGCTTTTTCTGATAGCCGTTGGTCACCCCGGTGATCATGTTGAAGATGAGGGCGCGGTAGAGCCCATGCATGGAGCGATGCCGCTTTTGATCCGTGGGACGTTTGACGAGCACCTCGCCGTCTCCGACTTCCACCTTGATGTCGGGATCGACCCGCAGCGAAAGCTCGCCTTTGGGTCCACTCACCTTCACCAGGTTATTCGGGGCTACGTCGATTGTTACGTCGCTCCCAATCTCAATCGGCAACTTGCCTATCCGAGACATTGTAATCCTCTGCTTAGCTCTATGAACGAAAAACCAGGACTGTAGGAGGCACCCCTAATACACGTAGGCCAGTACCTCACCGCCGACGTTGATCTTCCGGGCCTCCTTGTCGGTCATCACCCCGCGCGAGGTCGATAGAATCGCCACGCCGAGGCCGTTCCGGACGCGAGGTAGCTCATGGGACCCCACATATTTGCGCAACCCGGGCTTCGAGACGCGTTTCAGCCCTCGAATGACGGGGAGGCCGTCCCGGTCGTATTTCAGATAAATGCGAAGGAGCCCCTGCTTGCCATCCTCAATATTCAGGTAGCTACGGATATAGCCCTTGTCTACCAGAATCTGCGTCATGGCACGCTTAAGCTTCGACGCCGGCACGTCGGTGTACCGGTGGCTGGCCATCTGCGCATTGCGAATATGCGTCAGGTAATCCGCCACAGGATCAGTGATTCCGCTCATCGTGTGTATGATGTTTTAGCCAGTTTGCCTTGGCCTTCAGGCCGCAACACTTAGCTAAGTGATAAAAGGGTTACCAGCTCGCCTTACGGACGCCGGGAATTTTGCCTTCACGGGCCATCTTGCGAAAGACGATACGCGAGATCCCAAAGGCGCGCATGTATCCGCGAGATCGGCCGGTGAGCGGGCAGCGGTGATGGAGCCGCACCGGGCTGGCGTTACGAGGGAGCTTCTGGAGACCTTCGTGGTCGCCTTGCTCCTTCAGTTCGCGCCGCTTGGCCGCGTACTTTGCCACCATGCGTTCCCGCTTCTTCTGACGAGCGATCCAACTCTTTTTTGCCATAGTGATTTCGTGCTCTTGCTAACGATGGTTGCCGGTGGGTCAGGCACTCTGGGGTTCTTCCCGGCGAACGAACGGCATGCCCAGTTCTTTGAGCAGGGCATAGGCTTCCTCGTCGGTCTTCGCCGTCGTGACGATGGTCACGTCGAGCCCGTCGATCCGGTCGATTTTGTCGACATCAATTTCAGGGAAGATGATCTGCTCCTTCACACCGAGCGAGTAGTTGCCGCGTCCGTCGAAGCTCCGATCCGGCACGCCCCGGAAGTCGCGCACGCGGGGAAGGGCCAGCGTAATTAGCCGGTCCATGAATTCCCACATCCGGAGGCTCCGCAGCGTCACCGACGAACCGACGGCCATGCCCTCCCGCAGCTTGAAGTTCGATACACTCTTCTTGGCACGGCGCACGACGGGGTGCTGTCCGGTGATCAGGCGCAATTCTTCGACCGCATCATCGATCAGCTTCTGATTCTGCGTAGCGTCACCGACGCCTTTGTTGACGCAGACCTTCACCAGACGCGGCACTTCCATGATATTGGCGTACCCGAATTGCTTTCTCAACGCCGGTACCACCTCTTCGTGATACCGTTTCTTAAGTCGAGGTACGTACTGTTCCATGGTTCTTCTCAGGTCTATATGCACGGCGGCAAGCACCGCATGCGAAAGCTGTGTTACAGGAGTATGTTCTCGGACGAGTGTGTTCGACCGGCAAACCCGGCATCATCATCCGGTCGATGCACCTAGTGGTCGAGTTCTTCGCCGGTGGTTTTGGCATACCGTATCCAGCGTCCCTGTCCGGTTTCGGCATCTTCGATCCATTTGCGACCGATCCGCGTAGGATCGCCGTTCGAATCGAGCGGCTGCACATTCGAGACATGGACGGTCATCTCGCGATGGATACGCCCCCCCTGCGGATACGACTGGGTGGGCCGGGTATGCCGGATACGCATGTTGACGCCTTCCACGATGACGCGCTCCGTATCGGGAAAGACCTTCAGGATTTTACCCTGCTTGCCTTTGTCGATGCCGGTAAGCACGCGCACCATGTCGCCCTTCTTTACGTGCAGCTTCTTCTGCTTATTCTTCGTGCGTGGCATGGTCTATTTCGGATTTCAGGTTTTGGATTCAGACAAGCTCCGGAGCCCGTCCTGCATCCAAAATCAACAGCTAGAGGACTTCCGGCGCGAGGGAGACGATGCGCATAAACTGCTTCTCGCGTAACTCGCGCGCCACGGGGCCGAAGATACGGGTACCGCGCGGCTCGTCCTGGTTGTTCAGCAACACTGCGGCGTTCTCGTCGAAGCGGATGTAGGAGCCGTCTTTCCGCCGATACTCCTTCTTGGTGCGCACGATCACGGCCCGCGACACGTCCCCTTTCTTGACATTGCCGCCGGGAACAGCCGATTTGACCGTCACGACGATCTTATCGCCGACGCGTGCATAGCGCCGGCCGCTGCCGCCCAGCACCCGGATACAGAGCACCTCTTTGGCCCCGCTGTTGTCCGCAACGCTCAGTCGAGATTCCTGCTGAATCATGGCTCTATCTATTTGAAGGTTTCAGGTTTACAAGTTTCAGGTTTCAGGTTCACAAACTCGAAACCTGATAACCGGAAGCCTAAAACAGTAGGTGTTTACTTGGCGCGTTCGATGATTTCGACCAGCCGCCAGCGCTTGCGCTTGCTCAGCGGACGGGTTTCCATGATCCGAACAACGTCTCCTTCACCGGCTTCGTTGTTCTCGTCGTGGGCCATCAGCTTCGTCGTCTGCTTGATAAACTTCCCGTAGATCGGGTGTTTGATCTGACGCTGGATCCCGACGATGATGCTCTTGTCCATCTTGTTGCTCACAACCAACCCGATGCGTTCCTTCCGGGTGCTGCGTGTCTGTACAGGCTGTTCCATGATGTCACACGTTCTGGCTTGGTGAGCCGTGGCCCCACCAACTACCGTTTATAGGGTCGAGGTAAAACGTCGAGCCGCAAGGCCGTCACGCTTCAACCTCTGACTGTTCTTTTTCTTTGAGGATGGTTCTCAGGCGCGCCACGAACCGGCGTTTTTCCCGAAGAATCATCGGGTTTTCCAACTGGGCAATGGCGTGCTGGAAGCTGAGTTGCCGCAATTGATCCTCTTCCTCTCGGATGCGCTCGGCAATCTCTTCTATGCTGAGGTCTCTCACTTCTTTTGCTTTCATAGCGTTCTATCTTTCGTGCGGCGTCTTGTGGGAGAAACGCGGTTTCCCGCACCCGACGCACTAGGCCTCGATATAATCCGGACGCACCACCACTTTGGTCTTGATCGGCAGCTTCTGCTGAGCCAGACGCAGCGCCTCGCGAGCGAGTTCGAGCGGTACGCCACCGCCTATCTCGAAAAGGATACGCCCCGGCCGAATAACTGCTACCCAGTGCTCGACCGACCCCTTGCCCTTACCCATCCGAACTTCAGCAGGCTTCTTCGTAATGGGCTTGTCGGGGAAGATGCGAATGTACACCTCGCCGATACGCTTCATGTGGCGCGTCATGGCGATACGGGCCGCCTCGATCTGTCGACTCGTGATCCGGCCCGGCTCCAACGCCTTGATACCAAAATCACCGAAGTCAACCCGCGTGCCGCGGGAGGCATTCCCTTTGATGCGTCCCTTCTGCACCTTACGGTACTTGGTGCGCTTGGGCATTAACATAGGTTCACCTCTTTATGCTTGGCGCCGGGCTCCCGCCGGGCGCGTTACGTTCATAATGCTACTCGGTAGGGGCAATCACTTTTTCGCGCCGCCGCGTCCACGACCGCCGCCGCGTCCACGACCGCCGCCGCCGGCACGACCGCTGCCGCCGCTACGACCACCGCCGGCACGACCACGACGACCTTTGCGCCGCCCTTCTTCAGCACGACCGCCACGCCGGCCGCCGCCCGTTTGCATCTGCTGCATCTGCTGACGCTGCGCCTGGACGTTGGGGCTCAGGTCCGGTTTACCCAGGATCTCGCCCCGGTACACCCAGACTTTGACGCCCGTGGTGCCATAGATGGTATAGG
Organism: Rhodothermales bacterium; assembly: GCA_046756545.1. GTDB lineage: Bacteria > Bacteroidota > Rhodothermia > Rhodothermales > JBHHWM01 > JBHHWM01. Next base: position 5,146 of record JBHHWM010000023.1, on the reverse strand, counting down.
CCGTTGCCTCGGCGTAGTCGATGTCGGCTCGGATGGTATGAAGCGGCACACGACCCTCCAGGTATTGCTCCGTCCGCCCCATTTCGGCACCGCCGAGCCGGCCACCCAGCCTAATACGGATGCCCTCGGCTCCCATCCGCATCGCGGCGGTAATGGCCTGCTTCATGGCACGCCGGAACGACACGCGGCCTTCTAACTGCTGGGCCACGTTCTGCGCGACAAGGCTCGCATCCAGTTCAGGACGCTTGATCTCGTTGATGTTGATCTGTATGTCCTTGCTCGTAAGCTTTTTCAGCTCCTCGCGCAGCTTCTCGACCTCAGCACCGCCCCGCCCGATGACCACACCGGGACGGCTCGTGTGCAGCGTCAGGATCACACGCTTGGGCGTGCGTTCGATGACGACCCGGCTCAGACCGGCCCGCCTCAGACGCATCGCCAGGTAGCGGCGAATCTCTACGTCCTCAACAAGCTTCTCCGGCAGATCCTTATCTGCGTACCAGTTGGAGTCCCACCCTCGAATGATGCCGAGGCGAAACCCGATGGGATGCGTTTTCTGACCCAAGGTTCTACTCTGTCTTTTGCTGTGGTTACGTTCGCTTGCAGCCGTGTCGCTCAGGGAGACGAGACACGCCCGGGTTATTCCTCGTCCCCTTCGTCCTCTTCCCGCGCCGTGCCGACGATCACCGTCAGGTGACTCAGGCGCTTGTGATAGGGATGCGCGCGCCCCCGGGGGGCAGGCCGAAATCGTTTGAATTTCGGTCCCTCATCTACCCGAATCTCGTGGATGAACAGGTCGTGCTCATCGAAGCGCTCGTCCTGGTACTGATCCATCAAGTTGTACACGGCCGACTTGATGGTCAGCTCGATGGGCCGGGTAGCCGCTTGAGGCAAAAAGTGCAACACATTGAGCGCTTCGGCTACGTTCTGGCCGCGAACGACGTTCACGACCCGGCGCAACTTGCGAGGCGAACTCCGAATATATTTGCGTATCGCTTGTGCTTCCATGACGAATTCTGGGTTTCGGGTGACGGGTTACGAGTTGAGGCGTCGCAACCCGTAACGAGTACCCTGTTATTATCTGCCGCGCCTGTCTTTTCTCTTGTCGCCGGCGTGCCCGCGAAACGTGCGTGTGGGCGCGAACTCGCCAAGCCGGTGCCCCACCATGTTCTCGGTCACATATACCGGAATGAACTGCCTGCCGTTGTGCACCGCGAAGGTATGCCCCACAAAGTCGGGCGTAATCATCGAAGCCCGGCTCCAGGTTTTGATCACCTTCTTCTTATTGCTCTGGTTGAGCTGATCGACCTTGCGTTGCAGCTTGTAGTAGACGAAAGGTCCTTTCTTCAGAGAACGTGCCATGTCGAATATCGAATAACGGATTAACGGCGTTTCTTGCCGCGACGGCGGACGATGAGTTTGTCCGACTGCTTGTTCTTCTTGCGTGTTCTGAACCCCTTGGCCGGTTGTCCCCAGGGAGAGCGGGGATGCCCACCCGAGGCTTTCCCTTCGCCACCGCCCATCGGGTGATCGACCGGGTTCATCGCCACACCGCGCGTCTTGGGGCGAACCCCCAGCCATCGACGACGGCCGGCCTTGCCCAGATCGACGTTCATGTGGTCCGCATTACTGACGGTGCCAATGGTAGCCATGCAACGCGCCAGCACCATGCGCACCTCGCCCGAAGGAAGCTTGAGGGTGGCGTAGCGCCCTTCCCGAGCCGTAAGCTGCGCATAGGTCCCTGCCGAACGAGCGATCTGCGCCCCTTTGCCGGGCTTCATTTCGATGGCATAGACGAACGTACCCAGCGGGATGTTTTCCAGCGGCAGGCAGTTGCCTACTTCGGGCAGGGCTTCCGGGCCACTCATCACGGTGTCGCCCACGCTCAGCTTATCCGGGGCGATGATGTAGCTTTTCTCGCCGTCGGCGTAGACCAGCAAGGCGATGCGCGCCGACCGGTTCGGGTCGTACTCGATGCCGGCAACGCGAGCGGGCACACCGTGCTTCCTGCGCTTGAAGTCGATGACACGATAGCGGCGCTTGTGGCCGCCACCCTTATGCCGGACCGTCATGCGCCCTGTGCTGTTCCGACCCCCTTTGCGCTTCAGCGGAGCCAGCAGGCTCTTTTCCGGCTCTGCCTTCGTAATCTCGTCGAAGGCGGAGACGGAGCGCTGTCGCTGCCCCGGCGTAACCGGCTTTAACTTTCGAATGGCCATAAGGCGTATTGTCTATCTGTCCGAGCTTACCTGCCAGGTCGAGATCCCTGGCTTTGCGCCCGGTGGTTTAGCAAATCGCGACTAAATGTTCTCGAAGAAGTCAATCTGCTCACTATCGGGCGTAAGGGTAATGAGCGCCTTCTTGTAGCGCGTCGTACGCCCTTCGTTGACGCCCGTCCGCGTGATCTGACGGCGACGCTTGCCGCGCACGATCATGGTACGCACCTCTTTGACGGTGACTTGCGGAAAGCGCTTTTCAACGGCCCGGCGAATCTGCACTTTGTTCGCATCCATATCAACGATGAACGCGTAGTGCCCCTCCTCCATCTGGCGAGTGAGCTTTTCCGTCACCAACGGGCGAATGAGAATGTCTCTACTCATCGTAGTGGTTACCTATCAGTTCTTTGTTCTCAGCACACTGGACGAGAAACTAGCCCTCGTCGTCAGCATCCTGGGCTTCGGCGGCCTCCACAACAGCTTCAGCCTCGACAACAACCTCAGCTTCTTCGATAACCTCAGCCTTGGCAGCCTTCGCTTTGGCAACCGGAGCCTCTTCAACAGGGGGTGTTTCCACCTGCTCCACTTCGACAGGCTCGGCACCGCTGAGGGTCTGCAACAACACATTGACGGCCCCTTCTTCGAGCACCACGACGTCCGCATCGAGCAACTCCAGCGTCGAAGCGTTGCGCACTTCTTGCACGTGAACCTTGGCCAGGTTGGTGCTCGACCGATACAGGGTCTGGTCGTTGGCTTCAGTGAGCACGAGCACCTTCTGCCCGGTCAGCCCGAAGGCCTTTATCATCTCGCGAAGCTGACTGGTACTCGGCGTCTCGAACGCGGCGTTCTCTACCACACGCAGGGCTTCCGCGCGCGCTTTGTAGCTCAACGCTGAACAACGCGCCAGACGCCGGGTCTTTTTACTGAGCTTGAGCCCGTACGTACGCGAGCGCGGGCCAAACGTCCGGCCACCACTGCGACGGATGGGCGACTTGGCACTCCCGGCGCGAGCCATCCCCGTGCCTTTCTGGCGGTAGAGCTTGCGCGTACTGCCGGCCACTTCACCACGCTCTTTGGTCTTGTGCGTACCCTGGCGACCATTGGCCTGGATACGGCGAACGTCCAACCACAGCACGTGATCGTTCGGCTCGATGCCGAAAACGCTCGCATCGAGGGCTACGGTGCGGCCCGTTTCGCTACCATCCACCTGGTATACTTGCAGTTCCATGACGCTATGGGGTAAATAGAAAATGGGATCGGGGGAAGGGTAGCTTCAGCCATCCTATGTCCAATGTCCCATCTTCCTATTCCTATTTCTTATACAGTTCAACAAAGCCGTTCTTCGGTCCGGGTACGGCTCCTTTGACGAGAATCAGGTTGTGTTCCGAGAGGATGCGCACCACTTCCAGGTTTTTGACTTTCACCCGCTGGTTGCCCATCCGTCCGCCCATCCGCATGCCTTTATACACCCGCGACGGATCGGACGACTGCCCGATAGAACCGGGGGCGCGCTCGCGGTTGTGCTGGCCGTGCGTGCGGTCGTTCACACCACGGAACCCATGACGCCGCACGACGCCCTGAAATCCCTTGCCCTTCGACACACCGGCCACATCGATGATTTCGCCTTCTTCGAAGACGTCATCCACGCGAATCTCATCACCCAGCGTCACGTCGTCGCCGGACCAGCGAAATTCGCCTACCCTCTGCTTGGGCGTTGACCCGGCTTTCTCGAAGTGTCCCTGGAGCGCCTTCGTGGTGTGCTTGGCCTTCTTCTCTCCAAAGCCAAGCTGGACGGCGCTGTATCCATCCTGCTCTTCGGCATGCTTGACCTGGGTCACCACGTTCGGCCCGGCTTCGATGACCGTACAGGGGATGTTATTCCCCCACTCATCGAAGACACTCGTCATGCCTACTTTTTTTCCTATCAAACCGCTCATTGTAATCCTCCTTTTAACGTCATCACGACCGGATTAAGTTAAGCGTGTGTATACGGTTAGCTTCGCCGCAGGATGAGTTCGAGGCGTTCGACCTGAAGTCCCAGCGAACTCGGATCGATACCCGACAACTCGACCAGCAGCGCCACATCGTCTGTATCGAGCACGATGCGGTTATTGTTTTCAATTTCGTACGACAGGGTAACCGGTGCCGCGAAATCGCTCGATGTCAGGGTGACCGTATCCAGGCTCTCGTTCAGGCTGTACGTCCCCGTTACTTCCGGCGGCGAACTGGCAGACACGACCTGAAGACGGAAGGTGCCGTTGCTCTCAAAGTCGATCTCAACGCGGTTGACCTCAGCAAGCAAGAACAACGCTGCCGTAAGATCCTGCCCGTTAATGAGCAGATTCGCCAGCGTCCAGGATCCCACAAAAACCTCCGCGTCGCTCTGATCGTCGCCGTCATTGCTATCACAGCCGGTCGTCCAACCGACGAGTAGCAAAATCAGCAATGAAATACTCAGCTTACGCATGGTCTCGGGTCCCTCGACGAGGTCTAAAGTCACACTTTGATTTCCACATCCACACCGCTGGGAAGCTCAAGCTTCATCAGCGCATCGACCGTTTTGCTACTGGTCGAGAGGATGTCGATCAGACGCTTGTGGCTGCGGCTCTCGAACTGCTCGCGACTCTTCTTATTCACGTGCGGGCTCCGCAGCACCGTGTAGATCGACTTTTTGGTAGGCAGCGGAATCGGTCCGCTGACCACCGCCCCGGTCGACTTGACGGTCTTGATGATCTTTTCCGCACTCTTGTCGATCAACGTGTGATCGTATGACTTGAGCTTGATGCGAATCTTCTGGCTTGCCATAGCGCTTCTTTCCTGTGGATACCTATAGGGGCACAGTGCTCCGTGCCCCTATGGCCGTTAATTGCGTTTCTCTTAGTCGAGTATTTTAGAGACGACGCCGGCTCCGACCGTACGACCCCCCTCACGGATCG
>JBHHWM010000022.1:0-34098 GCA_046756545.1 Rhodothermales bacterium | reverse complement strand
CGACGGTCAGGCCGGTGAGATAGACCTGCTCGATGAGCGCATTGAGTTCGTCATTCGGGGGCAGATGCACCTTCTCCAGGTCGTCAAACTGGTGCCGGCGGATCTGGGCGAGGGTGGAGCGTGCCAGTTCGAGCCGCGTAGCCAGGAGCCTGTAGGTCGACAAGTAGGCGCTGATCCCGGCTGCGATCACCAGCAAGCCGAGGCCCCAGAATGGCAGCGAGGGCACGAGCAACCGGACGGCCAGCGCCGGCAACGCCGTGGCACCCGCTACCGCCAGCGCTATCTTGAACGCAACCTTGTTGACCGAAGGCCCCGATGGGCCGGACGACTCGCTCATGGCACTCGCGGGAGAGGTGGTCAAAAATCGAAAGCAGAAAAATTAATCGGCAAATTTATAGCCGACTCCCTTGATCGTCTCGACGTATTCGCTGCCCAGTTTCTCTCGGATCTTGCGAACGTGAACATCGACGGTGCGGTCGACCACGTAGACGTCGGTACCCCAGACCTGGTCGAGCAGATCCTGCCGGCTGAAGACCCGCCCGGGGTGGGAGGCAAGGAAGTGCAGCAGTTCGAACTCTTTGCGCGGGAAGCGCAGTTCGATGCGTTCGCCCTGCTCCAGTTTGAAGACCAGGTAGCGATCCCGGTCGATGTGGAGGTCGCGGACGCGCAACGAATCGGGGGGCTGCTCGTGCCGGTGCATACCGCGCAGCAACGCCTTAGCCTGGCTAAGGATGACGCCGACCGCCGACGATTTAGGGAGGTAGCTGTCCGCGCCGACGTCGAGCCCCTGCATGTGATGATCTTCGCCGCTGAGGGCCGTGAGCATCAAAATGGGGATGGTGCGCAGGCGGGCGTCCTGGCGTAAGTGGCGGCATACTTCGAGGCCGTCCATGCGCGGCATCATGATGTCGAGGATGATCAGGTCGGGCGTCTCGCGCCCGGCCTTGTCGAGGGCTTCAACGCCGTCGCGCGCCAGCACGGTCTCGAAGCCTTCGCGCTCCAGATTGTATTGTAATAAATCCAGAATGTCGTCTTCGTCATCGACGACGAGGATCTTCGGGATGCTCATGGAAGAAGAATGCGGAGACATGGTGTTTAATAGACCGGCACGGTTCCGGTACGAAGTGTCAGTCATAGGAGCCTACCCTCGGCAGGCCCGGCTTTATAAGGTACGGATCTGCCTGCTCCTGTTACGCCATTATTAAGAAAGGGGGAGGGGATGGCACCTCAGGCTGCGAGGCCGGCACACAAGTCATCCAGCGGCGGGAGGTATGTTTCTTCGTAGAAGCTGAAGCAAATGCCGTCGGCCAGGGTCTTGAGCGGCTGTTGCTCTTCGATCACGTCGCGATACGTGGTGTAGCATTCCAGGGCGGCATGTCCCCGGGCCAGGTCGTCGTCGGCAATCGGGACGATGCAGTGGATATCTTCCGGGGGCGACCCCATCAGGTGGTCGGATCGTCCGGTGCGGTTCTCTTCGGGGAGCGTATAAAAGGCCAGTCGTTGAAGAAAAGGAGCGCTCACCTTTTTGAGCGTCCGGTACACGCGCTTGACCACGCGGTGGGTCACCATGTGATCCGGGTGTCCGCTGATGCCGTGGACCGGGTAGGTAACAACCACGCCGGGTTGCAGCCGCCGGATGTGGTCGGCGATGGCGGTTTCGAGCGTGCGCGCGTTCACCCTGGGGAGGTCGCCGTCGGGGAAATCGAGTACGGTCAGATCATTCAGATCGAGCGCGCGGGCTACGGCTTGCATCTCCTCGAAGCGGATGGCCCCCATTTTTTCCTTCGAGTAGCCGTACTTGGCGCGTTGGCGCGTCGCCTCGCCCCGGGTGAGGGTAAGCAGCGAGACCCGGTGCCCTTGCCGCCGTTGCCGGGCCATGAGGGGCGCAGGCCCGAACGACTCGTCGTCGGGGTGGGGAAAGATATACAGGATATGGGCCATGGACTTTCTTGAGTACCTCGTTCGAAACTACCGACGAGCATTCCGCCACCTCAAAACGCGGAACAGAACTCCCTCCTGGCGGACATTGATTCGGCGGAAGAGCGCCAGAAGGGGCGAAAGGCCTCTTTCTAACGTGACCATGTCGTTATTTTTGCTGCGGCGCGAGGAGATGCCGCAGTGGAACCTTGAGGCGCGAGCGCTTCGTTCATTCCCCGAGGCCCGCACCGGGAGGCACGCCGGCTTCAGTCACGCTCTCATCCTGAGAGGCTTCGGGCGACAGGCCCGGCGTACCTGATCCAGCAATCAAAGGGTGCCACCATCCGGTTTACATTACACACATGCCTGTAGCTCTCCTGACACTTTATTCCGTCGATGGCACGCACCTACTCGCGCTCAAGAAGAAGCGCCGCTTGCGTCGCCTCGTCAAAGTCTGCCGTGGCCTTGAGCCCCTTTCCCATGCCGATTTGCCCGAGGATGCCGTCATCAAGTCCGTCTCGATGCCTGCCGCCTTTTGGTGGAACATCGACTACATCTTCGAGGCCGTCGATCCTATCGACAATCGCTATTTTGCGAAGTACCATCGGTATTATGCAAAGACCATCAAGACGGCCACCCCCGAGCAGTGTTTCTACTGGGAGCCGCATCAGGTCTCTTTTACGATCAGTAGCCTCTGCCGCCTTGTCGCATCCATTCTGAACGTTCTGCCTCCCGGGAAAACGGATACAACCTATGGCGTACGATGGTTCAATCAGGTGATGCGCATGGCTTATCTCAGCAGAGGCAACGTTGAAAAAACGTCTTGCAGACCTGTACACACGCATCACCTTCATCATGCGTTTGCCCTGATTTCGAGCTACATCAAGGACGCCTTCGAGCGCACCCCCGGCACCTTTCCTCGGGGGTGGAACGCCCCGCTTATCGATGCCCTGCTCGACGCCCATGAAAAAGCCGGGCGGTTTTTTCAGGATGCCTTTATCACGGAAGGCGAAGCCGGTTTCTATCTCGACAAAAGAGGTATCATCGGGGTGATTGAGGGCTCGTAGCGCGGGAGGTCTTCGGCTCGCCGGACAACGGTCTCGGAGTTACCGGAATACGGGGCTGACGCTACTACTTGATGAGCACGAGACGGCGTGTGGTGCTGCGCCCGTCTACGGCCAGGCGGCTGAGGTAGACGCCCCCTGCCAGCGACCCGGCATCCCAGGTGCTCTCGTACCGCCCCGGCGGCAGCGCCTCGTTCACCAACGTGGCTACCTCCCGGCCCAGCACGTCCAGGATCGTCAGGGTTACGTGGCCTGATCGGGCCAGTTCGAAGGGCACCGTGGTGGCCGGGTTGAACGGGTTGGGGTAGTTCCCCAGCAGGCGGAAGCGCTCCGGCATCGCCTCGGCGACGGACTCGACCGCGGTGGCGGTTTCGCCCGTGCTGAGGGCGAGGTGGGCCGGCGCGATACCTGCGTCGAAGCGCCCCACTTCGTCGCCGCTCTCATTATGGATGGAGACGAACCCGGCGGTCGTGAAGCCCGTGATACGAGCCGCGTAGAATCGCTGCACCGAGGCGTCGTAGGCGATGCCGCCCATCTCCTCGTCGCCCGCGAGGGTGATGGGTGCCTCCTGCGCATTGCCTTCGGTGTCGAAGACGAGCAGATCCGTGCCGTGAATGAGGAAGACCCGCTCCTGCGAGGCTACGTAAAACGTGTCCTGTCCGAGCGCGGAGGTGCCAACCTGGAAGGCCAGATCGAAACGCGTCACGACGGCGCCCGTCGCCCCGTCGAGGACAACCACCGCGCCGTTGGTCTGGGCAATGATCTCCGTGAAATCGTCGTTGTAGATGGTGTTTCCATTGCAGAAGGCCCAGACCTCTCCTTCGGCATCCACTTCCAAATGGCGCGGGCCGTCACAGCCGAGGTCAATCGTCCCGAGAACCGTGTCCGTCGGCGTGTCGATCACCGTCAACGTCGAGTCGCCGCCGAAGCCGAAATTGGCCACGTAGGCCCGCGTGCCGACCACCGCGATGTCCTCCGGGTTGGTGCCCGTGCTGATGGTACCGGCGACGGTGTTGTCGGATAGATTGATGATCGTCACGGTATTGGCGAACAGGTTCGAGACGTATGCCTTCGAGGCATCGACTACGGCCATATACCGCGGGCTGGCTACGCCGGGAACCTGACCCACACGCTGGCGCGTGCCGAGATCCAGGATGTCCACCGCCTCCGACGTGTTCGACATGACGTAGCCCCGGCCGTTGTAGAGCGTGATGCTCTGCACGAGGGTGCCGAAATCGGCCAGCACCTCGGTGGCCTGGGCCGTGGCCGGATCATAGAACAGGATCGAGCCGTTATTATCTGAGAAGTTGCCCTGATTGGCCACGTAGATGCCCGGTGTTTGCCGGGCCGTGCAGGGAAGCGCGCTTAGCGTGAACAACCACGCCAACGTGATCAGACGTTTGGGTAAGCAGGTACGATGTCGATGCATGGGTTTCCGGATTAGGATGAAAAAGAGATTATTGAAACACCAGGGTGAGCAGCAATCGCGCGTGGCGCGGCGGCATCGGGTTGTTCTGGATCACTTCATAGCGCCGGTCGGCGAGGTTTTCGACAAACACGGCCAGCGTCGCGTCGAAGAGCGAGGTATGTCCGTGGAACCGTAGCTGCGCGTCGAACAAGAAGAACGGATCCAGGGAGGCGCTGCCGTCGGTGGTGGTGTAGCGCCGCCCCAGGTAGCGCCCCGACAGGTCGAGGTGCACCGGGCCGACGCGCACACCGAGGTGGCTTTTGACCTGATGGCGCGGGACGTGGCGCAGCGGCTGGCCGTACGAGGACGAGGCTGGATCGGAACGGTCGCGGGCATCGGTGAGCGTGTAGAAGAGGCTCCCGTCGAGCCGGAGCCAGGAGGCCGGCTGCCACCGCCGGCGATACGACGCTTCGAGCCCTCGCGAGCGCACCTGCTGCACGTTGTCCGGGGCATAATAGCCTGCCGGCGTCGGCAACCACACGATCTGGTCTCGGATGTGCGTCAGGAAAAGGGTGACTTCGGCCAGGCCGTTTCGGTGTTCGAGCAGCACCCCGGCGTCGTACGTCCAGCCCTGCTCCGGCTTCAGATCGGGCTTTCCACCGGGCTGCCAGAAGCGGTCGTTGAAGGTGGGCACGCGGAAAGCGCGTCCCACGTTGCCCTTGACGTGGAGCGCCACCCCCCGAAGGAGGCGCACGTTGATGCCCAGACGCGGGTTGACGGCACGCAGCGCGCCGGCATCCGGGCGAAAGTACACGTCGAGGCGCAGCGCCGGATAGACCAGCAGGCGTCCGTAGGACCCGGTGCCGTGCAAGAACGCCCCGGCATGCGTTTCCGAAGCGTCGCCTTGCAGGCTCGGATGGCGCACAGCCCCGTAGCCGCCCGCCACCCCTCCGGCCAGCAGCCAGCGCGTGCCGAGTAGTCCCTGCGCTTCGACGTCGAGCGAGCTGGTAAACGTGCGTCCGGTCTCGTCGAGCTTGAGTTGCTCGTTGCGGTAGCGTAGGGCTCCTTGCTGCGCGATGCCTCCGATGCGGAGCGTCCCCCACGCAAAGCGATGTTCGCCATCGGCCCAGAGGCGCAGGTGTTCGTCCCACTGCCGTTCGCCGCGCTGCCGCGTCGATCCGATAGTGGGCAGTCCCCGTTCGGCGTCGTTGTACCAGGTAGCCACGCGCAGGCGGCTCCGGGAAGTGCGGTAGGCCAGTGACGAATAGATCGAGAGCCGGGTGCGGTCGGCCCCCTCGCGGGGCACTTCATCGGGTGGAAACAGCCCCTTGTTGAGGTACGGGTAATCGCCGGCGGCCGTCTCATAGCCGACGAGCGCCAGCCCGGAAAACGCCCCCCGGTTGCCGGAGACGAGGAGCCCCCCCCGGCGTTCGCCGTACGCCCCGTAACCGCCCTGCACTTTGACCACGCGCCCGGTGCCCGGCCGGGAAGTGCGCAGGTTGACGACCCCGCCCAGCCCATCCGTGCCGTAGAGCGGCGACCCGGCCCCTCCCATAACCTCGACCGATTCGAGCAATAAGGTGGGCAACAACGAGAGGTCGAGTTGGCCGAGTTGTGGATCGGCCATGCGGTGGCCGTCCAGTAGGAGGAGCGTTTGCGAGGCCCCAGTGCCTCGAAGGGACAGGCTGGCCAGTTGGCCGTCGCCGTGGCGTTTGATGAAAAAGGGAGAACGCACGCTCAGCAGGTCAGCCACACTCCGGGCTCCGGTGCTGGAGATCGCCTCGGGGTCGAGCAGGGTGACGCGCACCGGCACGGCGACCAACGACGCCTTCAACCGCGTGGCGACAACCGTCACGTTCGGTAGCGCGACCGTCGTGTCCGGCGTTGTCTGTGCTCCTGTCGGCTGAGAGAGGAGCAGAAAAAAAAGCAGAAAGAGTAGACCCCTGTACATCAAAAAGCCCCGACCTCAATAGCGAGATCCGGGCTGTCGTCCCCTCCGGAAAATACCGGATGCTTGAAGTGCGGAAAGAGAGGACACACGCTTCAACAGACCCACCCTGACCGGGATCGAACATGCCACGGACCCCAGTTCCCGGAGGTAGTGATGGCACCATCGCCTGTCGGCAGGTCTCCTGACTTGCTGCGCGTGCCTCTATAGGGCACCCCTTTCGCTGCCCGGCTCCCCAACCGGCCTTCCCACCCCGACCTCTCGGAGCAGTGACCGGCTGCTTCATCGCCGGCAGCACACCACGCAGCCTACAGTTGCGGGTACAGTTCCGGATTTGACGATTCAGCTAAAATCGCACCACCGGATTCCCTATTCATCCATCCGGCAAGTACCGGATGGAACACCGAAGGCGCATGCAAAAGAACTAGGGATAAGCTAGGTGATCCGGGGCAGAAATCCAAACTCCGGGGAATCCCGAGTATTCGCATGCGTTGCTCCTTTCACCAAGGGATAGTATATTTGAGACTCTTTTGTCCTAAAAAGAAATATCGCGAAGATGCTGCTCTCCAAAAGCTGCGAATATGGTATCCGGGCAACGCTCTATCTCGCCTCGTTACGGCAGCCTGGCTATTTCTCCATTCGGAAGATTAGCGAAGAGCTCAATATCTCTTTTCATTTCTTAACGAAGATCTTTCAGAAGTTGACCCAGGAGGGCCTGATGCAGTCTTTTCGGGGACCCAATGGCGGCATCGCCCTGGCCCGGCCGGAGGCTCAGATCACCTTGATGGACCTGATCGTCGCCATTGACGGCCCGGCCCTCTTTAGAGAGTGTGTACTGGGATTGCCAGACTGCGGCGAGGAGCACCCCTGCCCGTTGCACCATGCCTGGGCCACGGAACGAGAGCGGCTGGAGACCTTGTTCAGCCGTACGACGCTGGCCGATATGGCCAACGACCTCGAAGCGCTTGACCTTCGACTCAAGGCTCTGCGTCCGTGATTCTTATTCTGGTCGTATACCCCAAAGCTGGCTTCGGCAAGGGACCTTTCTTCAGCCGAACCCCTCGTGGCTTGCTGCGAGGTGGTCATTATGTGAAGAACGCTTGGGACTCGCGTGAAGAACGCATGAGACCCCTTTCGGCTGCTTGACGAGGGATACCTCATAGCTGATAATTAGGACACTGCCGACATGATTTTGCGTCGGCCTCTTGCCGCGAAGGGTGCCTGGCATACGTCTCTTGCCCTCTCGGATTTTCACTCCACCCTCCCTGGGTTTCGATGCAGGGCTGATTTCGAGGACGGTTGTACCGAGGGAGTAGCGTCTGCTTTCACATAAGCAGTACGATGCTGAGGTCGCCGCAGGAAGCAAGTCATGGAAACGATGGAGAAAATCAGGGTAGTCATCGTGGGCGGCGGGTTCGGAGGCCTTGAATCGGCCTTCTACGTGCGCCAACGCCTCGGCGACCGGGCCGACGTGACGCTCGTTTCGGACCGGGACTACCTGTTATTCAGACCGTACATGACGTACGTCCCCTTCGGCCTTGTCCCGGAAGCCGTGCAAATCGATCTGGCTAAGCCGATGCAGGAGGCCGGGGTGCACTTTATTCAGGGGAAGGTAGGAGCTTTCGTGCCGGAAGAGAAAGCGATACACGTGGGAGACCGTGTGCTTCCGTATGATTATCTGGTGCTGGCAACCGGGGCTGCCCTCGGGCCGGAAGACGCGAACGGCTTACACGAACATGCCTTCACGGCCTGGAAGATGGCCGACATGACGCAGCTTCGCAGCGTCTTTCAACAACTCACGGACGAGGTACTCGCAGGGCATCGGCGTCGTGTTGTATTGCTCGTTCCGCCGGGGTGTCAATGGGCCGGGCCGCTCTATGAACTGGCGTTTATGCTGGAAACCTGGTTGCAGTGGAAAGACGTGCGTGAAGGGATCGACATTGTTTTTGTAACTTCGGAGCGCTCCTTCATGGAGGTGTTTGGGCCACGCCTGCACGACGTGATCCGAGAAGAGTTCAACCGGCGACACATCATGAGCTACGTGGAACAACCCATCCAGTCGGTGGTCGCAGGAGCCCTGATCGACCACGAGGATCACCGATGGCCCTTCGATGTGCTCGTGGCGGCTCCCTCTTATGTCCCCTCGACGGTATGGCACCCCTTACCAACCGACGAGCGAGGGTTTCTGATCACCGAACCCGCCACACGCCAGGTGGTAAACCACCCGGACATTTACGCAGTAGGGGATGGAGCGAACTATCCGATCAAGCAAGCGTTTCTGGCTCTCCTGCAAGCCGATGCTGCGGCAGAGCATCTGAGCGCGCGCGTGTTGCGAACGGAACCTACCTTCGCCTTTTCGCAGCACAGCCTCTGGTTAATGGAACAACTCGACCAGGCGCTCCTGGTCCAGCCCCCCTCGGACGCCCAGGCTGGAGCAACCGCAGGACAGAAACCCGAAGATCGCACCTATCAGGTAGAACGGTTAGCGGTGGGACAACTCCGCAGGATGGTCCTCCGTGCGTATCTTCCCCACCATTTTGACGCAACCAACGCCTTGTATGCAGGGCTGCTCTGGAAAGGAACCAAGGTAGGCTTGAGCGTCCTATCTCATCTTGTGCAGCACTAAGGCCGGGCTACGGAGTCTTTTTTGCGCATTCTTCAGAAGAGGGTGAAGCCGAAATGATCTCCGGGAGCCCTATACTACAGCGTCTTCGCCTAAACGTAATAAGGTACGCATGAACGACCGTACGTCTTTCTTCTTAAAAAAGGCTCCCAAGATTATCCAGGGAGGAATGGGCATTGCCGTTTCGAGTTGGCGTCTTGCGCGGGCCGTAGCGCAAACCGGTGAGGTAGGCGTGATTTCCGGAACGGCCATCGACTCGGTCGTCGTGCGAGAACTACAGCAGGGCGATCCGCATGGACGCCTACGCGCCCTGCAAGCCTATCCCGATCAGAACATCGTCGACTATCTCTTCGATCAGTTTTTTGTAAAAGGGGGGATCGGGAAAGGCAAGCCGTATAAGTTGCTGCCCATGCACCGTTTTAAGCCGACGATCCTGTCTCAGCGATTGCTCAGCGCGGCGACGTTTAGCGAAGTGTTCCTTGCCAGAGAAGGGCACGATGGGTTCGTAGGAATTAATCTCCTCTGTAAGCTCAAGCGGTATACCCTGGCGTGTATGTACGGTGCCATGCTCGCCGGCATTAGCGCCGTCATGATGGGAGCCGGCATCCCGACCGAAGAAGCCGAACAAATTCGGACCCTGGCTGCCGGAGAGAAAGCCCAGCTTCGCCTGGATGTGGACACCTCGAAAGCCTCCGATCCCAAAGCATCGTATTATTACGAGCTGGACCCGGCGGACTTGTTGCCCGATCCGCCGCAACTGCCCCAGCCGATGTTTTTTCCGATCATTTCTTCCGACACTCTCGCTCGGATCCTGGACAAGAAAGTGTCAAAAGGGCTGATCACGGGGTGGATCATCGAGGGGCCGGTGGCGGGCGGCCATAATGCCCCGCCCCGCCGCAAGCAGTTGGATGAGAAAGGCGACCCGGTGTATGATGAACGGGACATCGCCAACCTGGATGTGATAGCCGCGCTGGGCTATCCGTACTACCTGGCGGGCGGCTATGGAACCCCCGAAAAACTACAGGAAGCCCTCCGACGAGGGGCCGCCGGCATTCAAGTGGGCTCCCTGTTTTCCCTGGCCGACGAATCCGGATACCCGGCGGAATCGAAGCGTACGCTGATCCGGAAAATACACGAAGGGAGCGTAGCGGTTCGAACCGATGGACGCATTTCATCGACGGGCTTTCCCTTCAAAGTGGTGGAACTGGAAGGGACGCTCGGGATGCAGGAGCACTTTAGCGAGCGCATTCGTATCTGCGACCTGGGCTACTTGCAGCAAGCCTACGTCGATGGAAAAGACCGCCTGCAAGTGCGCTGCCCTGCCGAACCGGTGGACGTATACGTGGAAAAGGGCGGCAAACGCGAAGATACCGAGCGCCGGGGCTGTTTGTGCAACGGACTCATGGCCAACATCGGGCTGGGGCAGCAGCAAAAATGGGGGGAAGAACGACAATTGTTTACGGCAGGGGATGATCTGGTGCATCTTCCTCTCGGATCGGCGGAGCACCCGCACTATTCCGCCAGGGACGTCATCCACTATCTCCACGGGCATTGCTGTTCTGACGAGGCCGGCGGGTAGCTATCCTGCCTCGATTTCCTCAGAGGGTCGGGACATGACGCGAGGCATCGCCGTGCCGTGTTACGGCTGATCAACAGGCTCGCCCGGAGGAGACGGATGCCTATGCTGGATGAAAGGGCGAACACGCGGCCAGATGTGATAGGCGAAGGCGACGACGGCCCCCATCTCGCTCAGGCGTCCCGGCAGGATCAACCAGGCCATTTCGGGCTGTAAAAACCCCGCGCTCACCATCCACACGCCTGCGTTGACCAGGATGAAGGCGACCAGGATCGGGCGAGGGCTCTGACGAGCCGCGGTACGGGGCAAAATCCAGCTTCCCACCCCGAAGACGAATTGGAGCATCCAGCCAACCAGCAAAAATTCTACGTGGACCGGCCTCCAGGCCCACAGCGCAGGATGCAGCCCCACTCCTTTATGTGCGAGGAGCAGCCCGCCCAGCGTAAACCCCAGCACGAGGTAGCCGAGCGCGAACCGGACGAGCCAGGTACTGAGACGCGGCATGGGCTTATTTTTGTTTTACGCGCTTCCAGAGGTAGACGGCGAGCACAACACCGGCCAGCCATTGCAGCAGTGCCGACGCCGCCAGCGTCCATCCCCAGGCCGACGCCGGTCGCCATGCCTGGAGCGGTTCGGCTCCGGCGCGCAGGAGCAGCCCGGCATTGAGCAGGAAATAGGAGAGGCGCACTCCCCGTTCGTCTCCATACGGTCGCTCGCGAGAGTGGCGGGGAAACAACCAGAACGCCACGCCGAAGATGAGCTGCGTGAGCCATCCCACGGTGAAGAGGTGCACGTAGGTGCGGTCCAGGGTAGCGAGGAAAGCGGGTAGATCCAACACCGGCCGCGCCGCCAGCACGAGCCCGGCCACCAACGCGAAGACGAGGTAAATCAGCGCCGTCTTGATGAACCAGCGAGATAGAACAGGCATCGTACCCTGATGTAGACTTCGGAGAAGGAAAACGAAGAGGTGCTTCGAGCCTCGATTCGCCGTATTTTCTGCGAAACGGCTGACTTTTGCAAGCGTTATTTTCCGCCGGGAGCAGACACCTGATCGGCTTCATCATGCATCGGTACGCATCGCCGGCTCGCTTTCTTCGCCGTTTGTCGGGGATGTGGGGGTTTCCACTACATTGAACAGGAGGCTCTTCCTTACGTCGGCTATGGGGATTTGCGCGTTTCTTTTAGTCCTATCCTGGTTGGAATGGCAGAGCGGTGGGCATTGGTGCGAGTGAGCTTTTCATCGAGAAGCCTCCTTGCCATGCTGTCGTTTAACACATCCTTTGGAGCAGATCGCTATGGAACCTCATCCCAAAGTAAAAGAGTGGCGGCACGTGCTTGCCATCTTTGTCGTCGGCCTCTTGACCTTCGAGACACTTACCGGCCTCTCCATTTACCTCCTGCCCTTCAGTGTCTCCAATCAAATGATGGTGTTGCTGCATACCGTCGTCGGGTTGGTCTTTATTCTGCCGTTTGCCTGGTATCAACTCCGGCACTGGCGCATCTACCGCCGGCTGAAGATGAACCACCTCGTGCTCACGGGCTATTTTGCGATGGTGGTAACCATCATCGCCAGCATCTCCGGCCTGGTGCTGACCTATCAGGCGATTTTCCAGGTGAAGATCAGCTATGGATGGGATCTGATCCACATCATCTCAACGTTTGCGCTGATCGCCTCGTTGTTGCCGCACGTGGTCGCCATCGTATGGCGCACCGTTAAGGCGCGGCACGTTCCGGCGATTCGCCCCATTCTGGCCGCGGAAAAGCGATTTGGGTGGGGCACCCTGTTCCTGACGGGGGCGCTTTTTGCCGTGCTGGCCCTGGCGGTCTACGCCTACGAACCCCCGGATCTGGTTAACGAATTGCCGGAGGATTATAACTATCTCTATGGAGAGGATCGTCCGTTTGCGCCGAGCCTGGCTCGCACGAGCACCGGAAACGCCTTTGATGCCCGCACGATGGGCGGATCGGAGTCGTGCGGCCGGTCGGGGTGCCATACCGAGATCTACAAAGAATGGCAAGTGAGTTCGCATCGATGGTCGGCCATGGATGCCGCGTTCCAGAAGGTGCAGTCGGTCATGGCCGACCAGAACGGACCGGAAACGACACGGTATTGCGGCGGCTGCCACGATCCGATCTCGCTGTTTTCCGGAACCAAGAATGTCTTCACCGAGGACCTGACGAATCTCACGGGCTACCAGGAAGGCGTTTCCTGCATAGCCTGCCACGCCATCAAAGAGACGGACGTAAAGGGAAATGCCAACTACGTCATGACCCAGCCCGAGCGCTATATGTTTGAACTGCGCGACGGCAACACGGCGGCGTTCATCAGCGACTTTTTGATCCGGGCCTATCCGAAGCAGCATGTAGAGACGTTGCAGCATCGCCTCTTCAAGAGCGCGGAATTCTGTGCCGCCTGCCACAAGCAGTTCATCGACGAAGAGATCAACAATGTCGGCTGGGTGCAACTGCAAAATCAGTATGACAACTGGCGCAAAAGTCGGTGGAACGAACCCGGCGACCCCACCCAGACCATCGAATGCCGCGAGTGCCACATGCCCCTGACCGACTCGTTCGACCCAGGGAGCGGGGACGACCTGGACTACAACCGTACCCTGGATGACGGGAAACACCGGAGCCATCGCTTCCTGGCGGCCAACCAGTTCATGCCGATAGCCCTCCAACTCGAAGGAGCCCACGAACAGGTCGACCTGACGGAGAAATGGCTCCAGGGCAAAATCGAGATTCCTGAAATTGAGGATAAGTGGCGTGCAGGGCCGGCCGTGCCCATCGAATTGATCGTGCCGGAGACGGCGGCTCCGGGAGAAGACATCAAGGTGCAGGCCGTGATCACCAATAACAAGGTCGGGCACGATTTTCCCACCGGGCCGCTGGATATCATTCAAGCCTGGACCGAAGTCGTCGTGACGGACCAGAACGGCAACCTGATCTTTGAATCCGGCAAGCGAGACGAAGGCCACTTCATCGAACCGGGATCGTTCATGTTCAAGGCGGAACCGGTCGACCAGTACGGCAACCTGATTGACCGCCACAACCTGTGGGAGATGGTTGGGGTGCGCTATCGGCGCGCGCTCTTCCCCGGTTTTTCGGATAAAGCGGAATTCGTGTTTTCCTGCCCGGCCACCTCCGCCCCCGGAAGCGACGCACCCGCTGCGGAAGAAGCTTCGCTCGACGAGGAAATCGACTTCCGGGTGCCCGAGAGCGTCACCTCGCTCCACGTCTCGGCGAAGCTGATGTATCGAAAAGCCGACCAGTTCCTGCTGAATTTCCTCTTCGGCGAGGATTCCGGGCTGACGGCACCGATTACCGTGATGTCGGAGGATGAGAAAATCATCCAAGTGCAGCCCACCGAGTAGCCCTGCGTGTTATGTTTGAGACCTTGCCTCGGCGGAAGCGTCTTGTTGTCTTTACGGTCACGTTTGCGCTGCTTTTCCTGGCTGCTACGATCATCGCCGTGTGGGCGCTCTCGCGCCCCGAGTCTACGTATCAACCCGGCGAGGACATCGAAGGGCTGACGGCGGAGCTTGCGCGGTCCTTGCCTCCGGATTATCCGCGCATCACGTTCGTCGACGCTTCTCGCGAGGCGGGCATCGACTTTCGCCACTTCTCCGGTACACGCACCAGCCAGCTTCCCGAGGATATGGGCTCCGGCGCGGCCTGGGGCGACTACGACAACGACGGCTGGCTCGACCTCTACGTCGTCAACGAAGTCGGCCCCCTCACCCTGTCTTCGGATGAGGTGGCGGCGTCTCCGGCGCACAATGTGCTCTATCATAACAACGGCGACGGCACCTTTACCGACGTGAGCGCGCAGGCCGGGGTGGATTTCCGGGGCTGGGGCATGGCCGCCGCCTGGGGCGACTACGACAACGACGGCCGGCTCGACCTCTTTACGTCGGCCTACGGAGCCACCCTCCTCTATCACAACAACGGCGACGGCACCTTCACCAACACCGCCCGGGCCGCCGGCCTCAACCGGCAGGACGGATTCTGGGCCGGGGCATCGTGGGGCGATTATAACCGCGACGGCCGGCTCGACCTCTACGTGGCCGGCTATGTGAAGTACATCCCGCAGGAGGATAGCCAGCCCTCGTTGCAATACGACGTCGAAACGCCCGCGAGCATCAATCCCTCGGCGTTCGAGCCGGAGCGCAACCTGCTCTATCGCAACAACGGCGACGGCACCTTCAGCGAGGTGGCCGACGAGGCCGGTGTCGATAACCCCGAGGGACGAAGCCTCGAAGCCGCCTGGGTAGACTTTGACGAAAACGGCTGGCCCGACCTCTACGTGGCCAACGACGTGTCCGACAATGTGCTGTTTCGAAACCGGGGCGACGGCACCTTCGAAGAAATCAGCCATCGTGCGCTGGTGGCCGATTACCGGGGCGCGATGGGCATTGCCGTCGGCGACTGGGACGGCGATACGGACCTGGACATGTTCATCACCCACTGGATCGCCCAGGAAAATGCGCTCTACAACAACATGCACGCCGACGCCGCACGGCTCGGTAATCCTGCGCTCAACGCCTTCCAGTTTATGGACGTCGCCGACCGCTTCGGCCTGGGACAAATAGCCCTCGATTACATTGGGTGGGGCACCTCGTTCTTCGACTATGATAACGACGGACGGCAAGACCTCTTCGTCGTCAACGGAAGCACGTTTCAGCAAAAGGAGGCCGCGCACCTGCTCGAACCGATGCGGGACCAGCTATTCTGGAATCGCGGAGCCAAAGAGGGCTTTTTCGAGGTGTCCGCCGTCAGCGGCGCGTTGTTCCGGGAAGAGCACGTAGGGCGCGGTGCGGCCTTTGGCGACTACGACAACGACGGCGATGTGGACGTGTTCGTCGTCAATCACGGCGCACCCGGCGTCCTGCTGCGAAACGAGGGCGGCCACCACCGTCGCTGGTTGAAGGTGGCGCTGGAGGGACGGCAGAGCAACCGGTCGGCGATAGGGGCCCGGCTGCGCGTGGTCGCGGCCGACACGGTGCAGGTGCGCCAGGTGGGAACGCAAAGTTCGTATTTATCTCAGAACAGCCTCACCGAGCATTTCGGCGTGGGAACGGCCCTGGCCGTAGACACCCTCGAAGTCATCTGGCCCAACGGCCTGAAACAGGCGTTCTTCCACGTACAGACGAACCAGACCGTCCGTCTGAAAGAAGGGGAAGAGGTGCGGTGATGAAGAAGTCCGTCTTTGCCTTTCTGGCCGTGGTACTGGTGCTTTTTGCAGTGATCACGCTGGTGAAATCGCCCTCGGAACCGGTAGAAGTCCCCGGTGATTCGGACACGCTGACCTCGGCCCGGAAGGAAAACGTCCGGCGTTTCTGGGCCACCTACCGGCGCGCGACGGATCATCGGATGGACGGGCGGATGGAAGCCGCCGCCGACGCCTACCGTGAAGCGCTGACGCTGAATGAGGCCCACGAAGACGCCCTGTATTACCTGGGCAATGTGCTGCTGGAACTCGGGCATTTTGAGAATGCCCGGCAAGCCTGGGAGCGCCTGGTTCACCTGAACCCGACCAGCGCCCGGGGACACGCACAGCTAGGCAACGTGCATTTCTGCCCGGAGCAGGAGGCGCTTTTCGATCTCGAAGCGGCGGAAGCGGCATTTGCGCGGGCCCTGGAGATCAACAAAGAGGAGACGGGGCCGTTGCTGCGCCTCGGCCAGGTGACCCTGGTACAGGGGGATCTATCGAAAGCGCAGGATTTTTTCGACGCGGTGACGGGATCCAACCACCGAAGCGTCGATGCCTTTTACCTCAAAGGCTACATCGCCTGGAAACGAGGAGCAACCCGGCAAGCTTCGACCCTCCTGGCGCAAGCCGTCCGGCTCACCCAACCGGAGACACCGCCCGAGGGCGTTCCGGGCGAGGGCGTTCCGGGCGAGGGCGTTCCGGGCGAGGGCGTTCCGGGCGAGGGCGACACGAAGGCGGGAGCGCAACCCATGACGGCCTCAACATCGCGCTGCCAGGTGTTCCAACCGTTCATCGAAGAAGTGACCCTCGTGCCCCCGACCGAGTTGGCCTCCGACCTCGACCGGTGGTATCAGAAGCTGGATGCGTACCTCCAGCAACTCCGGAGGTAGCACGAACGCCCTCTTGGAAAACACGTCGCTGTTCCTGACCTGGGAGGCACACGACGCCGACATAGAGCGCGTCGCGAAACGGCAGACGCCGCAGATGTAAAAAACTCAGACAAGAGAGGTGCTTTATGCCGCTGATTCACACCCCTTCCGCCGGAGCGATGATCGTCTGGCGCGCGGCTCAGGTCGTGGTGCTCGCCATAACCGTGGTCCTGATCGTGGGATTCTTCGTACAACCCGATCTCGCCCTTAGTGTGTTGTGGAACATCCTGATCCCCATCTTGCCCGCCACCTTCATGATCACGCCCGTCCTGTGGCGAGGTATTTGCCCGCTCGCCACGCTGAACATCCTGCCCAACGGGCTTCTGGGACGCCGCGCTCTGACCTCCGGGGCGCTTCCTTCGGTGGGGGCCCTGGGCATCGTGCTGCTGGTGGTGCTGGTGCCTGCGCGTCGCGTTCTCTTCAACGAGCACGGGGTGATACTAGCGGTGGTGGTCATCGCCGTGGCGGTAGCGGCATTTGCGCTGGGCACCGCCTTCGACCTCAAGGCCGGGTTTTGCAATGCGTTCTGTCCCGTCCTGCCCGTCGAGAAGCTCTACGGCCAGCATCCGCTACTCGAATTGAACAACCCGCGTTGCGGACAGTGCACGCTGTGTACGCCCAAAGGATGCCTCGACCTGGCACCGTCGAAATCGGCCCTCCAGGCAACGGGCTCGGCGCATCAGTCCCATGCCTGGCTCAGGTCGGTGTATGGCGTTTTTGCCGCTGCCTTTCCGGGGTTCATCGTGGGCTATTTCAACACGGCAGACGGCGCACTATCGACGACCGGGACGGTCTACCTGACCGTGGGCCTGTGGGCAGCCGGTAGCTATCTACTCACCCTCCTCCTGGTTTTGGTACTGAAAATACAGGCGGCGCGGATGCTCGCCGTCCTGGCCACGGCGGCGGTAGGGCTGTATTACTGGTTTGCTGCCCCTCAGATTGCAGAAACGCTCGGCGTGGCCGATATCGGGGCGCTCATCATCCGGGGGGCGGCGCTGGCGCTGGTGAGCGTATGGCTCTGGAGAGCATGGCCCCGGACCCGGCGTGCCTCGAATGGAGCGGCTTCCGGACACACCACCGCCGGGCCACTTCCCTCCATCCAGCAGCCGCAGCCGGCGACGGAGGAGTAGCCAGCCTACATGCGGACGGCCAGGTGATTCTTGTAGGTCGCCAGGTGTTGTTGGAGTTGCTGCATGAAAGAGCCGGGGACACGGCTTTGCCGCGCATGGTTGATGAGCTGTTGTTGCCAGGCGATCGCTTCGTCGAATCGGCCAAGTTCGGCAAGCGCCATGGCGATCGTTGCGCCGTGTTCGAGTGAACGAGTTGCCTGGTAAACCTGCCGAGACAGTTCCAGGGCCCGCGCTCCATCGCGAACGGCCGCGTCGGGACTGGTCGCCAGCAGCCGCGCCAGCGCATGTCTCAACGTAGAATCACCGGGAAGCATCCGGATGCTTTCTTCGAAGGCCGCGCGGGCCGCTTCGTGCCCTCCATGAGCAATCAGGATCATGGCCCGGCCAAGATGCGCCCGGACGTGGTCGGGTTGATACCGCACCGCTTCTGTGTAATGGAGCACGGCCTCCTCATATCGAGACATCATGCCGAGGGACCCGGCCAGGCTGAAATGGGCGTCGGCAAAATCCGGTTTCAGGCCGACGACCCGGTTAAGCTCCTCTATCGCCTCGGCGTGGTGCCCCTGTTTTTGCAAAGCCGTGCTCAACACGTAGCGAAGCTGGAGTTCTTGCGCCGGCGGCAGGGCAGTCGACAGGGCTTGCGCCAGTTTGCTCCGGGCCTCATCCACACGGCCCTGTTCAACAAGAAGGGTACTAAGGGACACGAGGGCTTCTGTATGGCCGGGATCGACGGCCAGGATTCCCTCAAGTTCGGCCTCTGCTTCGGAAATCCGGTCCAGCGTTTTCAAGACCAGGGCCTTTCGAAGATGCGCCTGCTGATCTTCGGCGTCAAGGGAGAGAACGCGGTCGAAGTGATGCAGGGCCTCTTCGAAGCGCCCGGCGCGGCTCAAGGCGGTAGCCAGGTTAAAGCGGGCGTCTCGATGATTGGGATCCAGTTCGATGGCCGCGCGGAAATACGTCATCGCCTCGTCATCCGCCTTCAGTTGTCCGAGAAGTGTCCCCAGGTTATAGTGAGCGATGACGTTCCGGGGGTCGATCTCTAATGCCTTCCGATAGGCGGCTACCGCCCGTTCGAATTCGCCCTTGTTCCTTGCCTCGTTGCCTTCGGCGATATAGACACGCGCGCCTCCGACAAAGGTAGCCAGGTCGTCCATGAGAGGGTCGTCGAAACGCACCGGGGTATTCCCGGCGCGGTCGAGGTGTGCCCGGGCCTTCGCAACGTCGCCGCGCTGTCGATACATCAAACCGAGAGGATGGTGGACAGCCGTCGCTTCGGGTTGGAGGGCCAGGACCCGGTTGAACGTGTCAATCGCCTCCTCGACGGCCTGCTCCGCGGCGGCTACGCGCCCGAGGCCGTAGAGGGCCATGGCGCTCCCGGCATCTATCGCCAGAGCTTGTTCGAACCGATGCCGCGCGGTCGCCAGGCTGTCCTGATCGAGTGCAATCTGCCCCAGCCTGAGCAGCGACGGCAGATCGTCGGCACGCAGGCCGATCACCTCCAGCAGGTACACCCTGGCTTCGTCGAGACGGCCTTCCCGCTGCGTAAGCGCTCCCAGGTAATAGGCCCAGCGGACATCTTCAGGTTGGAGCCTCCGGGCGTTGGTAAAGCAGGCGGCTGCCGCGTCTACCAGGTCGTGCGCGAAGTAGTGCCGACCCATGGTGCCGAAGGCAGGCCCCAGGGCGACGGTCGTAGCGGGTTCGTGGGTTAACAGCGAATCGAGCGTCCGGCGCGTTGCGCGAAGTTGCTCCTGAACAGCAGGTTCGAAGGGCGTAAGGGACGGCGACGGCACCGGTACCAGCGCCGCCGGGCGTTCGACGGAGGAGGACTCGGACCGGCAGCCCAGGAGCCCGAGCCCTACCACCAACAGGAGCAGGATAACCAGACGATGCATGATCATTATTCTACAGGGTGTCCGGTGCCTTGTTGTAGCTGAAGGTACGTATCCACCGTGATATCCGTCCACGCTTCAGCGGTGCCATCCGGCCAAAAAACGAGGATTATTTCGATCTCCGTCACATCGTCCAGGCCGACCAGGATGCGTGGATCGTTGGCCGAGGCATAGCTCCCGTCGGCCCGGGCCCTGCGCCAGAGCACCCTTTGATCCGGTAGATAGACGGCCACCCGCGCTCCCAGCATGTCGCGTTCATACCGGGCTCCGATGAGCCGGAGCCCCAGCCAGTGCCGGGTGTGCCCGACGTGGTTGATCAGGATCCGTGCCGGGCCGTTGTTATTGACGATGAGCACGTCGGTGTCTCCGTCGTTGTCCACGTCGCCGAAGGCCGCACCGCGACTGACTTCCGACGGAGCAAAGGCTTCTCCGGCTCGATGCGTCACCTCTTCAAAATGAGCATTTCCCAGGTTGCGGAACAGTTGATTGGTCTGGTGCAAGGGGAAGGGGTCGTTCTGGCCGGCGAGGGCTTCAATGATTTTGACGCCCCCGTTAGCGACCAGCACATCGAGCCAGCCATCGTTATCGTAGTCGAAAAAGGCGGTGCCGAAGCCGGTATAGCTCCAGCTCGGCATCCCGAGGCGGCTGGACGAGGCGTTGTCGATGAAGAGGCCGTCGCCCATGTTGGTATAGAGCGTATTGCTCTCTCGGGTGAGGTGGGCGAGAAACAGGTCTTCATCGCCGTCATTGTCATAATCGCCCGCATCGACGCCCATGCTGGCTTCGGCGAAGCCTTCGGCATTGACCGAGGTGCCGCTCAGCAGCGCTTCGTCCTTGAACGTGCCGTCTGCCTGGTTTATCCACAACCGATTGGCCATCCCGTCATTGGCCACGTAGATGTCCGGCCAGCCGTCCCCATTAAAATCCGCCGTAACGACGCCCAGTGTACTGCGGGGTTCGGCGTCTATCGCGGCCTGCACCGTCGCCTCTTCGAAGGTGCCGTCGCCCCGATTATGAAAGAGTTGATTGGGTTGGGCATCATAGGCAAGCGGCCCGCAATAATCGAGGGCTCCGCCCACCGTGTAACAGGGCTTGTCGATGGCAAAATCGATGGTCACGTAGTTTCCGACGAAGAGGTCGAGCCGGCCGTCGAGGTCATAATCGACGAAGGCCGCGCTCACGCTCCAGCGCGGATCGTCCGTTCCTGTTTCGGCGGTGACGTCGCTGAAGGTGCCGTCGCCGTTGTTGCGCAGCATCTGGTTGGAACCGAAGTTGGTGACGTAGAGATCGGTCCGTCCGTCGTTGTTAAAATCGCCCGCCGTGACCCCCATCCCGTACCCGAACGACGGGAGCCCCGCTTCCGTCGTGACATCGACGAAGCGAGCCGAGCGCGTGCCGTCGTCGCGGACGGTCAGTTCGTTTCGATAGAGCCGGTCCGTGAGAGGGCCTTCATAAACCGGCGGAAAGAGCGCGTCGGAGCGCGTTTTGCCGGGCTTAAGCATGCCGCCCTGCACCAGATAGAGATCCAGGTCGCCATCCCGGTCATAGTCGAACAGCGCGGCTCCCCCTCCGGTGATTTCGGGCAGTAAAAACGCGCCGGTCATACCGTTGAAGTAGACGAAGTCCAGGCCGGTCATCTCGGTTTCATCCGTAAAAAAAGGCGACGGGGAAGGTGATAGAGAGGTCGGGGCCGAAGCATCGGCCGAGATAGGCCGGGGCGCTTCCCGGTCGCAGCCGCCCGCCGCGATCAGCACCCAGCAAACGGTGAGATACGGAACCGCCGACAGGCAGCACCAGGCCCGAGGCGTCTCGGTTGGAGTGGGAGGGAGAAACACGTGGCAATTCCTATGAGATTCGCGGTTAAGCAGGCCGAAAACTACATGCGAGGTACCAGGAAGGGCAACCGGTCCCGGCCTGTCTTGCAGCATACACACGATGCACGTTATACACAACCTGTCCTGCTGGTTTTAATGCGCCGAATTCCTTGCATTTATAGAAGGTATTTCTAAATTAAAGCGTGGGCTTTTCTGCCAGGAGTCATGAATAGATGATTGAGGATAGAGAGGCGTGATCGGAGAGAGTGTGTCCGATCTCTCCTGGCTACGGGCTCCATTACTCAGAAGTCAGATTCCCGGCGGCGGCCTATGCCCCGGTCGCCTGGTTCGTACGTTCTCTCTTTTTCACCCTTCCTCCCCATCAATCACGGAGAATGCATATGCATTGGAATCGATACGCCCGGCGTATTGTCGGCAGCCTGGGCTTTCTGGCCCTGCTGCTCCTCGTTCCCGCCGTGCTGCACGCACAGGATCTGGAGCCGCCCTACCGGGCGGACATCCAAACCGGCCTCGACGCACCGGCCCGCGCACCGGGCAAGGTGATGTCGCACGACTGCTTCGATCCGGCGAATATTATCGCCAACTGCAGTTTCGAGGAGGACTTCGACGACTGGATCGCTACGGACCTCGGGCTCCCTTTCTTCCCGCTGCAGGTGGCGGATGACGGCATCTCGCCCGGCTTCGGGCTTTTCTCCAGTTCCCCCACCCACCCCACCAGCACCGACCTGGCCGTCCTGCACGGGTTTGACGGCGACGGACCGGGCGACATCGATGTGTGCCAGGACCTCTCGCTGCCGGGAGGATCGACCCTGGAGTTTGACTACCGCGCCGGGTGGGACCTGATACCCTTCTCTGCCACCATTGACCGCACGTTCAACGTCGAGATCGAACCTTCAGGGGGCGGCACGCCCTTCTTCACCGAGACCGTCCTGACGGCTCAGGCCGGCACCACCAACCTCGACACCGGCGACCTGCACGGCATGGTGGACCTGACCGCCGCCGGCAGCGGCCCCGCCCGCCTCTGCTTCCGGTGGCATATCCCGGAATTTTTTACGGGGCCTGCCTTCTTCCAACTGGATAACGTGAGCCTCTTCGGCGGACCGGATTTGACGATTGACAAGTACGCCGAGGTAAACGGCAACACCGGCAGCTTCCACGTCGAGGTAGGCAACGTGGGCAGCGGCACAGCCTTCGACGTGGAAGTGACGGACGATCTGTCGGAGTTCCTCACCGTCGACGCCTGGACGGCCACCCTGGGCGATTTCGACCCCGACACCGGCATCTGGACCATCGACAGCCTCGGCGTCGGCGCGCTGGCCGAACTCTGGATCGACGTCACCTTCGATTTCACCGGCATCTTCGAAAACGAAGCCTGTGTGACCGATTTCAGTGCCACACCCGAAATATCAGGAGCCGCGAGCAAAAGTGCCGGAACGATAGCGCTCTGCGCCGGGGTCGAGTTCCTGGTGCTGGGCGAGCGGGGCGACCCCGACTTCGTCAGCGGCCTCGGACCCGGACAAAACATCAACCGCAACCCCTTCCGCTTCCGGGCCGACCTCTCGCTCACCAAAAACGTCGATAACGCCACACCCGCCGTCGACGACGAGATCACCTACACCCTCACCGTCCTCAACGGCGGACCCCAGTCCACCGCCAACGTCGCCGTGACCGACCTCCTGCCCGACTGCCTCGAGTTCGTCTCGGCCACCGGCAGCTACGATCCGGCCACCGGCGAGTGGGACATCGGCAACCTCACCGTGGGAGAGAGCGCCACGCTGGAGATCACCGTCCGGGTCACCTCCGACTGTTCGGGCGAGGTGACGAACACGGCCTCGATCTCGAACTCTAGTTTGCCGGACCCGGACCACATCTTCAACATCTTCGATGAGGAGCCGCCGGTCGATGACGGGATTGCCAGTGCCACGTTCACGACGACGATGGCCTCGCCGCGTGTGCTGGAGGTGACGGGCGAGGAGTGGGCGTTGGGCGGAGCGTATCCGAACCCGTTCAATCCGGAGGCGGTGATACCGTTCGGGGTACCGGAGTCGGGGTATGTGCGTATCGCGGTGTATGATATGCTGGGTCGCGAGGTGGCGCGGTTGGTCGAGGGCGAGGTGTCGGCGGGTGTGCACGAGGTAGTGTTCCGAGCCGGCGAGTTGCCGACGGGTGTGTATCTGGTTCGGATGGAGGCGCAGGGCCGGATACAGACGCAGCAGATCACCCTGATCCGGTAGCCTCCGGCCGTACGATCACCTGTTGATCAGGCCGAAACAGCAATAAAAAAGCCCGGCTTCATCTTCGGAAGAGGCCGGGCTTTTTTTGAGGTGTTCCAGTGGCTCAGAGCATCACCGACTCGCCGTGTTCGGGGATGCTGATGTTGCGGTAGCCTTCCGCTTCGAGTGCCGTTCTAAACAGGTCCTGCCGCTCCGGAGCGCCGTGCACTAGGAAGAGGCGTTGTAGCCGGTCGCGGTCCAGCGTGCCCAGGAAGCCGAGCAGGCCGGGTTCGTCGGCGTGGGCCGAGTAGCTGTTCATCACCACCACCTCGGCCCGCAGGGGGTATTTATCGCCAAAGATGCGGACGAAGGGGGTCCGGTCCACGATGCGTTTGCCCAGCGTGTGGTCGGCGCAGTAGCCGACGATCATGACCGTGTTGCGCGCATCGCCGATGTTGTTTTTCAGATGATGCAGGATGCGCCCGGCCTCGCACATCCCCGAGGCCGAGATGATCACCATGGGCATACGGCTGGCGTTGAGCGCCTTCGACTTCGCCACGTCGCGGATATAGGTGAGCCGTTCGAAGCCCAGGGGATCCGCATCCGTCTGCATATAGGCGAGCAGATCCCGGTCGAAGCACTCGGGGTGCGCCAGATACACGCCCGTCGCGTTGATGGCCAGGGGGCTATCGACGTTGACGGGGATAGGGGGCAGGCGCTCTTCGTTCCAGAGCTGATCCAGGGCGTAGACGATCTCCTGGGTGCGCCCGACGGCAAAGGCCGGGATGATCAGCTTCCCCCCGCGCGCACTCGTCCGCCTGACGATGTCGGCCAGGCGGTCTTTGGACTCGTCCGGGGGTTCGTGCGTCTTGCCGCCGTAGGTCGATTCGGTGATGAGGAAGTCACAGTCGTCCATCTTTTGCGGGTCGCGCAGGATGGGCCGCCCCGGATTGCCGAGGTCGCCTGTAAAGCCCAGCTTTTTCGTCGTTCCATTTTCGGTGACGGTCAACACCATTGAGGCGGACCCCAGGATGTGCCCGGCATCGCGATACACTACCTCAATCCCCTCGGCGGGCGAGAACGGCTGCCCGTAGGACACGCCGACGAAATGCTCCATCACCGCCTCGGCGTCTTCTCCCGTATAGAGCGGCTCGACGAGCGGCTCGCCCCGCTTGCGATGCCGCCGGTTGACGTATTCAACGTCTTTTTCCTGGATGTGGGCGCTGTCGCGCAGCATCAGGCTGCACAGGTCGTAGCTGGCGTGCGTGGCAAAGATGCGGCCCCGGAACCCCTCTTTCCACAGCTTCGGCAGCAGCCCGGCATGGTCGATGTGGGCGTGCGAGAGCAGAACCACGTCGATGCTCGCAGCGTCGAAGCCGAAGTTGGCATTGCGTTCGGCCGCTACGGCGCGACGGCCCTGGAAGAGGCCGCAGTCGAGCAGCAGTCGGGTGCCGTTGTCCAGTTCGAGCAGGTGCTTGGACCCGGTGACCGTGCGGGCGGCTCCCCAGAATGTCAGCTTCATGCGAATACTCCGGTCTGTTAGGGATGACGAATGCGTTGCCTCCGAACTTAGCGAATCTTGCTCTCAAAAAAAGCAGTATGATACCTCACGTTGTGCCCTTCGGTCCCAACGTGGAAACGAGGAGAGGGCGAAACGAGGAAACGACGAACAAACAAGCGGGAAACCGCTCCTCGATTCGTCGTCTCCCCGATTCGTCGTTTCAACCCAAGGGGGGCACAACGTGGGTTAGATAAAGGGATCGCCTGCTACACAAAGCTATCAAGCGGAACCATGCTGAGAGTTCTTCCGAAAAGATGGTTTTCGTGGGACTTCACGATCTACGACGGCGACGTGTCGGTCGCCGATCTCGATCTGGCCGTGTTCAAAGAGGCCGGCACGCTCCACATTGGCGGAATCGCCTGCACCATGTATCGCGAGGGCCTGATGAGCGGGGCCTTCGTCCTGGAAGCCGAGGGCTACGTGCTGGTGCGTGCCGAAAAACCCAGCGCCTTAATCCGCATGTTCGAGGTCACGTACGACGACAAGCGCTACATGCTGAAAGCGCGGGCGGCCTTTTTTCGCGCTTTCGAGTTGTTAGAGGGTGAGCAACGCATCGGGGTGTTGTCGCCCGACCATGCCTTCACCCGCAAGATGACCGCCGACCTGCCCGAAGCGATGCCGCTGGCCGTGCGCGTGTTCATCATCTGGCTGGTGCTCATCCTGTGGAAGCGCGATGCTAATGCTGCCGGATAGACACCGTTACGCGCTCATGCTGGCTTCTCCGGACTCTTCGACGTAGGCATCCACCGGCGGACAGGCACAGACGAGGTGGCGGTCGCCATGGGCGTCGTCGATGCGGCGAACGGCGGGCCAGAACTTGTGCTCGCGCGTGCCCGGCGTCGGGAAGGCGGCTTTTCGGCGTCCGTAGGGTAGCGTCCAGTGATCGGAGGTGACGAGGTCGGCGGTGTGGGGAGCGTTTTTGAGCACGTTCACCGTCGGGTCGGCGAGGCCGAGGTCTACCTCCTGGATTTCGCTGCGGATCGAGATCATCGCGTCGCAGAAGCGGTCGAGTTCGGCTTTACTCTCGCTCTCCGTCGGTTCGATCATCACGGTGCCGACGACGGGGAACGACATGGTAGGCGCGTGATAGCCATAGTCCATCAGCCGCTTGGCCACGTCCACCTCGGTGATGCCGGGACGCTGCCGGAAGGGGCGCAGGTCGAGAATGAATTCGTGCGCCACTTGGCCGCGCCGGCCGCGATACACGATGTCGTAATGCTCCTCCAATCGCCGGGCGACGTAGTTGGCGTTGAGGATGGCCACCTGCGATGAACGCGTCAGCCCGTCGGTGCCGAGCATGGCGATGTAGGCCCACGAAATGAGCAGGATGCTGGCGCTGCCGTAAGGTGCTGCCGCCACCGGACCGATGGCTTGCTCGCCGCCCGTTTCGCACAGGGGATGGCCCGGCAGGAAGGGTTTGAGTTGCTCGGCCACACAGATGGGCCCCACGCCGGGGCCGCCGCCGCCGTGCGGGATGGCGAACGTCTTGTGGAGGTTGAGGTGACACACGTCGGCCCCGAAGTCGCCGGGACGGCACAGCCCCACCTGGGCGTTCATATTGGCCCCGTCCATATAGACCTGCCCGCCGTGTGCGTGGACGATGTCGCAGATCTCCCGGATGCTTTCCTCGAAGACGCCGTGCGTCGAGGGATAGGTGATCATCAACGCCGCCAGGTGGTTGCGGTGCTGTGCGGCCTTGGCGCGCAGATCGTCCAGATCCACGTTGCCCCGATCATCCGAGGCCACCACGACGACCTTCATCCCGGCCATGACGGCGCTGGCCGGGTTGGTGCCGTGCGCCGAGGCCGGAACGAGGCACACGTTCCGGTGGCCCTCGCCCCGGCTTTCATGATAGGCCCGGATGACGAGCAGGCCCGCATATTCGCCCGAAGCGCCCGAATTGGGCTGGAGCGAGACGCCCGCAAATCCGGTGATCTCGGCCAGCCAGGCTTCGAGTTGATCGAAGAGGAACCGGTACCCGGCGGCCTGTTCCTCGGGAGCGAACGGGTGCAGCCTGTTGAAGCCCGCCCACGTGATCGGCATCAACTCGGCCGCTGCGTTGAGCTTCATGGTGCACGACCCCAGCGAGATCATGCTCGTCGTGAGCGAGAGGTCGCGGGAGGCCAGCCGGTGCAGGTACCGCATCAACTCGGTTTCCGAGTGATAGCGTGAAAAGACGGGGTGCTCCAGATACGTCGAGGTACGCGCCAGCGGACCCTGATAGCCCGGCTCAAGGGTTTCGGCCACCGTCGCTGCCGTGGGCCGAAGGCCCGGTGCCGTTGCGAACACGGCAAAAAGCGTGTCCAGGTCTTCGACGCTTACGGTCTCGTCGAGCGCGATGCCGACGGAGCCGTCGTCGAAGTAGCGAAGGTTGACGCCGTGCGCGTCGGCGGCTTCCTCGACGGCCTCCACCGACCCCTCGCCCAGATCGACGCGAATCGTGTCGAAGTAATCCGTGTGGCGAAGGGTGTGGCCCTTCTGCGCCAGGCCGCGAGCCAGGACCCTGGTCAGGTTGTGAACGCGTTCGGCGATCCGGCGCAGGCCCGACGGGCCGTGATAGACGGCATAGGCTCCGGCCATGATAGCCAGCAGCACCTGCGCCGTGCAGATGTTGGAGGTAGCCTTATCGCGGCGGATATGTTGCTCGCGCGTTTGCAGAGCCATGCGCAGGGCGGGACGACCGTCGGCATCGACCGAAACGCCGATGATGCGGCCCGGTACCTGGCGCTTGAACGCGTCTCTTGTGGCGAAGTAGGCGGCATGCGGCCCCCCGTAACCGAGCGGCACCCCGAAGCGCTGCGTGTTGCCCACGGCCACGTCCGCGCCGAATTCACCCGGCGGCGTCAGCAGGGTCAGGCTCAACAGGTCGGCAGCAACGACGACGTAGGCCCCGGCCTCATGCGCCTGCTCGCAGAAGCTCCGATAGTCGTAGATCGCGCCGTCGGTGGCCGGGTACTGGACGAGCGCGCCGAAGACATCCTCGGTGAAGGCGAAGTGCCGGTGGTCGCCCACGACGACCTTGACGCCAATCGGCACCGCGCGGGCCTGCACGACCGCGATGGTTTGCGGATGGCAGGCGTCGGAGACGAAGAACGTGTCTTTGGCCGTGCGCCGCGTGAGGCGACGGAGCATCATCATGGCCTCGGCGGCAGCGGTTCCCTCGTCGAGCAACGAAGCGTTGGCGATCTCCAGCCCCGTCAGGTCGATGACCATCGTCTGATAGTTCAGGAGCGCTTCCAGGCGGCCCTGCGATATTTCGGCCTGATACGGGGTGTACTGCGTGTACCAGGACGGATTCTCCAGAATGTTGCGCTGGATGACCGGCGGTGTGACGGTATCATAATACCCCATGCCGATGAACGACCGGTACACCTGGTTGTGCGCCGCGATTTCGCGGGCGGCGGCCAGCAGCTCGTGTTCGGTACGCGGCGCGGGGAGATCCAACGGGCGATCCGAGCGGATGGCCGCCGGCACCGTCGCATCGACGAGTTCATCCAGCGAAGCATATCCGAGGGCCTCCAGCATCAGCCGGATGTCTTCCTCCGAAGGACCGATGTGACGATGAACAAATCGATCCGTGTAATTCAAGTCAAGGGCCATAGATGCGTGGTATTCAACCGGCGGGGGTCAGGCACAAGCAGCGCCGCCCTGCAGGGTTCGTGGCATGTGGAAAGTCGCGAGCTTGAACGACGAGCACAGGCGGCTGTTCTGCCTTGATAAGATCATCATATTTTCCCTTCCAGGCGTTCTTCCGGGGTTTCCGTGCGCAGCCGCTCCAGGGCTTCACGGGCCGCTTTCTGTTCCGCTCTTTTTTTACTTCCGGCGCTTCCCTGCCCGTACGAAGCTCCGTGCACGAGCACCTCTACCGTGAACGTCCGGTCGTGGCTGGGGCCTTCCTCGGTCACCACGCGGTAATGCGGCTGGGGCCAGCCCTCGGCCTGCACGTATTCGAGCAACAGGCTCTTGAAGTTATCGCGTCGCTCGGCGAGGGTGCTCAGGTCCACGTGCTCAAGCATGGTGCGATGAATAAAGCGCCGCGCGGCGACGAACCCCTGGTCGATGTAGAGCGCCCCGACGACCGCCTCGAAGGCGTCGGCGAGGATCGTCTGGTTTTCCGAGCCGTTCTTTTGCCTCATGTTCTCGCTCATCAAAATGAGCGGCCCCAGGTTGATCGACCGGGCATAATGCGCCAGCGCTTGCCCGTTGACGAGCTTGGCGCGAAGGCGTGTCAGGAAGCCTTCCGGCTCGGAGGGGAAGTGCTGGTACAGGTATTCCGCCACGACAAAGCCCAGCACCGCATCGCCCAGGAATTCGAGGCGTTCATTGGAATAGAGGTGACTGTTGGGACGCCCCCGCAACAGCGAGCGATGTTTGAGCGCCTGCTCGAAGAGTGCCAGTTCCCCAACAGGCATACCTACGAGGCGTTCGACGGCCTGCTGCGAGACCAACAGCGAAGCAGTCTTCGACTCGGGCGTACGCCTGAACAGCTTGCGATACAACGCGCGGAACAATGGAAATCGTGTTGGAATCACGTAAACAGTAGGCTCCGGCTTACTAACGGGGCATCCATTGGGTAGGCCCCAATATACGGCACGGCGTTCTCTTGATAAAAACGACACACCGCGCAACAAGCTGCGGGGTATCTTTTGGCGAAAAAATTGATTTTCAGTGCAAACTTCAAGGTATGCGACCGTGAAAAGAATCCATGAGTTTACACACAGGAGACCCTGATCGGGGATCGACGGGCTTGCGCTTCTAATCCATCCCCCCTACGATGGGTGAACCATGGAACCGGCGGTACCTGAGTATGCGGGAGCCTCCCCCGCATGGACCCGCCGGAGCCGCTCTGCCGGAAACCTACCGTATTGAACGACGATGCCTCTGATCTCGATAAACCCGGCCACCGGGGCCGAAATCGAACGCTATGCCCCCATGTCTTCCTCCGATATCGAGGAACGGATCGGGCGGGCCGCCGCCGCGTTTGCCCGGCACCGCGCAACCTCTTTTGCCGAACGCACCAGGAAGATGAACCGCGCCGCCGGCATCCTGGAGGAGCGCGCCGGCGAATGGGGGCGACTCATGACGCAAGAGATGGGCAAGCCCATCACACAGGCTGTCGCCGAGGCCAGGAAATGTGCGTGGGTATGTCGCTACTATGCCGAGCATGCGGCCGCTTTTCTCCAGGACGAAATCGTGGGGACGGACTCCGCCAAAAGCTACGTAGCGTACCAGCCGCTGGGACCGGTGCTGGCGGTGATGCCGTGGAATTTCCCCTTCTGGCAGGTCTGGCGCTTTGCGGCACCGGGGCTCATGGCAGGCAACGTCGGGCTGCTCAAGCACGCCTCGAATGTGACAGGGTGTGCCCTCGCCATCGAGCAGATTCTGCGAGAGGCAGGCTTCGACGATGATGAGTTTCAGACCCTGCCGGTCTCTTCCAGCGCGGTGGCGGGTATCCTCGAAGATCCGCGCATCAAGGCGGCTACGCTGACGGGCAGCGAGGGGGCGGGCCGCGCCGTAGGGGGGGGAGCCGGTACGCAGCTCAAGCCGTCCGTCCTCGAACTGGGCGGCTCCGACCCCTTCATCGTGCTCGCCGACGCCGACCTGGACCGGGCCGCCGCCGTGGGAGTGGCGGCCCGCATGCAGAACAACGGCCAGAGTTGCATCGCGGCCAAGCGGTTTATCATCGACGAACCCGTCGCCGAAGCCTTCATCGACCGGTTCGTCGAACGGGTGGAGGCCCTGACGGTGGGCGATCCGATGGACGAAGCCACCGACCTCGGCCCGCTCGCCCGCGCCGACTTGCGCGACGAGGTCCACGACCAGGTCGAGCGCGCCCTGGCAGGAGGCGCAACGCTTCGCACAGGGGGGCACCGGCTGGACGGACCCGGCTTCTACTACGCTCCCACCGTCCTGACCGACGTGGCACCGGGCACGGTGGCCTTCGAGGAAGAAATCTTCGGCCCGGTGGCTTCGATGATCGTCGCTCGCGACGCCGACCACGCCGTCGAATTAGCCAACCGGTCGCCGTTCGGGCTGGGAGGAGCCGTGTTCACCGAAGACACGAGTAAAGGGGAGCAGATCGCCCTGCGCCTGGACGTGGGATGCGCGTTCGTCAACGGCATGGTCAAGAGCGATCCGCGCCTGCCCTTCGGCGGCATCAAGGAGAGCGGCTACGGGCGCGAACTCTCGCGGGTCGGCATCCGCGCCTTCGTCAACGTAAAGACGGTGTGGATCGGATAAAAAGTCCAAAGACATCCGGCCGTACTCTGGATCGCTCCGTCGCCCTTAACGGCTCGCAGGCAGGCTGGGGCTCGTGTATCATCGTGATAAAACACAAAATTTCACGTAGGGGATTTCCCTACATAAAGTCGCGACCTTTCCCCGCATACTTGTCGCCAGATGCACTGTAACTAGCCCTGTCAGGTCTTTCGGGCATAGGTTCGCTGCCTTTCTTACGCGATGTTCGGAGCCCACAGCCCGCTCCTTGTGAAGTAATGTGAGACAAGATCAAGTTGTCAGTGGCTCAATATGTCTACACGACAACGGGAGGAGGTGACCTATGATAACGCGGATAAGAATTGGGCAAGAGCTGCTCTCGCCCCTGGGCGACAGAGCAGCTATGTGGACACGCTGGTTACGCGCATCCTTGAAATCCGTATATGTGATCGTTAGCTCGTTCGTTTAAAGACAGCGGGCTTTGTGTAGTCAAAAAAGCTCTTGTTAGAAACTGTTTGGTAAGTCAGTTGGCAGGCGAGCCGGAGCGCTTTTCGAGGCAAGCAGCTCCCGGTTTTGAGGTTCGTACTGGAAGTACGGGCCGAAAAACCGGAGCCGAAGGCGGAGGGCATCGGGAGTCGATGGGCCGAAAAGCGCCCGGCGCAGCCCCGGATCATCTTACCAAACAGTTTCTTAGTCAAATAACAAGTAGATGTGGGAATGAAACGCCGCATGGTGCTTTCCCTGGCGGCGGCAGGAATCGTATTCATCGTCGCCCTTATTACCGTGCCGAGGGTCTGGAACACCCAGGTCGTCTCAGGCATCGTCACCGACGAAACCGGCCAACCGGTTGCGGCGGCCACCGTGCGGATCAGGGCCACAGAAATAACGACCCGTACGGACGCCGAAGGACGCTTCACCCTCAGCGGTGCCAGCCCGGCGTTCCGCCAGCGTGTAACCGCCTGGCAGGAAGGATACTACGTGGCCGGAGCAGATGCCTGGCCCTGGGATGCAACTTTTGACATCACGCTCTCCCCTTATACCATCCCTGATAACGCTGACTACGTCTGGGTTCCGCCTGCCGTCGAGACGCGCTGGGCGATCGAAGAGTGGCTCATCCAGACTGACCTGGGCCTGGCTGCACAGGTATCCTTTAATCGAGCCTTTCTGCCCCTTGCTGCCCGTCTTACCCTGGGATGCCGCGACTGCCACGGCCAGACCATCTACGATCAGTGGGCGGGTAGTGCCCACGCCCTCGGTGCGAAGAATATCCGTTTCCTGACCATGTACAACGGCACCGACGTGGCCGGAAACCAAAGTCCCTCTACCCGTTACGGGCGTAGCCGCGACTACGGTTCCTTCCCTTTGCGACCGGCCCACAATGAACCTTACTACGGTCCCGGCTACAAACTGGATTTCCCCAACACAGCCGGCAACTGCGCCGCCTGCCACGTGCCCACGGCGGCCACCGAGAAGCCATACGGCGTGGATCCGAACCAGGTAATGGGGGTGGACGCCCAGGGGACGCACTGCGACTTCTGCCACAAGATCGCTGCGGTCAAACTAGACCCAGCCACCGGACGACCCTACGAAAATACGCCGGGGATCCTGTCCATTACGTTGATGCGGCCCCGCCCGGAGCGGCAACTCTTCTTCGGACCCTACGACGATGTCGATGTCGGCCCGGACACGTACCTGCCGCTCATGAAGCAGAGCGAGATCTGTGCCCCTTGCCACGATGCTAGCTTCTGGGGCGTGCCCATCTACCAATCCTTTGCCGAATGGCAGGCCAGCCCCTATCCAGCCCAGGGGAAGACCTGCCAGAGTTGCCACATGAAACCCGATGGGGTGACGACCAACTTCGCGCCGGGTCGAGGAGGATTAGAACGCAATCCTGAAACGATTCCCTCCCACCACTTCCCCGGCGCATCCGACACAACGCTACTGCAAAACGCGGTAGCCTTGGAGGCAAGCGCGAAGCGCCAGGGCGAGCGAGTGATCGTCACCCTAACCATCACCAACGATCAGACGGGCCATCACGTGCCCACCGACAGTCCCCTGCGCCAGATGATCCTGCTGGTACAGGCAACCGATACGCAGGATCGAGTTTTGTCGCTTCTCGACGGGTCTAGGGTACCGGAGTGGGGCGGCATCGGTGATCCGAGCGAAGGCTTTTATGCCGGACTGCCCGGTAAGGGATTTGCCAAAATCTTGCAGGAACTATGGACGGAGGTAGCTCCGTCCGGAGCCTACTGGAATCCAACGAGAATTCTGAACGATAACCGCATCGCCGCCGCTGCCGCCGACAGCAGCACATACATGTTCAATGCGCCGGAAACCGGCCCGGTCCACGTGGAGGTCACGCTGCTGTTCCGGCGTGCGTTCATCGCATTAATGGATCAGAAAGGCTGGGCCGTGCCGGACATCATCATGGCCCAGCAGTCCCTGATCGTTGGAGACGAACAATGAAAGGAGGTGTTACCATGAAGCGCGCAGCATTCTTTTTCCTGATGAGAGGGTCTCGCTCGGTTGTTGTCCTGATGGCGTTGTTGATTGGGGCAGGCACACCCTCTTATGGAC
>JBHHWM010000021.1:0-34935 GCA_046756545.1 Rhodothermales bacterium | reverse complement strand
CGCGAGCGTTGCCGCCCGAGGAAACATTCAGATTAAGCGATCAAGTGATCCGGGCAGGCCCCTCATAGCCCCCTAACCAATTACTTCGTCAGTCGGGCTTCGCCCTCGTGTCCCAATAACCAACCCGCCATGTTCGAGCGCTTGTTCAAGTTTGATCCTCTCCAGTTTGCAGAGGGAGACATCGGCTTCCAGGCCGGGCAGGCGTTCTTTGTCTTCGGCGTGCTGCTGCTGTTCCTGCTCGTCGGGTTCTGCATCGTCTACGCCGTCACCAACATCTACACCTCGGACCGAACCCGGGCGATCTCGCTGGGCATCCGGATTCCCGCCTTGTTGCTGCTTTGCCTTCCCCTGTTCGAGCCGGTGCTCATCACGCCCGACGTGGTGCCCGACGAGAACTTCGTGGCCGTCCTCGTCGATGCATCCGAAAGCATGACCATCCCCGACGGCGTCCTCGGAGAAACGCGCCGCGACGACGTCCAGCAGATCCTCTTCGGCGAGGACGAGCGCATCATCGCGGAGTTGGAAGCACTCTTCAAGGTCCGCTACTACCTCTTCAGCGACGACGCCCTGCGCACCGACAGCGTCCGCCAGGCCCGCGCCGACGGCCACGAAACCAACCTCACCGCGGCCCTCGACCGCGTGCTCTCCGACTTCAAAGGGCTGCCCCTGAGCGGCATCGTGCTGATGACCGACGGCGGCGACAACAGCACCGAGGTACCGCTCAACAAAGCCGAGGAACTGCGCGCGCTCGACATCCCGCTCCACATCGTCGGGGTGGGGCACACCGCGTTCGAGCAAGAGCGCGAGATCCTGGACGTCGCCGTCAGTAAAGGCGTGGGCGACGCCACCGGTGCCGAGATCGAGGTCAAAGTGCGAAGCTGGGTAGCCGAGTCGGCCCCTGTCGATTTCAACATCTACCGGGGTGGAGAGCGGGTCTTCACCGAAGCCCGGATGCTCAAGGGCAACGGCAAGATCGACCAACTCACCTTTTTCTACGAACCGCAGGAGACGGGCGCGCACGAATACACCCTCGAGATCGCCGAGTCGTCGAACGAACTGAACACGGCCAACAACGCGCTCAACATGCTGATCGACACGCGGAAGGATACCTTGCGCGTGCTCTACTTCGAGGGCCACCTGCGGCAGGAGTTGAAGTTTATCAAGCGTGCGCTGGAAGACGACCAGGTGGTCGAGGTCGCCTCGATTTCGCGTACCGGGACCGGCAAGTTTTACCGCCAGGGCATCAAGACCCCGGATGAACTGGCCGGCGGATTCCCTGCGGACGTGTCGAGCCTGTACGCCTTCAAAGCCGTCATCTTCGGAGATGTCGAAGCGGCGGCC
The DNA here is from genome assembly GCA_046756545.1 of Rhodothermales bacterium. Lineage (GTDB taxonomy): Bacteria > Bacteroidota > Rhodothermia > Rhodothermales > JBHHWM01 > JBHHWM01. The sequence continues at coordinate 33,594 of JBHHWM010000021.1, read as the reverse complement.
TTCTCGCCCGACCAGCTTCGGATGATTGAGGCGTTCGTGCGCGTGCGCGGCGGCGGCCTGCTGATGCTGGGCGGTCGCCAATCGTTTGCCGAAGGCGATTACTGGAATACGCCGGTAGCCGACCTGCTGCCCGTCGAGCTCGATCCGAGCCGTCGCACCGTCATTCCGCCCCGGTTTTCCGATCCGCGCAGACCGCCCGTCGAGCAGGGCTTCCGGTTCATGCTCACCCCGGCAGGCCTCGAGAGCCCGATTATGAAGCTCTCCCCGGAGCGTACGGTCAACGTGGCGCGCTGGGCCGAGATGCCGGGGCTCACGAGCATCAACTATCTCGGGGCCGTCAAGCCGGGAGCCGTGGTGCTGGCCGAGAAGCCGGACGACGACTTCGGCGAGCGCGAGCCGCTGCTCGTCACGCAGCGCTACGGCAAAGGGCGCAGCGCCGCCCTGGCGACCGCCGGCACCTGGCGCTGGCAGATGCTCCTCGATGCCGAAGATACCCGCCACGAACGCTTCTGGCAGCAGTTGGCGCGCTGGCTGGCGGCCTCGGCTCCGAACCGGGTGAACATCGACATGAGCCGGCGTCGCTTCGCACCGAACGACGACGTACCGTTGACCGTCAACGTCTACGACGAGGCCTATCTGCCACGCGAAGGCGTCGAGGTGCGCGGGCTGCTCACCGACCCCTTCGGTGGGATCCGCGAGATCGTATTCGAGGAAGAACTGACGGCAGGGGGCACCTACACCGCGCCCTTCGTGCCACAAGACGAGGGCGTCTATGAACTCCAGGTGACGGCCCGCGCCGGCGAGGGCGAGATCGGAAGCCACACGCGCAGTTTCCTCGTTCGCCCGTCGAACAAAGAATTTTACGACGCCACCCTCAAACGCGCCTTCCTCGAAAACTTGGCGGATGCCAACAACGGGTTCTATTATGAACCGTCCGAAGCCGGAGCGATTCCCGCCAACCTCCGAAACCGCCGGACGAGCACGTCGATCTACCGCGCCGAGTACCTGTGGGACATGCCGCTGCTGTTCGGGCTGGTCATTCTGCTGCTGTCGGCTGAATGGATCTATCGCCGGAGAAAAGGGTTGCCGTGATGAAGGACGACCAGCCTACCTCTATGAACCTCGTACCACGTAGACCGGGATTCGGGGCCGGGAGATACTGGCGTGCGGCATCGGGGAAAGAGGCTTCTGCTCGCCCCCTCGCCCGCTCGCTCACACCCGTTCGCCTGCTCAGAAGCGCCGTCGCGGCCCTGCTCGTCGGTGCTTGCATGGCGCTTCCCGCACAGGGCCAGACGATAGAGGGGCAAAGCTACGCCGTGCTGATCGGCGGCCTGGGCGGCAGCCCCGAGTACACCGACACCTTTCAGCAATACCTCTTCGAAACGCACAAAGCCCTCATCGAAGATTTTCTGTTTCCGGAAGCCAACGTGACGGTACTCGCCGAAACTAGCCTCCGCGACGTGGGCTTTGTCACCGACGTATCGACCGCCGACAACATCCGCGCTCATTTCGCCACGCTGGCCGCCACCGTCACGCCCAACGATCACGTCTACATCGTCCTGTTCGGCCACGGAAGTTACGACGGCGAGCACGCCCAGCTCAACATCCCACGCCGCGATCTTAACGACGCCGACTACGCCGCGCTGGTCGATGCGCTCCCGGCCGGGCGGATCATCTTCGTCAACACCGCCAGCGCCAGCGCCCCGTTCATCGACGTCCTGAGTGCGCCGGACCGGATCGTCATCACGGCCACCCGGCGCGGGACGCAGCGCAATGAGACGGTCTTCCCGAAATTCCTCGTCGAAGGGCTGACCAGCGGTGCCGCCGACCTCGACAAAAACGGCAACCTCTCGGTGCGCGAAGTCTTCGCCTATGCCGCCCAGAAGACCGCACAGTCCTTCGCCGAAACCAGCCACCTGGCTACCGAGCACGCCTTGCTCGAAGATACCGGCGACACGCAAGCCTACCGCGTCGAGGAACTGGACGAGGCTGCCGAGGGCAACCTGGCCGCCATCACCTACCTGAAACGGCGCACTGCCGCCCTCGCCGCGATCCCTGCCGCGAACCGGGCCGCCCTCGCCCAACTGCTAGGCGACAAAGATACCGTCGAGCGCGACATCGCGGAACTCAAAAGCCGCAAAAACCGCCTCCGCGAAAACGACTATTACGCCCAGCTCGAAACCCTCTTCGTGCACCTTGCCCGGCTCAATGATCGCATCGAGGCGGAGCAAGGAGGAAATGAATGATGTATTAACCGCTCAACCACCTCCTCTCCACCCGACTCTCTACTTTTATTGATGAATGAATGTGAGCGCATCGCCGACCAACTCCAACGCGCCATGGAAGGCGACGCCTGGCATGGTCCTGCCGTGCTCGAAGCGCTGTCCGGCGTGACGGCCTCGCAAGCTGCCGCTCCGCCGCCCGACGGCGGCCATAGCATCTGGGAAATCGTCCATCACATCGCCGTCTGGCACACCGTCGTCCGCGACCGGATCGACGGGCTGCAAACCCATCCGACCGGGGCAGCCGACTGGCCGCCCGTGACCGACGCCGGTGAAGCCGCCTGGACAGATGCCGTGCAGGCCCTCAAGCAAAGTTACGAGACGTTACGCCACCGCATCCTGCACCTCCCCGACCATCGATTGAACGAACTGGTGCCGGGAAGAACGTACTCGTTCTACGTGATGATGCACGGTGCCGTCCAGCACGACGTATATCACGCGGGGCAGATCATCCTGTTGAAAAAAAGAGCCAGACGACGATGACGGCCTTCGATTTCCGATTCGCGAAGCCCACGGATCAGGTGGCTGTTCAACGCATGCTCGCGGCCTCCGGCTTGCCGCACGAAGACGTGGCATCCCATCTCCCGCACTTTATCCTGGCCCTGCACGACCACCGGCCGGCCGGCGTCGTGGGCCTGGAGGTCCTGGGTCCGTTCGGGCTGCTTCGCTCCCTGGCCGTCGATCCTGCGCATCGAGGAACCGGGCTGGGGCGGCGTCTCTGCGAGCACATCACGGCGCACGCCCGCCTGCAAGGCATCGACACGCTGTACCTGCTGACAACGACGGCGGAAGGGTTTTTTCGCAAGCACGGGTTCCACGTGGCAGATCGGGCCGGCGTCCCCGAGGCGGTGCTCGCAACCGAAGAGTTTCGGCACCTGTGCCCCTCTACGGCGGTTTGCATGGTCAGGCACCTCGACCGGGACGCCCTGTATTACCCGTGCGCCGTCCTCCGCCTGCACGAGGATGTGCCGGGAGCCAGGATGTGGGGTGTGGCGCTCGACAAAAGCATGTTCACCTATTTTGAGGTCGAGCCGCACAGCCGCTTCGAGCGGCACGCGCACGAGAGCGAACAAATCACGATGGTGCTGGAAGGCACGCTATATTTTGAGACGGACGACCAGGTCATCGCCGTCTGTGCGGGGGAGGTGATCGCCCTGCCCTCCAACGTACCCCACGCCGTCTTTTCAAAGGACGACCCGGTAAAAGCCGTGGATGCCTGGTCGCCGGTGATGCCACGGTACCAATCATAACAGCGGAGATGATGCGAAGCCGTAGGCCGGTTCTTTTACCGTGCGCCCTGGTCGGGCTCTTGATGCTCGGAGCGGGCTGCCGGCGGGGCGACACCCCTGAAGCCTCACCGCCGACGTTCGACGCCCGCGCTGCGCTGATGGACCCGACGCACGAAGCCTGGCGACAACCTGCGCCGGACGTGTTTCGGGTACGCATCGAAACCAGCAAAGGCCCCTTCGTCATCGAGGGGCACCGGGCGTGGGCCCCGCGCGGAACCGACCGGTTCTACCACCTCGTGCGCGCGGGCTTCTTCGACGACTCACGGTTCTACCGTGTCCGGGAGGGCTTCATCGTTCAGTTCGGCATTCCGGGCGATCCGGCGGTCACCGCCGTGTGGACGGATCAAACGCTCCCGGACGACTCGGTGCGGCAGAGCAACACGCGGGGCTTCATCGCCTATGCCATGATGGGACCGAACACCCGCACCACGCAACTCTACATCAACCTCGACGACAATGCACGCCTCGACGCCCAAGGCTTTGCGCCCATCGGGCGGGTCGTCGAAGGCATGCACGTCGTCGATCAACTCTATGCCGGATACGGCGAAGAGGCCGGCGGCGGCATGCGCGGCGGACGCCAGGGACGCATCCTGGCCGAAGGCAACGCCCACCTGGACCGCGACTTTCCCCTGCTGGACAAACTGGTGCAGGCAACGATTGTCGAGGAGGAATAAGCTGGCCCGTCGGGGCTGTGCGCGGGCAGTTTTTCCATTATCTTTGACTACCCTACGTCCCACGGTCACTACCTTCCCCGATGCCATGCGGTCCTTTGCCGTCCTCGCGCTGCTGTGCCTGCTCCCGGTCTCACCCGTCCCGGCCCAGGACGCACCCGCCTACCCGACCCCCGTGGAGGACGATTACGTGATCGAGAACTTCGACTTTGAAAGCGGCGAGGTCCTGCACGAACTCAACCTCCACTACACCACCCTCGGCACGCCCGTCCGCGACGACGACGGCATCGTGCGGAATGCCGTGCTGATCATGCACGGCACCACGGGCAGCGGGCGCGGCTTCCTCAGCCGGCGGTTTGCCGGAGAACTGTTCGGCCCCGGCCAACTCCTCGACGCCACCAAGTACTACATCATCCTCCCCGACGCCATCGGGCACGGCAAATCGAGCCGTCCCAGCGACGGGCTGCACATGCGCTTCCCCCGGTATAACTACGACGACATGGTGCGGGCGCAGTACCGGCTCCTGACCGAGCATCTGGGGATCAATCACCTGCGCCTGGTCATGGGCACGTCGATGGGGGGCATGCACTCGTGGGTATGGGGCTACACGTATCCGGATTTTATGGATGCCTTGATGCCGCTGGCCAGCATGCCCGTCGAAATCGCCGGGCGCAACCGGATGATGCGCAAGATGATCATCGACGCAATTCGCCACGACCCGGCGTGGAACAACGGCGAGTATACGGAGCCGCCGCCGGGGCTGATCGGCGCGATTCACAGCCTCATCTTTATGGTCAGCAGCCCGCTGCAATGGCAGAAGGCCGCCCCGACGCGCGAAGAAGCGGAAGCGTTCCTGGAAAACCGCATCCGCCGCTATGCCGCCAACCTCGACGCCAACGACCTGATCTACCAGTTCGATTCGTCGTGGGATTACAACCCGTATCCCCACCTCGACAAAATCACCGCCCCGCTCTACGCCGTCAACTCCGCCGACGATCAGGTGAACCCACCCGAGCTAGGCATTATGGAAGAAGCCATCCAGCACGTCAAAAACGGTCGCTATATCCTCATCCCCATCACCGAAGAAACACGCGGCCACGGCACCCACTCGATGCCGACGATCTGGGGATTCTACCTGGCCAACCTCCTCGCGAAAACCGAACCTCGCCGGGGTGTCGATCAGTAAAAAAGCGACGATGAAGGAAATCAAATTCTATCGTGTGAAGGAGGCGTATGGCTGCTTTTCGAACTTCGCGCCGTATCCCATTGACCTGAAAGGCACACGCTGGCCGACATCCGAACACTACTTTCAGGCTCAGAAGTTTGCCGGTACCGAGCACGAAGAGGCCATTCGCCGTGCCGCATCTCCCATGGTGGCCGCCCGCATGGGACGCGCGCGCAACAGGCCGCTTCGCCCCGACTGGGATGCCGTTAAAGACGACGTGATGCGCGAGGCGGTGTACGCCAAGTTTACCCAGCACGCCGAGCTTCGGGACCTCCTGCTCTCCACCGGCGACGCCGTCATCATCGAGCACACGGCCAACGACCACTACTGGGCCGACGGTGGCGACGGGTCCGGCAAAAACCGGCTGGGCCAGATCTTGATGGACCTGCGCCGTACCTTGAGAACGCCCTGACCACCCTCACCCTCTTATGAACCGAATCCGTTGCTGATACCCAGAAAACCCATCCCCGACCTCCGCGTGCCGACCCTCGACGGCGACACGTGGATCTTACACGAACAGACCCCTCCGAACTTCGTCCTCCTCGCCTTTTATCGCGGGTTCCACTGCCCCATCTGCAAGCGCTACCTGGCCGACCTCCACCGCAGAATCTCGGATTTTGAGCAACGAGGCGTCTCCGTCCTCGCCCTGAGCAGCGATTCCAGAGATCGGGCCGTACGCACCCGGCAGGAATGGGAATTGCCTGATCTACCCATCGGCTACGGGTTGTCCGTGGAACAAGCGCGGGCGTGGGGGCTGTTTATCTCCACCAGCCGGGGGAAAACATCGATGGGAGTCGTCGAGCCGGACGTGTTCAGTGAACCCGGACTGTTTCTCATCCGGCCGGACATGACGCTCTATGCCGCCATCGTGCAGACCATGCCCTTTGCGCGCCCTCATTTTGCCGAGGTGCTGGCCTCGCTGGACTTCATCCTCGAACACGACTATCCGGCACGCGGCGAAGCGTAGCCCTGCCTGAAAAACCCGCAGGTTTCGTCTATCCCCTCCCTGTATGGTTCGAAAGAAAGCGAAAACCCGCTCCGGCAAACAATCCCCCAAACGATCTCCGACCCGATCTCGAAAGCAGATCCGCCGGAAGAAAGCACCCCGCCATCGCGTCGTCTGGCTCGCAATGACAGCCCTGCTTCTGGCCGTTGTCGCTCCGTCTTTCTTCTTCTTCCTTCGCCATGCAAAACCTGACTTCGACGCCGCGCGGGCCTTCGAAGAGATCGAGCGGCAGGTGGCCTTCGGGCCACGTGTGCCGGGTTCAGAGGGTCACCAAAAAGCCCGCGCCTACTTTGTCGAAACCTTGCAACAGCATGCCGACCGTGTTAGCGAACAAGCATTCACCTACACCGACCGGCACGACTCGACAAAAATCCATGAGGGCGTCAACATCCTGGCCTCCTTCAACCTCCAGCCGACGGTGAACAAGCGGGTGCTGCTGGCCGCGCACTGGGACACACGCCCCGTCGCCGACCGAGACCCGGATCCTGCCCGGCACACCCGGCCCGTACCCGGCGCAAACGACGGAGCATCGGGCGTGGCAGTGCTGCTGGAGATGGCGCGCCTGCTGCACATCGATCCGCCCGATATCGGCGTGGACATCGTCCTCTTCGACCTCGAAGACCTGGGCGACGAAGGCGAGCCCGACTCCATCGGTGTCAAGAATCCCTTTGCCATCGGCTCGGCCTACTTTGCCGAGCACCAATCCGACTACCGTCCGACCTTCGGCATTCTGCTCGACATGGTGTGCGATAAAAATCTGAGAATCCCCCGAGAGGGCCACTCGGTGGCGCGCGCCAGGCCCATCGTAGACAAGGTCTGGGCGGCCGCAAAGAAAGTCGGCGCTTCGGCGTTCCTCGACGAGCCAGGCCCGGCGATCACAGACGACCATGTAGCCTTCCTTCAGCGCGGCATCCGCGTCATCGACCTCATCCACACCCCCTTTCCTTCCTACGGGCATACCACCGAAGATACCCCCGACCAATGCAGCGAAGAGAGTCTCCAACAGGTCGGCGACGTGCTGGTGGAGGTCATATACAGCGAGTAGATCATGACGAAGGGATTACCGAATGAACGCAAAAAATGAATAGCTCAAGGCGTACATTGAAGACGCCTTGTCTAAGATGATTTCGAATCCTTAGCCCATCTGCGCTATGTCAAAGGATGTAATCTATCACAACCCCCGGTGCAGCAAGAGCCGCGCCACGCTCGACATTCTGCGCCGGGAGAACGTGCACGTTGACGTCATCGACTATCTTAAAACACCACCCACCGCCGAAGAACTGGCCGATATCTGCACCAGGCTGGACATCGAGCCGGCGGCATTGATCCGGACCAAGGAATCGTTGTTTAAGGAACTGGGCCTCTCCCTGGACGATCCGCGGAGCCGGGAGGCATGGTGCGCCCTCCTGGCCGAACATCCCAGGCTCATCGAACGCCCCATTGTCATCGTCAACGGCAAGGCCGTGATAGGTAGACCGCCGGAGAATGTGTATACAATCATCCGATGAGCGCCGTTCGGCCCTCCATCGAAACATTCAGGGCACAGAAGCCATTCCGGTCCACGACCACACACCATCCTTCCATGGCCATAGAGATCCATCGCTCCCATCACCTGGACAAGACCACGACCCGGCGCATGGTTGAGGAGATCGCCGCCATGATCAGCGAACAATTTACCTTGACCTACGAGTGGCACGACGACCGGCTAAGCTTCAAGCGCCTGGGCGTGTCGGGGCACATCGACATTGCCGATCACGAAGTCCACATCGTTGTCGACAAAAGCCCCTGGCTCCCCGTCTCCGAAGCACACCTTCGGGAGCAGATCGAAGCTACCATGAATGAATATATGGGCTAAGAAACGTCGCCATATATTCTCAATCCAGGTTATTTATGCAAGCAGGTCACCCTTTTGATGATGCGATGATCACGACGCCCGAAGAGTTGGCAACCCTGGTCGAACGCGCGCTGCACGCCAAATGTGTGGCTATCGACACCGAGTTTGTCTGGGAACGCACGTACTATCCCAAACTCGGCCTGGTGCAGATCGGATTATCGGAAGACGATTGTGTTCTGGTAGATGCCGTCGCGTGCGACGACCTTACCCCCCTCGGCGCTTTACTCGCCACCCCCGACGTCGTCAAAATCCTGCACGATGCCCAGCTAGACCTCACCATCCTCCGGCGCGTGACGGGCACGGCTCCCCGGAACATCTTCGACACGCGCCGCGCCGCCGGTTTTGTGGGCCTCGGAGCGACGATCTCTCTCGGTGCGCTGCTGCACGAACTGCTGGGGGTCCAGCTCGCCAAGACGGAGGCACGCACCGACTGGCTCCGGCGACCGCTCTCCCCGCAGCAGCGTGCCTATGCCCTCGACGACGTGCGCTACATGCTCGCTGCCCGCACCGAACTGCTCGCGCGCGTGCGGCGGCGTCATCGCGAGGCGTGGCTCCGCGAAGAACTGGCGACCTACGACATCCCCCTCCGCTACGAAGAGGCCGATGCGCGCACGCAATACCGCCGCCTCGCCGGGACCGGAAAGCTTACCGCCCGTCAACGCGCCGTCCTACGCGAAGTGACGGCCTGGCGTGAAGAAGAAGCACGCCGCCAGGATCGACCGCGAGGACACATCGTACACGACAAGGTGCTCTCGAGCCTAGCCCGTCGCCCCCCGCGCTCGCAGCAAGCGCTCCGGGCAAACGGCAAACTCTCCGAGAACGCCCTTCAATGCTACGGCGACGCCCTCCTCGATGCCGTACAGCGCGGCCTGGCCACGCCACGGGAACAGTGCCCGCCTCCGCCTAAACACCGCCCTCACGACGAAACCCTGCAAGCCCGGATCAACTTTGTTCTGGCGTATCTCGTGGGGACCTGCCTGCACGACGGCATCGACCCGGCCCTGGTAGCTCCGCGAGCCGAAGTGACCGATCTCGTGACCGCCGGCCCGCAGGCCGACCCCGACCGGCACCCCCTGTTGCAGGGATGGCGGAGGGCCTTCCTGGGGGATGAACTGCTCCAACTCCTGGCCGGGAAGCACGCCGTCCGCCTCGACCCTGAAACCGGCCTCCCGCGCCTCCGGCCATGAGGCGGCGACGCGGCGACGAAAAAGAAGAGCCCCGCTCCACCTTCGATAAAAGACCGGAGCGAGGCTCTTAAATGATCCTGCACGCGACGGCTTACTTGACCAGCATGAGCTTTCGCGTCTGCACGAAATCATCCCCCGTCAACTGGTACAGGTAGGTACCGCTGGATAGATCGCGGGCGTCGAAGACCACCTCGTAGGCCCCGGCGGCCTTCACCTCGTCCACCAGCAGGGCCACCTGCCGTCCCAGCATGTCGAACACTTCGACCCTGACGCGGCTCGCCTTCGGCACGGCGTAGCGAATCGTGGTCTCCGGGTTGAAGGGGTTCGGATAATTCTGGAAGAGGGCATACTGCGTCGGCACGCCCGGCTCGTCTTCGGCGGCTACACCGGTGACCACCTGGAAGCCTTCCGAAAACTCCGACGTGTTGCCGCCGGCATCGGTCGCCGTGGCAAAAACGATCTCTCCGATCTCGGCCGTGCCATCAACGACGACATTGATAGGAGCATCCCCATTGCCGTCCGCCGTAACGGTGGTTTCGCCCGCGAAGCGGAAGTCGCCCGTGGTACTGTTGAAGATGACGAACAGCACCCGGAAGGTCGTGTTGGGCGTGCTGTTGAGCGACCCCATGATGGTGGTGCTGCCCCCCTTAAGCACATCGTCCAACACGGGGTAGTTCTGGAGGTTGTTGGGTCCCGTGTCGCCGTCGCCGTCGTCGTTGGCCGTCCGGCCGTCGCCGCCGAGGTCGATTCCGCGAATATTCAAGTAGGTGTTGAACAGGAAGCTGTTGCCCGTACCGGACAGGACGGCGATCCCGGCCAGGCTGCTCCCCTCAAAGTGATTGGCTGTTCCCAACGAGTCGCCCACGACGTTGCCGTTTCCTCGGATGAGCACGCCGGCGGTGCCGTTCCCTACGAACTCGCTCCGGGTAACCCGGTTGCTGTCGGAATCCAGCACCAGGCCGTGGTCCGGGAAGTTCTCGAACCGGATGCCGTTGACGCCACCGTGTCCGCCTTCGAGCACCAACCCGCTACACGGTGCCGGGCAATTACTCCCATCGACTGTCACCGGCGCTTGCGCGCTTTTTCGGAAGCTCTCGAACTCATCGAAGAAGTACGTGCCGCGTATCGGCGGCAGCGGCACCTCGATGCCGAAGCGTTCGGTGACCAGGCCGATGGTCTTCTCGTCGAAGACCACGTCGTCGTTGAACAACTCGATGGCCTGTCTGAGTTCTTCTTCGGTGAACACGGGCAATTTCTTGTCCTCGTCGAGCACGCCGACGGGGTTTTGCTTGTTCTTCCGGCTGGAGTTGTCCGCCGCCGCCCCGGTGCTCCACGAACTGACATCGCCGCTCTCGAAGCCGTCAGCAAAGATCTGACTCTCGAACGTAAAGCCGTCGCCGAACTCGATCTTGCCGCACTTCCAGGCGCCCTCGCTGCACCGGTTGATCGGATCCTCGCCGAACTTGGCTCTCAGGCGCTCCTTCTCTTCATCCGGCGTGTTCTCGTCGATGGTGACGAAGGGGAACGGCTCCGGTATCTCGATCTCAATACCCGGATCCTCGGTCTCGATGCCGATGAAGAACTCCATGTTGAAGTATGGATCGAGCGGCTGCGGGTCGAGCGGCGGGATGAAGATGCCGGCGTCGTACTGCTGGCCGACCTGCGCCAGGGGGGGGAGGTCGAGGTCGTAGTCCGGCAGCGGCAACGGCGGCAGCGGCGGGGGCAGGCGGCGCGTCAGCACCGGCACGGCCAGCGGGCTGTTGACGGCGTCGTCGTTCTCATAAATCAAAAAGCCCGCGATCTCATCGTACGGGTTGTTGGGATCCAACACGGAGGGATCGATCAGGATGTTCGACGTTCCCCGGCCCTGCGTGCCGATGATAGCGATACCGCCCGGATCGCCGATGGGTTCGAAATCGACGCGCCAGTCCAACTCCTGCTCCAACTCATCAAGGATGCGGATGAGCCGGGCCAGCGGATCCTCGTCGTCGGGTTCAAAATTGTGAACGACGAACGGCGGATCGGCGCGCATGAACGGCCTGTCGAGGACGTCGAGGCGCGGAATGATGGTGCGGCAGGTCAGCGGATCGACCCGGATGTTTAGATCCTGCTTTATCTGTCCGAGGGTGCCTTGTTGGATGATTTGGCCGCCCTCGCGCAAGATGACCGGCGTATTGTCGTTGCACCCGTTGGACACATCGGCCTCGACATCGACGACGTTAAAGGTCTGATTGAGCGGGTTGTTCAACGTGATAGTCGGGAACGCACAGTCCTGGTTGAGTTGATCGATCCCGTTGAGGACGACCCGGCTGGCGCGCTGCTGGAATCCTACATCTTCGTAGAAGAAAAAGGACTCCCATCGCACCTGATTCGGCCGCGTGGGCAAGGTAATCTCGTCGAACCACTGGCCAGGGAACGGAATCACCGGATCGCGCAGGTTGTCGCCGGTGAGTTGGATCGCCGGGTCTCCCTGTAAGGACGGGAGCTTCTGTACGTCCGTCAGGTTGCCCTTGTGGGTTCGATCCAGGAGGTTGATGCCGTTGAAGAATTCGAGCGGCCCCCACTGGGCATCGACCGACGGTTCCACCTTGATCTGATCGCCGAAGGTAATACCGAGATACCGCGGCGGGCGGGCGTTGTCGACGATGTAGTTGAACTGGAGACAGGCCGGGTCTCGCGCGACTTCGTTGCCGTTCTCGTCGAAGAACAGCCCCGTGCCGCAGAGGTCGCGCTCGTTGCACGAGCCGTCGGCGCAGGCCCCGAAGCTGTTGATGGCGATGCCGAAGATATCCACCTCGCCCGGCTCCAGCTCGATCCGCGTCTCGATCCGCCCGTCGCCGATGCCGCCGGGTTCGCCGGGCACCCGGTCGAAGGGTAAGGAGCTGTCGTCGAAGAAGAAGTCGGCGGGAAAGACGTCGTCGGGCTCGGAGATGCGGAAGACGCCCGCGTTGTAGGCCTCCTCGTCGCTGTCGAATTCAGGAAGGAACGGGAAGATCGACATCTGCCGCCCGATGCTCTCGAAGTCTATTTCGAGCTTGTTTTCGAGGTCGTTGTTTTCGATGCGGATGTAGATGTACTCCTGGTCGCCGGCGTGGAACGTGTAGGTGCCGGGCTCGCCGTCGCGACCGGGCAGCGGTTCCGGCGTGAGCAGTTCAAAATCCAACCGGGGCGTGTCGCCGGAGGGATCGCCGGGGCTGGGCTCGACCAGGCAGATCTGGAGATCCCCCACCCCGATGAGCGGATTCACGCCGAGGCCGCCGCCGAAGCCCACCTCATAGCTCGCCATAACTTCACAGGTGCTCGGCATGATGCCGCCGGGCATGGGGAAGTCGACCGTCGTGCCGTCGGGCGGCTGCGCGCCGGGAGTGACCGGGACGGGTACGGCGAACGTCTCCGGTCCCAGGACGAACATCGCCCCGGAGGTGTCGGTGCATTCGAGCACGACGTCCAACGTGGCGCTGGTAGGGACGGAGCACCCCGGCGTTACGTTGTCCCAACTGACGAAGGGGAACATGCCGATCGGAACGTCGAACGGATTGCCGTCTTCCGGGATGACGAAGATCCCCGGTGCAAACTTGGCCAGATAGATGCTCTGCGGACAGGTCGGCGGCAGGGGGCTGGGCTGGCAAGCAATCACGATGACGATACTGGCCAACACCATGGTTAGGCTAGCTGAAATGACGAGCAGTAGGTTCTTCAATCGCATAGGGAGCCTCTTTATCTTGGACCTGGAAACGTTGGCAGCACAACTACCCATAAAAGGGTATGCGCAAAAACAACAGCCGAAGGAACCTTTCACGCACCGGTATCCATCGAACTCAGTGTACCGTGTCTGTCGAGAAGCGATGCCTATTGCTCCTCTAGAACTATCGCGGAAATGAACCCTGTATCCACACCGAATCGACGCGAGTGCAACATGGCCCGGCTGGAACTAAGAAAAGATGAATACGCCCGCCAAGGAAACAACATCTCTCGCAATCTACTTCTTTACCCAATGTAAGAATCCCGATGAAAGAGTCCAGGGGTCCCTTCCTTTCTGGACCTATGGTATGGACACCAGGGGCAAGCTTTACAAAAAGTACCGCCGTTTATTCACGCGTCCGGATTCCGGCTAAAGTTTACTGATGCTCCAGCGATATTTAGGAGCGACTGTTCTATGTACTTCTATTGTGACGAGGAGCACGCGCGGTACCCCCTCCAGACCGGGAACCAACCCAACCGCGACGTGCCGTGAGAAAAGCATGCGAGAAAATCACATCGATGCCCCCCTGAATGTGAAGACCTCTTCTGCCGGCGACGGAGCTATCGAAGAGGCCGTGTTCACCGGAGGGGGCGAGGGTCCCTCGTCCGTTACCGAGGCACCCGCACCGCTGGAACTGAATGACCGCGTCGTCATCACGCTGTTGTTCGAGCAGGTGGTCGCTATTGAGCACGTGAACCAAGCCTGGAAGACGTGGCGGCAGCAGGCCCAGGAAGGCAAAGCCGAGGCGCTCTGGCGCGTGCTGGCCGAAGAACCCGGTGTGGATCGGAGCACTATTTTCGCGGTCGCCGCGCGGCTCTATGCCTTCGAGGAAGTCACTGTGCCGGTTTACCGCATGACGTCGTTTCTCCTGGAGGTGCACGACGACTTTACAGAAAGCCAGTGGAGCCGGATGCTGGACCTGGGCGTCTTCCCTGTGGCGCAGGAGCCCATGCCGCACACCACGGAACCCCGGTGGATCTTTGCCACGTTCGACCCGCTCCGTCAGGAGGTCAACGACTTCCTCAACACGCTGAACCTGCCGCATTTCGAGTTGCGCTACTTCCTGGAAGAGGTAGCCGAGAAGCTCGTGGCGGAAGCTTTTCCCCGCCGAAACGAATACCTGGAACGGATTCAACAGCAGGAGATCGCCTACGACCTGAGTACCGACTACGAGACCCACGATGCCCTGATCGACGAAGAGGCCCTCGAAGCACAGATCAGCCAGTCGGCGCTCATTAACCTGTTCGAGGCCATGCTGATCGAAGCGGTACGCGAAGGGGCTTCGGACATCCACATCTGGCCCAACGACAACCGGCAAATCGAGATTCACTTCCGTTACGACGGCAAGCTGCACCCGTGGCACACCGAAGGGCGCATCCATCCCGAGGCCTTCCTGGCCGTCGTGAAGGACAATGCGAAGAATGTTGACCGCTTCGAGCGCGACCGGGCACAGGACGGCTTCATCCAGCGTCGGATCGACGAAACAATCATCCGCTTCCGCGTGTCGGTGCTGCCCATTACGAACGCCGCCCAAAACGTCCGCTCCGAGTCCATCGTCATTCGCGTGCTCGACGACCGCAAGGTCATCACGAATTTGAATAAACTCGGCCTCGACGACCTGGCGCTCCAACGATTTGAAGAAGCCATCGCCCAACCCTACGGTATGGTCATCCTGACCGGCCCGACGGGCTCAGGCAAGACGACGACCCTCTACGCCGCGTTGCAGCAGGTCGCCACGCCCGATATCAACGTGCTGACGGTCGAAGATCCGGTGGAGTACAACCTCCCGCAGGTGCGGCAGATCAAGCTCAATCCCAAGCTCCGCCTCGAAGATGCCCTGCGGGCCATCCTGCGCCACGACCCGGACGTGGTGATGGTGGGCGAGATGCGCGACCGGCCCACGGCGGAACTGGCCATCAAGCTGGCCAACACCGGCCACCTGACGTTTTCGACGCTGCACACCAACGACGCCGCCAGCGCCGTCAGCCGGCTCTACAAGATGGGCATCGAGCCGTTCTTGATCGCCTATGCCATCAACCTCGTCGTGGCCCAACGCCTGATCCGGACGCTCTGCCCGGCCTGCAAACAGGTGGATGATCGGCGCGATGTGCTGTTGCTGGAACAACTGGGGTTCTCTAAGAAAGAGCTAAAGCAGGTCAGGCTCTACACGGCGGGGCACAACGCGCAGTGCCGCCGGTGCGGGGGAAGCGGCTACAAGGGACGTCGCGCCATCACCGAAACCATGCCGTTCTCCGAGGAGATTCGGCGGCTGATCGTCACGGCGCATGAGATGATCGATGAGGCGGCGCTGCGGAAACAGGCGCTGGCCGAAGGCATGCTGACGCTGGCCGACGCAGCGCGGCGGCTCGTCCTGGCCGGTGAGACCTCCATCGACGCGATGCGCCGGGTGGTCTTTTCGAAATAAGAAGAGCGTGTTACCAGACGGGCAACGCCGCCCGCGCCTTCTCGACGATTTGTGCCAGTGGCGTCGTTTTGGAGATATACCCCTCCACGCCATAAGACAGGGCGGTCTGTATCTCGTCGAGATTCACCGTGCGGGTGGAGGTAAGAAACAGGATGGGAATGTCTTTCAGAGCCTCTTCTTCGCGGAGACGTCGCTGGGCTTCGAATCCATCCATTTGCGGCATCCGCACGTCCAGCATAATCAGGTCCGGCTTGTGCGTTCTGGCATGCTCTAATGCCTGGCGGCCATCCTCCGCTTCGATGACCCGGAAGCCGCCGGCCTCGAACCCGATGTGCAGCCGCCGCCGCACCGCCTCGGTGTCATCGACAATCAGGACCAGCGGGTGGGCAGGCCGACGGGAAACGGCCGGTCGGTCTTCTTTCCCTGAGGGCAACCGGGCATTCGCATCAGAAGTCTCCAGGCGGTTTACTTCGGCCAGCGCCGTTTCCTTGAGTTCTTCCAGTAATGCCTCTACATACTCTTTCTGCTCCGGCGTCGGTTCCTCTCCCTGGTCACTGATTTCCTGGAGTATTTCTTCCAGGCGGGCAAAGGCTTCGCTGACATGGGCCAGGCCGTAGGTGGCCCCGGATCCACTCATGCTGTGCGCCACGAGGTGCATGTCGCGTAGCGCCCCCTGGTCGAAAAATGCATCGTTGACCGCCTGTAACCACAGGCCTTCGAGGGCACCGGCTTCCTGGGGCAATTTCTCTACATACAACCGATGCAGCGTATGAAGTGCTTCTTGCGTTTTTTTCGATGTCACGGACACGACTCCCTTTAATTACTAACTACCCGTTCTGCACGTTCTTTTCCTCCACAACGACAACGGCAAACGCCAAGGGGCCTGGTACTGCCTAGCAGCGACACAAACCATCGCTATGCTGTTCGCTTAAGTATCGACAGCCGGGTGGCAAAGTTAAGGTGCGTTTTCGGCCTCCTTTCCGGCTTCGCACACCGCCCTCAGAATCGCCGGTCATGCGGCCTCGGCCGTGTCGCGGGGTGCCCGGTCGGTATCCGTGAATTGTAACGTGGCGAGCTCGCGGTAGAGTCCCTCGCGGGCGAAGAGTTCGTCGTGCGTGCCGACCTGCACAATGCGCCCGGCGTCGAGCACCAGAATACGGTCGGCGTGCTGGACGGTGGCCAGGCGATGCGCAATGATGAACGTGGTTCGGTCCTGCATCAGGCGTTCGAGGGCGTCCTGCACGAGTGCTTCGGAGGCTGCATCGAGGGCCGAGGTGGCCTCGTCGAGCAGCAGGATGCGCGCGTCTTTTAGCAGCGCGCGCGCGATGGCGACGCGCTGCCGTTGCCCGGCGCTGAGCTTCACCCCGCGCTCGCCGACCGTCGCCTCGTAGCCGTCGGGCAGCACGGCGATGAAATCGTGTGCGTTGGCGGCCTGCGCCGCCGCTTCGACCTCCTCGTCGCTCGCGCCGAGGCGTCCGTAGCGGATATTTTCGCGGATGGTGGTGCTGAAAAGATGCGTCTCCTGCGGCACCACGGCGATCTGTTGGCGCAACGACCGGACCCGCACCCGGCGTAGCTCATACCCGTCGATCAGGATCCGCCCGGCCGTGGGCTCGAAGAAGCGCGGGATCAGGTTGAGCAAGGTCGTCTTCCCCACTCCGCTCGGCCCGACCAGGGCGATGGTGTCGCCGGGTTGCACGGCAAAGTCGATATCGTGGAGGATGGGTTGCTCCGGGTTGTAGTGAAAGGCCACGTGCTCGAACCGGACCGCACCTTGCACCGCCGTGAGGGCGACGGCGTCGAGCGCGTCCTGAATCTCCGGTGCGGTGTCGAGCAGTTCGAAGAGGCGCTCCGACGCCCCGGCCGCGCTGTTGAACATCGCGTAGAGCCGCGACATCCCGCCGACGCTCCGGGCGATGTTGAAGGCATAGAAGATGAACGCCACCAGTTCGCCGGCCGTAAGCCGTGCGGCCAGCACTTCCGTTCCACCGTACCAAAAGATGGCAACCAGGGCCGTAAGGAACAGCACACCAATGGTCGAGCTGAAGAAGGTGGTCACCCGGATCTTGTGACGCACGGTTAAGAACAGATCTTCGACGGCGTCGGCGTACCGTTGGACCTCGTGCGCTCCCCGGGCAAAGGCCTTCACCACCCGGATGGCCGAGAGGGCCTCCTCGGCCACGGCCGTCGTCTCGGCCAGGCGATCCTGCACGCCGCGAGAGAGCGTTCGAATCTTCAAGCCGAAATAGCGCGCCGCCAGCGTGGCCACAGGCACCACCACAAAAATCAGGAGACTCAGCCGCCAGTTCAGTGCTACCATCAGGGCCAGCGAACCGATCAGCATCATCGATTGCGTGAGCAGTTCGGAAAGCGCCCTCGTTACGGCGGCGCGCACCGAACCCACATCGTTGGTCAGGCGCGAGGTGAGGTCGCCGATGCGCTGATCGGCATAGAAGCGGAGCCCGAGCCGGTGCAGGTGCCGGTAGACGCGTTGCCGCAGATCGGCCACGACCCGTTCGCCCGTCCACTCCAGCAAGTAATTGCCGAAATAGGAAAAGACGGCCTGGAGCAGAAACAGCACGAAGAGGCCGAGCGCCAGGCGGTTCAACAGCGACCCATCACCGGCTTCGAAGACGGCGTCGAGCAGTTCGCGCAGGCCGAGCGGCACCACCAGCCAGACCAGCGCCGAGAGCGAGGTCAAGGCAATGGACAGGCCCAGACGCCCCCAGTAGGGACGGCTCAACGCAAAGATGCGCCGCAGGGCCTTCCAGAGCGCAGCCGGGCGGAGACGAGTGGGATTTGAGGTATCGGGGGAGGGCATGGACTCTTCAGGTCGCGAAGAGGCGATTTGTTTCCGCCCATGCCGGTACGCGTTTCTCCCAAAAGTTGATGCATCATCCTCTTGAGAATCTCACAAACCCGTCGATACTTACTGTGTCTGTTGTACATCCCAGATTGTTATTGCAGGAACGTGATTCGTACAGCCCGCCGGGACGCTCCTTGAGTTTGCCTGTTTCGTCCTCTAATTGCAGCGCCTCTACCAGCGTGAACAACTCCACCCTTTCCAGAGACTTATTACGAGCAAAACGGCCGTCCCGGCGCTCTGCCGATACGACCGAACGGATTCGTACAGGCCCATCCCCGCCTCAACGACGGCAGCGGAAAAAAGCGATTCCGGCGCTGTTTCGCTTTATTGACCGCTTTCTCCCGGCCTCCTATCATCAATCGTTAGATGCCGACGCACAACGGCGCGGCCGCCTGATGGTGACGTCGACGCTGGGGTTTTTCTTCATCTCCCTGTTCTTCGGAATAGAGATGAGCCGGGTGGACGAGTACCCCCTCCTGAGCGTGGTAATCATGTTCTTGGGGTGCGGCCTCTCGCTCTCCAACCTGCTCCTGCTGCGGGTGACGAAGACTACGGTGATTCCGGGAGCCCTGCTCTGCATCGAAACGCTCGGAATCCAGGCCTTTCAGGCATATAACGACCTCGGCCTTAACGATCCGGTGCTCATCTGGATGCTCGTCATTCCATGGTTGGCGGCCTTCCTGGTAGGCCCCAGCTTTGGATTCTGGTTCGCCGGCCTGGTTGTGGCCGTACAGAGCGGCTTCTACGTGCTCGAACTGCAGGGACACGTGTTTCCTAACTTCACCGGATCCGAAGAATACTGGCTCTTTTACCTCCTGGAAACCTCCTCGCTGGCGCTCTTCCTCGGTTTTCTGGGATGGATCTACGAAGGCCAGACCGTGAAAAACTTACGAGAGGCCAACCTGGATCTCGCTGCCGCCCACGCCGATTTGAAGCAGTCGAACCAGCGCACCGAACGCATCCTCGAAAGCATCACCGACGGCTTTTTTAGCCTGAATGCATCCTGGCAATTCACGGATCTCAACCGGCAGGCCGAGCATTTCCTGGGAAAGAGCAAGCTCGAACTAAGGGGCCGGGACGCCCGGGCTTTCTTCACCGGAACCGTCGGAAACGAGATCCGCGCGAAATTGCGAACGGCTGCAGCACAGGGTATTCCCGTCGATTTTGAACTCTATTATCTCCCGCTCAAGCGGTGGTTTTTTGTACACGTCTATCCTTTCGACGAGGAACTCTCGGTCTACTTCAGCGACATTTCCGAACGAAAAGAGTACGAACGACGGCTCATCGTGGCCAAGGAGAAAGCAGAGGAGCTGGCCCAGTTAAAAAGCACCCTCCTGGCCAATATGAGCCACGAAATACGGACACCGCTTACCGCTGTCATCGGATTCTCCAGTATCCTGGCCCAGGAAGCCGCCCTCGGCGAACACAAAGAGTTTGCCCTGCTGATCGGTCAGAACGGACAGCGGCTGATGGATACCCTCAATTCGGTCCTGGACCTGGCCCAGCTCGAACGCGGAGCCCTGGAATTGAACCTGGACTTCGTCGAACTCACGGAAGAGATAGAGCAAGTCGTCCAACTGCTCTCCCCCCTGGCCCGCGAACAGGGGCTCTACCTGCGGATGAAACGCACCGCCGAAGACACCGCTGCCGCCTTAGACCGCACCATGCTCAACCGGATTCTGAACAACCTGATCGGCAACGCGATCAAGTTTACCAATGAAGGCGGCGTGGTGGTAACCACGGGGGTCGACGGCGACCGCGTCTGGGCGCGGGTCGAAGATACAGGAATAGGCATCTCGCCCGATTTTTTTCCGTACCTGTTCGACGAGTTTCGCCAGGAATCGACCGGGCTGGCACGGGCCTATGAGGGCAACGGCCTGGGCCTGGCCATCTCTCACCGGCTGATTCAAACCATGGACGGAACCATCGACGTCCAGAGCGAGAAAGGCGTCGGCTCGACGTTTACCGTCCGGTTCCCCCGGCGGCTACCTCCCTCGACCAAGGCCCTGCATCCACATGGGTAATAATTTCCTACCCGTCGGCACAAGATTACCGAACGCCTGCGTTTTTTAGCCGTTGATGAGGAGCCGGACGCCGGCTTACATGACCTGCTGCTGGTGCTCCAACCAGAGAAACATGCCCTCTTCTGTAGGACCGAAAGGGCGGTCTGCCTCGCAATAGGACTGCCAGGCCATTTCGAGCAATTTTTCCCCAAAAGCGGCATCGCCACCTGCAATCTGAATAAATTTCAGGCGGATGTTCTCGCTGCTCGCCCTGGGACGGATCATGCGGCGATACGGCCACGACTCCTGTTTTTTCATTATCAACTCTTTCTTGATGAAGCACGAGAACCGGGTCCGCCTCCTCCGGAAGCAAAACCTCGTCTCCATCTCGACAAATCTTATGCCACCTGCGCTCGATCAATGCCCATGAATAGAAAGGAAGGCGACAGCAATCGGACCGGCACAACGATATAATACGCTCGGAAAACGGCGCAGCGGTTCATACCGGCCAAAGCCGCCACATCCAGATACATCTGCTGCCTAAAGATGCAATAAAATGAGGCGGTGAGCAATACCGGCTCCGACCTTTTTTCAACACCCCCGTCCCTGACGGGGAGCTGCTCGAACACCTCCTTTTCCGCCCCTTTACGATGGATTCTTTTCCTGGTCGCATACCCCGAGGGTTGTCTCGAAACACGAACCTTTCCGGTGACAGATACCTCGTAGCCCGCTGCAAGGAGTGTCATTTTTACAATCGCCCTAAATAAAAAAGCGACTTCTGACTTTTTACTCGTTAATAAATAATACCCCCACCTATGTATATACCAGATGTGAGTTCGGGCAGAGGACGTCGGGTGATAGCCGGGGAGGGCACATCCTCCCTCGAACTTCTGCTCGGCAAGGAGAGAATCGAACCGCCGGCTCACGTTCGGTATCCCTGTATTACCTGCTTAGTAACTCACCCTAAACCTCTAATGACTGGTAACGGAACGTCTCAGGGCGGAGAAAACTTCAACCTCCGCGACATCCTATTAAGGGGAAGGAAGCTGGATTTCAAAGAGAGAACGGCTTTCTTTTCGAACTGGATCGGGCAACGGGCCGCGTGTGGAGATAGCCTCTATCTCCGCTCGATCACCTCGGCTGCCGACCGAGAAGTCGAGGTCTTCGACCGCTACACCGGAAAGACGCGCCGGATGCTGATGTTCGGCTCGAACAACTACCTCGGTCTGACCAACCACCCCTACGTACGCGAACGCGTCAAGCAAACGGTCGATGAATTTGGCGTCGGGGTCGGAGGGCCGCCGCTGCTCAACGGCTACACCCGCCTGCACCGAGAGCTTGAAGAACGACTCTCCGCCTTTAAGAAAAAAGAAGACACGCTCATTTTCTCCAGCGGATATGGGACCAATGTCGGCATGATCAGTTGCCTCATCGGGAAGCACGACCTGGTCATTCACGATGCCTATAGCCACGCCTCGTTCCACGACGGCCTGAAGATGGGCAACGCGACCGCCCTCAAGTTTCCCCATAACAACGTGGACGAACTGGCCAAGCTGCTGGAGGCCACCACCACCGACGCCAACGGCGACACGTTCGTGGGCGTCGAGGGGATCTACTCGATGGACGGCGACCTGGCTCCGCTGGATCGGATCGCCCCGCTGTGCCGCAAGCACGACGCTATCCTCCTTGTCGATGACGCGCACGGTACCGGCGTGATGGGACCCGGAGGACACGGCACAGCCGAGCATTTCGGCGTCGAAGACCAGATCGACATCACGATGGGCACCTTCAGCAAGGCCTTCGGCGTCGTAGGCGGCTTTGTCTCGACCTCGAAAGCCATTGCCGACTACATGCGCTTCTTCGCCCGGTCCTACTTCTTCTCGGCCTCCATGCCGCCGGTGGTTGTCGCCGCCGTGCTGGCGTGCCTCGACGTGCTTGAGCAAGAACCGGAGATCCAACAACGACTCCACGACAACGTTGCCTACGCCGCCCAGGGGCTGCGCTGCATGGGGTTCGACGTACACCCGCAATCGGCCATCATCACGCTGATCTTACCCGAAACGGTCAATTTGCGGAAAGCGGCCTACCACCTCCACAAGGCAGGTATCTTCCTCAACTCCATCGAATACCCGGCGGTGCCGGCCGAGAAGCAGCGGTTCCGGATCAGCCTGATGGCTACGCACACCCGGGAGGACATCGACTACCTGCTTGAATGCATTGAGGAGGCGTGGGATCTCTACGCCGTGCCCTACGGCCTCGATGTGCGCGCTGCCGCCCCCTTGTGACCCCCACCGGACAGAGGAATCAGCATTGCCATGTGCGTAGGAGGGGCTCTGCCTGGCACGAGTCCCCTTCCTACGCCGACATCTCCTCACGCACGGTTCCTTCGACCCGGCGCATGTGATCGCAGAGTGTGCCGTATCCGATCTTCTCTACGGCTTCGCTCCACGGTGTCCACGCCACCGCTTCGATGCCTTCCTTGGCCTGCGGGGTGAAGTGGGTCTCCGGGGTCTGCATCAAAAACCAGTAGGTCGTCTTGACGTCGTAGCGGCCCTTGCGTTCGTATCCATGCACCGTGGGGCTCAAGGCCCGCACGAGGTGCAGGGTATCGATGCCGATCTCCTCGCGCACTTCACGCAGGGCGCAGGCTTCGATGGTCTCGCCCTCATCCCGCTTCCCCTTCGGCAGATCCCAAACGCCGCGCCGGAAGATGAGCAGCACGTCCGGCTCTCCCGTTCTCGGTCGGGCGACATACCCCCCCCCGGCCACGACGGGTCGAGGCGGCAGATACGGGTCAAGGTTGCGAAACGCCTCGGGAGGTACCGCCCCCACGCGCACGCGCCCCTCCTGGTCTGCGGCCTCCGGGTACGTGCTATGCGCCTCCGGCAATCCATCGGAATCGACGACGAGGATGACGCTCTCACAAACCGCCTGAGCCGCCTCCAGAGACGTCCAGAGCAGCAACGCTCCTTCCTCCGGCTGCCGTAGACCATGCCGACGAATTGTGGAGAGATGCGCCTCATCAGCGCAATAGAACAAAAGCATAGGTCCGCTCAATAGCTGGAAACGGGGGAGATCTGAATATAGAAAGAAGCGAGAATAGTGCCCTCTCGTTTTGTACATCTGGTTACATTTTGAGTTGTGCTCGTTCTTGCGGTTTTCGCATGCAATGCCCTTTATTGGTAGTATCATCGCCGGCATCTCTACCCACCGCTTGAAACGAAGACTTCACCCTCTCTTAACAAACGCCCCCAGCGTAGAACGTGAAGGGCTCCTGATCGCCTCCATACACCCGTTGGAGGCCCTACTATACGCCCCCAGACACAGGAGAACGCGCCATGTCTACACCCGCCGTCACGAAGCGCATCGTCCCGCTTCTACTCATGTTCTTGCTCGCCCTGCCCTCCACAACCCGGGCACAAGATGAGCAAAGTGAAAAACAACTCACGGTCCAGGTTGAACCTGCCGAGTTGCAGCTCGAAATCGGAGAGAAAGCCCAGTTGACTGCCAAGGTTGTGGACGCCGACGGCGTGGAGCAGGAAACGCGTATCTTCTTCTTTTCCCGCAACCGCCGTGCAGTGAGCGTGTCGTCTTCCGGCGAGGTCGAAGCCTTGAAAGCCGGCACCTACCGCCTTTTTGTAGGAATCAGCCCGCAACTCTTCGTCGAAGTGCCTGTGACCGTTCCCTACCCCCCCGTCGAGCGTGTTGCCATCGTGGACGTCCCCTCTCACGTCTATGCCGGCACCCGCGTGGCGCTGAAGAGTGAGGTGGAAGATACCGGAGGCGAGCTTCGCACCAACGTGGACGTCCGCATGACGAGTAGCAATGCGTCGATTGCCACCATCGATTCATTCAACCGGCTGACGGCGCACCGCACCGGCACCATTACCGTCAGGGTGGAAGCGGAAGAGGTCCATAGCGAAGCGACGATAGAAGTCGTGGTCAACCCCATAGTGGAAGTTTCCCTGAGCGGTGGCCAGAAACGCGCCCGCACCGGCGACGTGCTGACCTTTGAGGCCGAGGCCCTCAACGCCGACGGTACCACCGTAGACGATGCGCCGATCACCTTCGCCGTCCGCGCCGAACCGGATGACGACCTCGGCCCGTCGGCCTCCGCACAGATTGAATCCGACGGCCGGTTTGTGGCCGAAACGCCGGGCTACTATACCATCGTCGCTTCTTCCGGATCGTTCTCGGCAGAGACCGGCGTCCGCATCACGCCGCGTGAGGTTCGGCGCGAGGTGGAGCTAGTGGGCCAGGGCCAGGTCAGCGACGTTCATACCTCCGACCTCTGGGTCTGGCAAGCGCCCGACGGACGCGACTACGCCGTCACCGGCACCTGGGGAGCCAACGGACAAGCCTTCTTCTGGGACGTCACCGACCCGGCCAACCCCTCCCCCATCGACACCGTCACCGTCGATGCCCGCACCGTCAACGACGTCAAAGTCTCCGAAGACGGCACTGTCTGCGTCATCAGCCGGGAGGGGGCCTCCAACCGACGCAACGGCCTAGTCATCCTCGATTGCGCCAACCCTCACGAGGTGCGCATCCTCGCCGAGTTCGACGAAAACCTCACCGGCGGCGTGCACAACGTCTTCATCTACCGGCAGCACGTCTACGCGCTGAGTGCCGGGCAACGCTATGACATCATCAACATCGAGGATCCGCGTCAGCCGCACCGGGTGGGAAGTTTCGAGCTAGACACGCCGGGGCATTCGATTCATGACGTGTGGGTGGAGGATGGGATTGCCTATTCGTCGAACTGGAGTGACGGGGTGTGGATGGTAGATGTGGGCAACGGGATTGCCGGAGGCAGCCCGTCGTCGCCGAAAGTGATCGGTCATTATGCGTATCCGAGCGGGTGGAACCATGCCGCATTTCCGTATCGGGATGAGCAGACCGGTACGTTCTACATCATCGCCGGCGATGAAGCCTTCGACGCGAACGGCGAGGCGATGGGCTGGGTCCATTTCATTGATTTTACGGACCCGTTGCACCCGCAGGAGGTAGCTCGGTACGAGGTGCCCGAATCCGGCACACACAACCTCTGGGTCGAAGACGACAAGCTCTATATCGCCTACTACCAGGGCGGTCTTCGCGTGGTGGACATATCGGGGGACTTGATGGGCGACCTCTATAAACAAGGCCGCGAAATTGCTCGCTACCAGGCCAAGGATCCGAACGGTAAAATCCCTAACAGCCCGATGGCGTGGGGTCCGCAACCGTTCAAAGGCAATATCTTCTTCTCGGATATGAACAGCGGCCTGTGGGTCGTCAAGCTGAAAGAAAATGAGAAAAAGCCCGAGCCGGGTCTTTAATACGGCGTTCGGGATGGGCCGTTATTTCACCTAACACGGTTGTTTTGTGTCATGAAACCATCAAACTATGCTCTCTGGATCGCCCTGCTCATCGCTGCCGGATGGGCAGACACCCCAAACGAAGCCCTGGCCCAGAAACACTACTACGTGTACGTTGCCGCCGAGTCGGAAGACGAGGTAAACCTGGTTCGCTTCGACGGGGAAAAGGCCGAAGTGATTAAAACCATCGACGTGGGCATCTGGCCGACCGAAATCGAGGGGCCGCACGGCATGACGGTGAGCCCGGACGGCGAATACTGGTACCTGTCCATCGCGCACGGCTTGCCCTTCGGCAGGGTGGTCAAGTACAAGACGGGAACGGACGAACTGGTCGGCTACGTGGAACTGGGGCTGTTTCCGGCGTCGATGCAGATTTCTCCGGCTACGGGCCTGCTCTACGTAGTCAACTTCAACCTGCACGGCAAGCCGGAACCCAGCTCGGTGTCGGTCGTCGATCCGGCCACGATGACCGAAGTGGCCCGCACCACCACCGGCATCATGCCGCACGGCTCGCGCCTCACGCCGGACGGCCTGCGTCACTACTCCGTGGCCATGATGTCGGGCGAACTCTTCGAACTCGACGCCACGACGTTCGAAGTAACGCGGCGGCTCAAGACGGCCCCCGGTACGAAACCGCCGAAGCCGACCTGGGTGCAGCCCCATCCCACGAAACCCTTCGCCTACGTCGCCAACAACGGCGCAGACGAAATTATCGAAGTAGACCTGGAGAAATGGGAGGTCTCGCGCCGTTTTAAGACCGAAGGTGCCCCCTACAACCTGGACGTGACGCCGGACGGGCGGCACCTCGTCGCCAGCCAGAAGAAAAGCGGCACCACCGGCATCTTCGACCTGGAGACCGGCGAGGAGATCGCCCGCATCCCCAATAGCCGGAAGGTGACGCACGGTGTAGCCCTCTCGCCGGACAACCGCTATGCCTTTATTTCCGTCGAAGGGATCGGCGGCGAGCCCGGCTCGGTCGACGTGATCGACTTGCAAACGATGGAGCGCGTGGCGACGGCGGACACGGGAAAGCAAGCCGGCGGCATCGCGTTCTGGAAGATAGACGACTCGCTGTAAGGGCTCCCGTTCGCGTCACCACAGCAGCCACTCGACGTGAACTACCGCGCCGTCTGCCGGGTCTTTCATGGCTTCGGGCATATGGAAGATGCAATTCGCCCTCACTACGGACGAGTAGAGATTGGAGCCTTGCGGCCCGGTAGCCCGCACACGCAGGCACCCGTCTTCGTCGAAAAAGGCAATGCCGCGCGCGAAATAATGCAGCCCGGCCTTCTTCTTGGGCGTCGGCGCGGCCAGGCGGGCTGCGTGGCGCGGACGCAGCACCTCGCGGCGGCCCAGCATCTTGGCCAGGGCGGGTCGCACATACTGCTCGAAACACATGGCCGACGACACCGAATTGCCCGGCAGCCCGAAGACGTACCGGCCCTGGAGCATCCCGAAAGCCAGCGGTTTGCCGGGGCGCTGGCGAACTTTCCAGAAAAACAGTTCCATGCCCGTGTCGTCGAGCACCTGCTTGACGAGGTCGTAGTCTCCCACCGAGACCCCGCCCGAAAAGAGCAGCATGTCGGCGTCGAGGGCCTGCTCGATGACGGCACGGATGCTCTCCCGGGTGTCGCGGGCATGCAAGGGCGGAAGCGCATCACCGCCCGCGCTACAAACCTGGGCCGCCAGTGCCGGACCGTTCGAGTCGCGGATCTGTCCGGGGCCTAACGGCGAAGCCGGATCGACCAGCTCATCGCCCGTGGAGATGACCGCGACGCGGGGTTTTTGATACACGGCCACGTCGGGGTAGCCCAGCGTAGCCAGCATGCCCACGACCGGAGGCGTGATTACCTGCCCCGGCTCGAACATGAGTTCGCCTTCCCGCGCGTCTTGTCCGGCTACGCGAACGTGCTCCCCCGGCTCCGGGGCTTTATTAAACCGTACTTTCCCCTCCCCGGCGGCTTCGGTCCACTCGACCGGGGCCACCGCGTCGGCACCTTCCGGAAACGGCGCGCCCGTCATAATCCGGGCACAGGTACCGGGTTCAACCGACTTCTGCGGATACGAACCGGCAGGGATCTCTTCGATCACCCGAAGCGTGGAGGGCAAAGACTGCACATCCTGCACCCGCACGGCAAAGCCGTCCATCGCCGAGTTGGCGAACGGCGGGATGTTCTCCCGGCTACGAACGGACTCGGCGAGGGTGCGTCCGAGGTGATCCAGCGGAGTAACACGCTCCGTCGGCATGGGTGAGAGCGTGCCGAGAATCAGGGACCGCGCTTCGACCACCGAGATAAATTCTTTCATGTATCGCGTGGGGTATATTATCGTCTGGGTGAACGGATAGTACGACGACGGACTGCCATGGATCAAGGATCTTTCCGGCAAACGGCCACCAAACAAAGAATCAACACAGGCTTCCAAAAACAACCTCTTTCAACGTGCCGAAAAGCATCGAGGTTGATCGTATTTTACACTGCATGTATCCACAACACGCTTTTCTCCAGACCTTGCCAGACTCCCCTATGCTTCGACTCGACAGCCGTGCTGCTCACTCTTTCCTGGAGGACGGAGCCCTCGAACGGCTGGGCCCTCGGTTAGAGGCCGCCCACCGCACCGTGCTCAACAAGACCGGAGCGGGCCGCGACTTCCTCGGCTGGCGCGACCTCTTACGCGATCCCAACGACGCGTTGCTCGAGGATCTCGCCGCTACCGCCGATGAAATCCGCCGCAATGCCGACGTGTTGCTGTGCATCGGCATCGGCGGCTCCTACCTCGGGGCGCAGGCCGTCATTCAGGCCCTGACGCCGTACTTCCCCTCGCCACAATCGCCCCCGGCGGCAAGCGCACTCCCCGATCTCTTTGGAGCGGCTCCGAGCCAGACGCCGGAGATTCTGTTTGCCGGGCACCACATGAGCGGAGCCTACTTGCGCGAATTGTTCGCCTATCTCAACGGCAAGTCGGTGTATGTGAACGTCATTTCGAAGAGCGGCACTACCCTGGAACCGGCCCTCGGTTTCCGCTTCGCAAGGCGGTGGCTGGAGGAACGCTTCGACGATGCCGACCGCCGCATCATCGTGACGACCGACTCCACGGACGGCGCGCTAAACCAGCTTCAGCGCGAGCAGGGCTACAAAAAATATGTCATCCCCCGCGACGTGGGCGGCCGTTTCTCCGTGCTCACGCCGGTGGGCCTCCTGCCGATGGCTGTCGCGGGCATCGACATCCGCTCGCTGTTCTACGGAGCCGTGTCGGCCTCTGAACGTTTCTCCACTACCGAGAACAATCCGGCGCTGGACTACGCCGCGCTGCGCTACCTCCTGCTCCAGCAGGGGTACGCCGTGGAAGCCCTGGCCGTGTTCGAACCGTGCCTCGGCGGCATCGGTGCGTGGTGGCAGCAACTCTTCGGCGAAAGCGAAGGCAAGGACGGGAAAGGGCTTTTCCCCACCACCGTCCAGTATTCGAGCGACCTGCACGCGCTCGGGCAGTACATGCAGCAGGGCCGACGTATCGTCGTCGAGACGTTCCTGATGGCCGAGCACGACGGAGGAGATCTTGCCGTCCCCGACAGCACCGACGATCTCGACGGGCTCAACTACCTCGCGGGCCGGACGATGCGCGACATCAACCGCCGGGCCTACGAGGGCACCGCCAAGGCACACACCGAAGGGGGAGTGCCGAACCTCACGATCTGGCTCGACCGCCTTGCGCCCGGTCCGCTGGGCGAATGCCTCTACTTCTTCGAACATGCCGTCGCCGTCAGCGGGTACCTGCTGGGTCTCAACCCCTTCGATCAACCCGGCGTCGAAGCATACAAGAAAGAGATGTTTCGCCTGCTCGGTCGCCCGTGAGGCGTCCTTCGCGCATCGTCCCCGCAGCGCTCCGCCCAAGTAGTTTTCCACGTCGTTGACAACCCGTGGAAAACCGGCGCATAAAATCTGCACAACCCGGAGCCAGCGGCGGGGCTGTGGAAAGTCGTGCATAATGGCCTCTCTTTCCCACAGCTTATGAAGACTCATCCACACTGTGGACAGCGGTGCATAATTCCGGGCATGCACTCACCCGTGCCCTGTGGATTATGGTGGAAACGTTAACAAATCCTCAAAACACGATGTTTTCACTCCCTCCGTGATTTCATCGTCATTACCCTTTGTGGATAGACCTGGGGATGAATCCCCCTTTTTGTGCACATCGGATCTACCCGCCGTTGACATGTCGGCTTTCCACATTTCCACACGCTCTACTACTACTATTACAACTATTAATATTAAATATTCATTGTACTAATAGGATGTGGACAGTCTAGAAATAAGCGGAATCGATATATGTGAGCATATCGGTAAGGCCAGGGAGATTTTCCTCTCCTTTTACTCATTAACAGCCCTCAGACATCTTAAACAGTAGCACAATCTCTCTATGATGGATCGAGTAGTTGTTCGCGCCCCATCGATCCATTACTTTACACGGTAACTCTGACCTCAACCCAGCACTCGTATTCCATGATCAAGAAGATACTCGTTGCTTTAGATCCCGACACCGATACCCCTGTAGCTACACGCTATGCGAAAGACATTGCCCAGTTGTACAACGCCGAAGTTACCGGGCTGGCTGTGGTCGATATGGGCAGCATTGAGGCAAGCTCGCGCGGCGGGGGCATCGGCAGCATGTACTTGATGGAGAAGCTCCAGGAGAACCTGACGGCAGAAGCGCGGGCTGTAGCCCGGAACCTCACCGCCGAGTTTCAGCAGTCGATGGAGGGTTCGGAGATGCGCTTCGGGGTGCAGGTTACCGAGGGCGCTCCGTTTGAGCGCATCGTGGAGGACATGAAGTATCACGATTTGCTCGTGGTGGGAAAAGACCCTCATTTTTTCTACAGCCACCCGGAGAAATCGACCAAGACGCTGGTCCGTGTAGTTCGAGACACCATCGCGCCTACCCTGGTGGTCCCGAACCTCTATCGCCCGGTCCGTCGCGTTCTCATTGCCTATGACGGTAGCAGAGCCTCGGCGCGCACGATGCGGCGTTTCGTGCAACAGAAGCCGTTTGGGACGGACCCGACGGTAGATATTCTGAACGTTTATGAGAAGGAGAAACAGCGTGAGGGGTCGGAGTTGGCCTTGCAGATGGCGAAAGAGTACATGAGGGTTCACGGCTACCGGGCGAACACGTCGAGCGTCAAGGGGGCAGATTTCGCGAAGGAGATCGTCGAGTTCGCGCAACGTGGGGAGGCCGACGCGGTAGTTGCCGGCGCACACTCGGTCTCGAAGCTTGCACGACTGGCTTTTGGATCCACCACGGCAGCACTTCTCAAGAAGTGCCCGGTGCCGCTTTATGTGGACCATTGAGATGCCGTGCTGCTAGCGCCATCGCACACGGCTGATACGTTGCCCGTCGCTGCGCAGCCAGACGGCCCCCTCTTGAAGGGTGGTCCACACCGTAGCCCCCTCGGCTTGCCACCGCGTTAGCACGTCCGCATTGGGGAGGCCGAAGCGGTCACTGTCTCTTCCCACGCTTACAATCGCCATGGAGGCCCGGCCTGTGCCGGACAGCACGTGCCTGACGAATGTCGGCGTGCTGCTCGTCCGCGAACCATGGTGCCCCACTTTGACCACGTCGCTGTGTAGGAGATCGCCGTACTGTGCCAGGATACGCTGTTCGGCCTCTGCTTCGGCATCTCCGGTGAAGAGAAAGGTCGTCTCTCCATACGCCAGGCGAATCACGACGGACGCATTATTCACGTCGCCGTCGAGCATGCCTGGTGAGGCAGGGGCCAGGACCTGGATCTGTACGGAGGGGTCGAGGTCAAGCGTGTCGCCGGCACTGACTCCCCGGTGCGACACGGCCAGGCTGTCGAGCAGGAGCATGGTTTCGGTGTAGAGGGCGGAAGAAACGGGTTGCCCGTTGTGGAGGACGCGGCGGATGGGAACGGCCTGCAGGAGTGTAGGCAATCCGCCGAGGTGGTCGTTATGAGGATGTGTGACGACGACAGCGTCGAGGTGACGGATGCCGAGGCGTTCGAGATGCGGGAGGAGCGTCTGCGCGCCCTGGTCTACGAACCGGTTGCGCGCTCCTGCGTCGATGAGAAGGTACCGTCCATTGGGGAGGGAAACCAACGTGGCGTCGCCGTGACCCACATCGAAGAAAATGACCTCTAGGTCGTTCGAATAGTCCCCCCGAAGGATACCGGACCACACACCGGCTGCTGCGAGGCACAGCGCCGTGGCGGCCAAGCGCCATCGGTACCGGGGGCGGGGCCACTGGGCGAGCATGAGCAAGGCAGCGGTCAGAGCCAGAAGGTACCAGGGGTCTCGCACGAACGATTCCACGGCCAATCGGCCCAGCACCCCGTCGCCGGTCTCAGCCGTCCACAAGAGCAGCCGTGCCAGTATGTCTGCCGCCGCGCCGAAGACAGCCGCGGCGGAGGCGAACCACCCCCCCAGGCAGACGGTCATGAGGGCGCCTCCCAGCGCCAGCGCCGTGGCGGGGATCGCCAGAATATTCAGCAGGAGCCCGGCAAAGGAGACGCGGCCGAAGTGAAACAGCAACACCGGTATCGTCCCCAGGGTAGCCGCTACCGACACAGTCACCACCGCAACAGAGGCCCGGAGTGCGGCCTTCGACAGCCAGGCCTCAGGAAGCCTCTCATGGATTCTCGGATGGAGGGTCACGATGGACGCGACGGCGGCAAAAGAGAGTTGGAAGCCCACGTCGAAGAGATAGCCAGGCCGCGCCAGTAACAACACGACCGCCGCTACCCCCAGGGTGTTCAGCGGGTGCGACGACCGTTGGAGCACCACCCCGCCGATGAACAATCCCGCCATGATCACCGCCCGCGCGGCGGACGCGCTCGCGCCTGCGATGAACAGATAGAGCAGCAATACCGCTATCGTCGCTGTTGCACGTACGCCTTCCACCGTCCTCCATCGGAGGCGCAACCGCAGCAGAAACGGTCCCAACACATAATACAGCACCATCCCCACGAAGAGCACATGCAACCCTGAGATCGCGAGCAGGTGCATCAGCCCGGAGCGAGCAAACTGATTCCGAGTTTCCCCGGCTACTCCGCTTCGATCCCCCAGCACCAGAGCGTGCAACACGGCACGGGCGTCGGCGGAGGGAATGAAGCGGTCGAGCTGGGTACGGACGTAGGCCCGCATGGCCGCGATGGCGCGTTCGGCCCACGTTCGTCGGTTTCCGATAACGCTTGCGTCAGCCGAATCGTAGAGGGTCAGGGTTGCGTGGGTGCCGCGTTGCCGGAGGTAGTGCCCATAATCGAAGTCTGCGGGATTTTTTTGAGGAGGCGGCGGCCGGAGCAAGCCTCGCAGGGACACGACATCCCCTTGCTTGATCGTGGGGAAAGGAGCAGATGATTCCCGAAAAGATCGTCTCAAGCTCACCTGCACCCGGCCTGTCATCGGCAGGGTGTCCGGGGCGGCGACCAGGGTGTCGGTCAGGAGGAGGAAGCGGGTGCCGGACGAACGAATCACCGGGTCGTCGAGGACCCGACCGATCAGCACGGCGGAGGTCTCGCCCCCGGGCAGCCGATCTACGACGTGCTTGATGTGGTGCGGCGGGAGCGCCTGCCGGTCGGCGTATCGGGCTGCTCCGAGGGCCGTCACGACGAGGATCACCCCCAGTGTGCGTAGC